>JBNKVZ010000061.1:0-23180 GCA_050299455.1 Thalassospira sp.
CTTCACAGGAATCAGCCAATGTCTAACATCGTCTTTTTAAAAGACCAGCCGGGACACCGCACTCAATCACCGGACGCACCAATAACGCCACCCAGCCCGGAAACCATCACCGCCCGCATCGACGGCATGCCAAGGCTGGGCAAGATCATGGTGCGACTTGACGCCAACCGCATCCTTTTCAAATGCGCACACTACCCTGCAACCAGGTGGATCGCGGCGCACGACATCATCACCCGACACACAGGGGGCGCAGCATGATCGCGCGCAACAACGGCAAAATTGTATTTCACGATTCCAGTATTTCAGTATGGGAAGAAAATGTAGACGAAACCAGCATGACTAACGACGTGCTGGCACCATTGATCAGAACCATGCGCAAGCTTGGCTGGTCGGTTCGCGCCGACAAGAAGGTAAAGAAACATTACAGAACACTAAGCAAAAAGCACCGCTACTGCCGGAAAGGTGATCTGGAAGCGAAAATCCGGCTTTGCGGCAGGCATCTTGAAATCAAATTCTTTCAAAATATTGCCAACGTCACCAACCGGCATGGCGGCGAATACGACTTTGATATTCTCGAACGCATGCCATACCTGCTGCGCCTTCAAACAAAACTAACCCTGTCAAAACTTGCGCATCATTTGCATGACAGCCACGGGTACTTGATTGTGAAAAAGTCTCCCGGTCACCGCGATATTGGCCCGCAAGGGATTACCGCACGGGAATTCATTCAAATCAACTACGCCGAAAGCCGGAACCTTGATATAGCAACTGGATACCCAAAGGGCGCGGATTCCAGTTACAATAATAAATCCGCCGAAGGCCAGACCGTAACCCACGGCGCAACCGTCTGGATCAAGGAACGAAAACAGCGCCGCTGGATGCGCGGAACTGCCTATTATCACATCAACAATATGTGGTGGGTTGTCACCAGCCCCTACGACATCAGAAACGTCGCTTCCTTTGATATTCACCTGCAACGCCCCAACAACCTGCGCAAGCAGCAGGATCACAAAATCCATCGCGCCAAACTCGAAAAACAGCTTCTCAATGCCATCGCACACATGGATTTTGAACGCGCCAGCCACCTTAAGAAAAAGCTTTTTGGCGACCAGCCCCTTTTTCGCATCTGGAACCGTGAAAAGCAGCTTTGGTATGCGACCGGCGACTGCGGATATAGCAGCGACACGTCACGGGCAGGGCTCTACACCCGCGAAGAGGCGCTGCGCTCTATAGCCCATTGCGAAATCCTTGAAATGAAGGCGATTGCAGCATGACATACCCCCTAACAATCCACGCGAAATTTAAAACCGCCGAAGCCCGCGCGCATTTCTGGAACGAGCACATCGCGCCCTTTGAAGGGCCGGGAAAGCCGGTTTTCAGCCACAGCACCGAAGATGAAAGCGCCAGTCGCGACCGCGAAACCAGCCTACGCACCGCGCTGGAACAGCCCCGAAAGGGATGGTTGCATGCTGTCAAACTTGGCCTTTTGCCGATCCAGCACGAGGATCACGCCAACAAACTGGCGGAGGAAGCGCGCCTTGCGCTGGAAGGTGGAGACGAATGAAATACCTATCTGTTTGCAGCGGCATCGAAGCTGCGACCGAAGCATGGCGCCCCCTTGGCTGGTCGCCAGTGCTTTATTCGGAAATCGAAGATTTCCCCCGCGCTGTTCTGACTTATCGCCACAAGGCGCGGGATGTTCGGTGCGGCCATGCTGCCAAAACTGAGGGCGTCCCGCTATGGGGAGATTTTACCGCGCTGCGCCCGCGTTTTTTAAGGAGACTTGGCATTGAGCCAGCAATTGACCTTATTGTCGGGGGAACCCCCTGCCAGGACTTCTCAGTTGCCGGTGCGCGCGCCGGACTTGGCGGAAACCGTGGTAATCTTACCATCGAATTTGGACGTCTATTGCGCCGGTTTGGCCCGAAGTGGTTTGTATGGGAAAATGTCACCGGCTGTTTCAGTCTTAACAGCGGTGCCGATTTCGGGGCCGTCATCGCCTGCTTTACCGGGCACGCCCCCGGATATCGCTTTGCGCCCCCTGATAGCGGATGGCGGGCATTTGGCGTCGTGCCACCCGCCGCGCCCGGTTGTTACGGGATCGCTTGGCGCGTGCTGGACACTCAGTTTACCCGCACACAGCGCAGCCCCAGGGCCGCACCCCAACGACGCACCCGTGTCATCGTTGTCGGATATCTTGGAGACTGGCGCCCTGCCGCAGCGGTACTTCTTGAGCGCGAAAGCCTGCAAGGGCATCCTGCGCCGCGCCGCGATCAGAGGCAAGGAATTGCCAGCGATGTTGCACCAAGCCTTACAGCGAGTGGCAGGGGCGTAGACCGATGCGGCGAAAGCCGGGGCCAGGACCCGGTTGTTGCCCACACGCTGCGCGCCGAAGGATTTGACGCCAGAGAGGACGGGACCGGACGCGGAACACCAATCGTGCCCGTCCCGACCAATAACAACACTCTATCCTATGCTCCCGCGATCAGCCCTGCACTGAAAGCCCGTGATTACAAAAGGCCTTCAAGTGATGGTGATGGTGATGGGGCACCTATTATTGCCTTCGATTGCAAGGCATCCGGCCGCAACGGGTTTGCGGTTGGCAATATCGCCCCCACAATTCGCGCAATGGGCAGCAAAACAACCAACCAGAATGGCGGCGGACACGCAGCCATCGCCTACCCCATTCAGGAAATCGGAAAGCGCACCGGCAAAAGCACGACCGACCCGCGCGCAGGCATCGGAATTGGCAATGAAGCCGATCCAACGTTTACCTTGCAGGCAAGCGCACAACACGGCGTCGCCGTTGCGGGAACGCTTTGCCGCGATAGCTTCACTGGCGGCGCAGGTGGCAGGCCGGAAGGCGCCGCAGCCGGCCATTTTATCCCCGTCGCCTACGACCTGCGCGGGCGCGAAGGCGGATCACAGCTTGAAGGCCCTCACCACACCGCAAATATTCGCGCATCATCGGGCGGCGCAACCCGCAGCTTTGTTCAAAGCAAAATGGCCGTCCGCCGCCTCACACCAAAAGAATGCGAACGTCTGCACGCTTTTCCCGATAATTATACATTAATCCCCCTGCCCCGCCGACGCCGGATTGAGTTTGACGACGCCCAATACCTATGGGCGCAACAACAGCCAGACATAAAATGTTGGTGCGAAGGCGGCAAATGGTACACCAACGCCGCCGCAGACGGGCCGCGATACAAGGCGCTCGGCAACACCATGTCGGTCAATGTCATGGAGCATATCGGGCAACGCATTCAGGCCGTTGAAAACATCATTGCCCACACCGCCACCCCGGCCAATGACGATACGCTGGCAGAAAAGGAAGACGCAGCATGACCCTGCTATTTTTGACGGCAACCCAGGTTGCAAAACGATGGGAGTCGGCTGGTATTACCGGCCAAAAGGAAAAGCCAATATCAACAAAAACTTTAAGCCACTGGCGCTGGTCCAGCAAAGGACCATCCTACAAAACGATTCACGGCATGGTGCGGTATCAGATCGAAGATTTACGAACATATGAGCGCGAAACTTTCGGGACGACATGCGACCCGCAACCGGGTGCCGATAACGACAACAAGGACGAAAAAATAGCCCGCCGCACGGCCGCATAACCCGGCGCAATTTGCTACCTATATGCTACCTAAGAGAAAAGGCTTAGAAGGAATAACCTTCTAAGCCTTTGAATTTATGGGGCGAGTGATGGGATTTGAACCCACGGCCCCCAGAGCCACAATCTGGTGCTCTAACCGACTGAGCTACACCCGCCATCATTTGGCGTTACCGCCATCGTGTGGCGCGGTTTTTATCGCCGTGGACAGGGTACGTCAAGCGGAGATTTCGACTTTTTTTCATATCCTGCCCTCCTCCGGCCCTGAACCCGCCAATCACCGCGATTTTTCGTCGCTATTGATCGTCTTTTTGTTCCTAGCACAGCAGGCTGACGATTTTTCAGTCGCATATTTCTCTTGCGTCAGGACAAAATGGGAACAATTAAATCAGCGCGATATCATGAATCCGGCATATTGTGATTTCACGATCATATGCTGGCCGAAAGAAAAAACGGAGAATCCGATGAAGTGGGGCGTGATAAGCACAGCCAATATTGGAACGGCAAAAGTCATTCCAGCAATGCAGCAGAGCGACAAGCTGGAAATTCGGGCCATTGCCGGCCGCGATCTGGAAAAAACCCGCGAGGTCGCCGAAAATTTGCGCATTCCACGCGCCTATGGATCATATGAAGAATTACTGGCCGATCCATCGATCGACGCCGTTTATAACCCGCTGCCCAACCATTTGCATGTTGAATGGACCATCAAGGCCCTGGAAGCCGGCAAGCATGTTCTGTGTGAAAAACCGATTGGCCTGAACACCGAAGATGCCGAACGCCTGATCGACGCGCGCAACAAAAGCGGCAAACAGGTGCTGGAAGCCTTTATGGTGCGCCACCACCCGCAATGGCAGCATGCGCGCGAACTGGTCAGCAGCGGCCAGATTGGTGAACTGACCGCCATTCAAAGCGTTTTCACCTATCACAATGTCAACCCGGCGGATGTGCGCAACAAAAAGGACATTGGCGGCGGCGGATTGCTTGATATTGGCTGCTATTGCGTGATCGGCCCGCGCTATATCACCGGGCGCGAGCCGGTACGCGTTGTCTCGCTGATGGACAAGGACCCTAAATTCGGCACCGACCGGCTGGTTTCCGGCTTGCTGGATTTTGGCAGCGGCGTTCAGGCCAGCTTTGTCTGCGGCACGCAATCTGCCGCTGTGCAGCGTGTGCATATTCTGGGCACCGAAGGCCGCATTGAAATTGTCATGCCTTATAACCCGGTGCCGGAAAACCCGGCGGTCATTCGCATTGGCACCCAAAAACAGCCTGGCTTTGACGAAGCCCGCGAAGTTTCCTTCCCAGTTTGCAATCACTATACCCTGCAGGGCGAAAACGCGACGGCGATTTTCGATGGCAGCATCGAGGTCGATTACCCGATCGAAGATGCGATCCTTAATATGAAAATTCTCGATAGCATCGCCCGCTCCGCCCGGACCGGAAGCTGGGAAATGGTTGATCACAAATAAAAACCCCATCAGCCCCTAAGGCTGATTAGGACCTTGTAATCAGATACAAAAAAGGACATCGCCGGTTTTGCGATGTCCTTTTCTTTTACGCCAACCCGAATGATCAGGCGGCAAAAACCTTTTTCATCCGTTCAATGGCCTCTTCCATGATGGCCTCACGCTTGCAAAAGCAAAAACGGACAAAATGGCGCACATCCCCTTCCTGATAGAAGGCCGATACCGGAATCGCGACAACACCGACCTTTTCGATCAGATATTGGCAGAATGCCTCGTCATCGCCGTCAAAACCCAGCGGGCGGAAATCACAGGTAATAAAGTATGTCCCCTGAGAATCGAGCACCTCAAAACCCACCTCGCGCAGGCCTTTCATCAGGAAATCGCGCTTTTTTTCCATAACGGCAGTAAAGCCGTTAAAGTAGCTGTCATCCTGATTAAGACCATAGGCCACGCCATATTGCAGATTAGGTGGCGTTGTAAAAACCAGATATTGATGCGCCTTCGAGATCGGCTCCAGCAATTTGGGACAGGCCGTAATATAGCCCACCTTCCAGCCCGTCAGCGAAAAGGTTTTACCGGCGGACCCGACACGAACACAACGATCCCGCATACCCGGAAAGGTCATTAATGGGCGATGCTTGCGGCCATCAAACACCAGATGCTCATAAACCTCGTCACACAGGGCATAGGCGTCATGACGGGTCACAAGCTCTGCCAGAAAATTCAGTTCGTCATCGGTGAAAACCTTTGAACAGGGATTCATCGGCGAATTGATCAAAACCAGCTTGGTTTTGTCTGAAAAGGCAGCGGCGAGTTCTTCGCGGGGCAATTCCCAATGTGGCGGTGTAACCCGCACCAGCTTGGGAATACCCCCGGCCAGCTTCACAATCGGCAAGTAACTGTCATATAGCGGTTCGATCAGGACAACTTCATCCCCCGGCGCCACCAACCCCAAAATGACATTCGCCAGGGCCTCGGTCGCCCCGGCGGTCACCATCACTTCCGTTTCGGCATCAATATCCAGGTCGTAAAACCGTTTATTATGGCGGGCGACGGCCTCGCGCAATTCGGGAATTCCCATCATCGACGGATATTGGTTGGACATGTTCATTGTCGCATCGGCCGCGGCCTGGCGAATATCGGCCGGGCCATCGGTATCGGGTGCGCCCTGCCCCAAATTGATGGCATTATGTTTGCGTGCAAGGCCGCTCATGACTTCAAAAATCGTGATACCGCCCGATGCAAACAATGGATTGCCAATAAAATCCGACATCGTGAACCGTCCTTTTTACCTGATTCTGGTCTTCATGCGTGCCAAGCGATCTGCTTCAAGCTAAAACGCATATCTCTGTTTATTCATATGTTTCTGCCACGATGACGCGGCAATGACCAGTACTGCGCGTCATAACCGGCAAGAAAACACACCAAGACACCGCACCCCACCCGCATAAATAGAATCGGGCCGCCAAATAGAGACGCATCCATGCGCAATTTGCACAGGAAAATACCAATCTGACGGGGGAGGATTTTATAAATTTCGTAACTGCCTGCCATCGGATCATAAAATTGCATATTATTTATGCAAGATGCTCAAAATATAACCACTCTGTCGCAAAAATTCTCGGTTAACCGTTGGGTTTTACTAGGTTTTCGTTATAAGACTCCCTAGAATATCGCCACTCGGCAGCGGGAGCTTAAAACTGGCACGCGCCGTGCTAACCATATAGACCGAGTTCATCGCAACTCTCGCAAAAAGCAGAGGGCGCTTAATGAAAAAGATTGAAGCCATCATCAAGCCGTTCAAGCTTGACGAGGTTAAGGAGGCCCTTCAGGAGATCGGCCTTAAAGGGATTACCGTTACCGAAGCCAAGGGCTTTGGCCGTCAAAAAGGCCACACGGAACTTTACCGTGGCGCTGAATATGTGGTCGATTTCCTGCCGAAGGTGAAGCTTGAGATTGTTGTCGAAGACACGCTGGTCGAGCGTGCAATCGAGGCGATCCAGCAGGCCGCCCATACCGGTCGGATCGGTGATGGTAAAATTTTCGTATCCTCACTTGAGGACGCGATCCGTATCCGTACGGGTGAACGGGGCAATGACGCGATCTGATCGGTCATTTCATTCCTGTTCGCACTACGGTCGCTAATTATCGAGTTTTAAAGGGTTGCATCATGTCTGACGCTGCTTCAGTACTTAATTTGATCAAAGAAAAAGGCATCCAGTTTGTGGACCTGCGTTTTACCGATTCCAAAGGTAAATGGCAGCACACCGCACAGGACATCTGCTCGATCGATGAAGACGTCTTCACCGACGGCATCATGTTCGACGGTTCGTCAATTGCGGGCTGGAAGGAAATCAATGAATCCGACATGGTTCTGATGCCCGATCCCTCGACCGCCGTTGTTGACCCGTTCACCGCACAGCCGACCCTGATCGTTTTCTGTGATGTTATCGAACCGGCAACCGGCCAGGGTTACGAACGTTGCCCGCGCTCGACCGCGAAACGCGCACTTGCTTACATGAAATCGGCTGGCATTGGCGACACCGCATTCTTCGGTGCCGAACCCGAATTCTTCCTGTTTGACGACGTTCGCTGGACCACCGCTGGCGAAGGCATGGGCTACCAGCTGGATTCCGAAGAAGGTCCGTACAATACCGGCACCGAATTTGAAGGCGGCAACCGCGGCCACCGTCCGGGTCCGAAGGGCGGTTACTTCCCGGTTCAGCCTGTTGACTCGGCCAACGACATCCGTGCCGAAATGGTCAACTACATCAACGAAATGGGCGTGCGTTGCGAAAAGCACCACCATGAAGTTGCACCGTCGCAGCACGAACTGGGTATCGGTTTTGGCACCCTGATCGAACATGCCGACGCGATCCAGATCTACAAATACTGCATCCACATGGTTGCCCACCAGTATGGCAAAACCGCAACCTTCATGCCGAAACCGGTATGGGGCGACAACGGTTCTGGCATGCACACCCACCAGTCGATCTGGAACGAAGGCAAGCCGCTGTTTGCCGGTAACGGTTATGCTGACCTGTCTGACACCGCCCTTTACTACATTGGCGGTATCATCAAGCATGCCAAGGCCCTGAACGCCTTCACCAACCCGAGCACCAACAGCTACAAGCGTCTGGTTCCGGGTTTTGAAGCACCGGTTCTGCTGGCATATTCTGCCCGTAACCGTTCGGCTTCCTGCCGTATTCCGTACACCGCTTCGCCGAAGGGCAAGCGCGTTGAAATCCGCTTCCCCGATGCCCTTGCCAACCCGTATCTGGCATTCTCTGCCATGCTGATGGCTGGCCTTGACGGTATCGAAAACAAGATCCACCCGGGCGAAGCAATGGACAAGAACCTCTATGATCTTCCGCCGGAAGAACTCAAAGAAGTTCCGACCGTTTGCGCATCCCTGCGTGAAGCACTTGAAAGCCTCGACAAGGACCGCGAGTTCCTGAAGAAGGGTGACGTGATGACCGACGACCTGATCGAAGCTTATATCGGTCTCAAAATGGAAGAAGTCATCCGTTTTGAACAGTCGCCGCACCCGGTTGAATTCGACATGTATTACAGCGGCTAATTGGTTCGCCAATTACCACGTGATTGGGAAACGCCCGGCATATTTTTGCCGGGCGTTTTCACTTTGTCTTTCCCATACCGCGCCCAACGATTCGCCCACATGTCAGCCCGCAATCAAACAGGATGGATGACGCACGAAAAACCGCCTGCAGCCCAGCAGCCATCAGGCCACAAAAAACCCCGCCTGCAGGAAGCTGCAAACGGGGATAATATCGCAATGCACAGATAATCTTGCTTTGGTTGGCTTGTGGCGTCACGCGACAATATCATCAAACTGCGCGCGTGACAGGTCTGTCGATTTATTCTTCAATCAAATCAACATCCTTTGCCGCATCATAGATGGCATATCTTCCTTTGCCAGCCAGTTTGACCTGGTACATCGCCTTGTCGGCACGGCGAAGCTGTTCGTTCATGTCGCAAAATCCGCCATCAAAAACCGAAATCCCGATAGAGGCGCCAATCGGACATGGCTTACCCTGCCAAACATACGGCTCGGCAAGAGACTTAAGAATTTCCTCGGCCACTTTTGCCATTTCCGGGGCCCCGCCCTTATTGACAAACACCATGGTAAATTCGTCTCCGCCCAAACGGGCGATCTCGTCTGCCCGGCGCGCAACCCGCACCAGCCGGCGCGCCGTTTCGACCAGCACGTAATCGCCCGCCGCATGGCCCAGCGTGTCATTCACCTGCTTAAACCCATCCAGATCCAGCAAAAACACGGAAGCAGGGGTTTCCGTACCGCGCAGCACAGATTCACATTGATTGAGCTTCTGCATAAATCGGGCACGGTTGGCAAGGCCGGTCAATTCATCATTATTAGCCTTGTTCTGCAATTCACGCGCCGCCATTTTCTGCTTGGTAATATCGGCGACCCACCACAAAACCGCGTCGCGCCCCTCAAAAGGAAGGGGTTCCAGCGATGTTTTAAGCCAGCGAGCCTCTTTCGCCCCCTGCGGACGAATGCGCAATTCCACATCATGCAGTTCGCCCATTGCATCCATTTCAAACAGGCTTTTTTCACGATAGCGTTCTGAAAGCAAAATACTGTCCGTCGCATCCGTCAGCAGCGTTTTCTTCATTGCATCAGGAACATCGCTATTTTCCGCTTCATCTTCCTCGCCTGCTTCCAATTTCAAGCCCAGCAATTCGATAAAGGTGCGATTGAAGAATAGGAACTTCCCGGTTTCCCGGTCTGAAATTCCCACCCCAATGGGTGCCTTCTGCAAAATATCGGTCAAGCGCGCGGCTGCACCGGCCACCTCGGCCTCGGCCTTTTTCAACGATGTAATATCAACCAGCGAACCAATGGTGCCGCCAATGACACCGCTGGGCGTTTTCAGGGTCGATGCCGCAAAAATCGCTGTCTTTTCAGTCCCGTCATTATTTTCAAAGGTAATCTCTTCGCGGATATTACCTTCTGTCGTCAAAAGAGGCTTTTCCTTTGACTGCATGGTTTTATCAAGCTGGGCGGGCGCAACATCGGCCGACTTGCGCCCCAAAACCGCATCAAGCTTACTGCCGATCAATGTGGAAAAAGCGGTATTGCAGCGATTGATCACACCTTCAAGGTTCTTCACATAAATTGGAATGGGCAGAACATCGATCAAATGCTGGATGAAAAACTTGTGATCGGTCAGGGCCCGGGTCATGGCTTCACTACGTGTAATGTCGCGCAGCATCAAAACCGGCATACCAGAAGGACCATCAACCTTGCGCCAGGATATACGGACATCCCCAACGCTAAAGCCGGGCAACTGCTGCTCGCCTTTCTTGCTGATTTGCGACAGGGCCTTGCGAACCCCTTCAACGCCGTCGCTATCGTCAAACTTTACCTCGCGCGACAGCAGGGCCAAAAACTGCTTTAACGCGGTTCCCGGCTTAAGACCAAGGGAAACCTTCGCCAGCATATCAAGCGTAAGCTGGTTTGCATGCTGGATGGATAAATCCGATCCGGAAAGAAAAATGATGCCGTCACGCGCCAAGGCCGCTGTCGCAACAATATCAGAGCTGATCGCCAATGCACCTATAAGCGCCGAGAGCCGACGCCCCCCTGTCTAATTTTGAGATAAATTTACAAACATATTATTTCCAGGCGGGATCATCGCTGGAAAACATGTTGCATGTTCTATTGCGCATACAGGCTGAACAAGACCGGTCAATCGGCTGGCTTTTTTGCCGTCGGATTATCTGCCAGATCGATATATCCCCGATCAACGCAATGTTCGAGTTCCTGACTGGCGGCTTTCATTTCCTCATACGACTCACGAAGCTGGCGCAATCTAAGAACTTCGGCTTCGGTGGGATGATTGCTTTTCCCATCTCCGGCCAGCTTGAAGGCATAATGCAGATAATCGGCACGGGACCGCGCCACCGCAACCATCAACGGTAAAATTTCATCAACCGTCAGATCGGGAATAGCCGGACTGATCACCTCATGGTTGATCTCCCGGATTACATGTTCCAGTGCCATACGGAAACGGCTTTTTGTGCGGCCAGGATCATCGGTCATTTTAAGGTGCCCCCTATGGTTAACAACCTAGCAAACCATATTGTCCATAAGGTTATATTAACGCATTCATTATCAGTACAAAATGCCTAAAGCAGGCACTTTTTATGATATTTGCATGATTTAGCCCCTTACTGTCATCTAAAACACACTGCCTGCTACCAATTGCGGGCTTGATAGCAACCTGTTGTCCGGCTAGAGGTAAATCCATACGGATTGTCTTCTCGCCCCGTCGGGCGATATTCAAAGGAACAGGCAAAATGCAAGCACGCGTAAAATGGCTCGATAAACTGACTTTCGCAGGCACCAGCGGATCGGGTCATGGTGTTTTTATGGATGGGGATCGCGAAAATGGCTTTGGCCCCACTCCAATGGAAATGCTGTTGTTAGGGGTTGCCGGTTGTTCATCAATCGATGTGGTGCACATCCTGCAAAAAGGTCGCGAAAACGTTCAGGATGTCGAAACCGACATCACCGCAGAACGCGCTGAAACCGACCCCAAGGTTTTCACCAAAATCCACCTGCATTTCAAAGTGCGCGGTGAAAACCTCAACGAAACCAAAATCGAACGCGCAGTTCAACTTTCTGCCGAAAAATACTGCTCTGCGTCGATCATGCTCTCCAAGGCGGCCGAACTGACCCATAGCTGGGAACTGCTTGATTAATCGGGTTTTCACACCCTTTAACCGGTTATGAATGGCAACGGCCGCGATAAGGGTGCCGTTGCCATTTTTTGTTCACCCGTCATGTGGTATTAAGCAAGAACCCACTCCTGCTTTGTTGCAATTGCAACATGCTGTCATCGCCACCACAGGATACCCTGTCCATGCCGCTTTCAAGGTTCACTGCCCGCGCAAAAATTTGTCTTGTTCTGGCCGGTCTTTGCCTTGTTAGCGCCTGTGATAAAGGGCCTGCACGGTACGAGGCATCCGAGCACGCCATTACAACGCCGCAACCTGGCACACCATATGCCAAATATGTTCGCGAAAGCCGGAATAAAATACGTACGGCCCTGTCAGACATCCGCTTTAAACACGAAAAACAGCCTTTTGGCCCCTACTCTCTGGACGATGCGGTCAATATCCGCTCCCCCTATGAGATAAAGCCGGACAATGCCGCCTGCCACCAAGCCGGCAAAACGGAGGCCAATGGTGATGGTGTCGGTTTTTTAATGGTGCATGGCCTGTCGGATGGCCCTTATTTGCTAAGTGATGTTGCGGCTTCGCTGCACAAGACATTCCCCTGTGCGACACTGCATGGCATTTTGTTGCCGGGGCATGGCACAGTGCCCGGCGATCTGCGCGATGTCAGCCGTGAAGACTGGCAGAACATGGTGAAATACGGTCTTGAAAGTTTTGATGCCGATATTCGCCATATCATCCCGGTTGGCTATTCAATGGGGGCCACATTGCTGGTCCGTGCCGCCGAGGATCATCGCAACGACCCCGCTTTTGCCGGGATGGTGTTGCTATCGCCTGCTTTCAAAGCCTATAGCGAGCTGGCCTGGCTTAGCCCCTATATGCGTTATGTTATGCCCTGGGTGGAAAAACACGGCGACCATGATGTGGCAAAATATCAATCCCTTGCCATGAATGCCGCAGCAGAATTTCAATTACTGACCGTCCCGTTTAACGAATATACGCTGCCCCCGCTTACCGTCCCGGTTTTTATGACCGCCACATCGGATGACCGAACGGTACGTTCCGACGCAACCCTGCATTTCTTTTGCGGCAAGGTCGAATCCGATGACCGTTACATGATATGGTATCAAGGTGAAGAAAAGGCGGTAGACGACCGGATACAGCCCATTTGCGACGATCTTGATATTGTCAAATCAGCCGCCCCGGACTATCGGACGGTCAATATGGCGCATACCGCGCTGACCATGCGCCCGGATAACCCGCATTATGGCATGACGGGGGATTTTCGCCGGTGTGATCATTACAGCGATCCCGCCGATTATAAAGCCTGCAAGACAAATAATGACGACGCCATTTATGGTGAAACCAACCTTGTCGATTCTGCCACCCCTGGCACATTACGACGCGGCACGTTTAACCCCGATTTCGGGCGCATGATGATCAAAATGACCGACTTCATCCATAAGGCGCTGGAACATTGATTTTTTATAATCGTTATCCCATCTAAAGCTTAATCCAACAGCATTGGGCGAAACCCATTCTGCCGACATCGCGGGTTTCCTTTTATCCCTTCCTTTTTTGATGCCGCCAAGACGAGACCCTTGCATGCCATTTGAAATTCAGCATTGCCTGTCCCCGAACGGGACGAAATTGCGCTATGGCATTTCGTCGCCCAAAAATGCACGCGGCCATATTTTCATTCTTCAGGGGCGGGCCGAATTCATCGAACGGTATAACGAAACCGCCCGCGACCTCGCCGCACGGCAAATTGGCTGTGTCACCTTTGATTTTCGCGGACAAGGGGGATCTCTGCGTGAAACCCCCGTGTCACAAATGGGTTATGTGCGTGATATCGCCCATTATGTCGAAGATGCCCATACCGTTGCCGATTATGTTAAATCGCGTCACGACATTAACTTCCCCATGTTAATGACCCATTCAACCGGCGGCCTTGTCGGCATTAATTTGTTGCTTGCCGCCCCAGAACAGTTTTCATCGGCCTTGATGATCGCCCCTTTTTTCGGGCTGGCGGGGCCGGACTGGATGGTGCGCCTGGCAAAGATGGTCTCAAGCAGCCTGTGCAAGGCCGGGATGGATAAAAAATACCTGCCCGGTCAAAAGATGCTTTCGCCACTACAGCCCTTTAACCCCGATAACCTGCTGACGTCCGACCAGGGGCGCTATGAACGCAGCTTTGCGTTATTGCATCAACAACCGGAACTGATTGTCGGCGGTGTATCGGCAGGCTGGCTGGATGCCTGCTTTCGCGCCCAGGCATTGCTGGATTTTCAACTGGCCGAGGCTTCCGGCAAAGCCGCACAAAAGAACACCAACGCCCTGCCGCCAACCACCATGATCGTTTCAGGTAATGACCGTGTTGTCCGCAATGCCGCCACCAAACGCCTGTTTGGCCAACATCCCGATGTGTCAGTGCATGAAGTGGCCGGGGCGCGCCATGAAATCCTGCAGGAACGCGATGAATTGCGAAACCAGTTTTGGGATATTTTTGAAAAACATATCCAGCGCCATCACGGCGACTGGCAGAGTGATGCAGCCCCCCACACCTTGCCCGGGATAGAGGCACAGGCGGCAAGCTAACAGGCGGGGGGGGGCTAAACGGCTGACAATCCACCAGCCCCGGCCCCCGCCATGAAGCCCGTCATTCACACTTTGTAAGCAGCAAGGCCTTGGTTTGCGCATCAACATAGGCGGCATGAATGGCTGTGCGGGTAATGCCCCGCAATTCATCATCGCTAAACCCAAAAAGGTCGCTGGCGCGCTGATATTCATCAGCCAGGGTCGTATGAAAAAACGGCGGATCATCGGAGCCCAGCGTCACCTTAACGCCCGCGTCATATAATTTGCGCAGCGGATGGCTGGCATAGTCCGGATAAACCGAAAGTGCGATATTGGAACCGGGGCAGACCTCCAGAACGATGCCGCGTTTTGCCAATTCAGCGACCAGCTTTTCATCCTCGATTGCGCGCACACCATGACCGATCCGGTCCACTGGCAAATGGTCAATCGCATCCCACACGCTTTCCGGGCCTAAAACCTCGCCCGCATGGGTGGTGCAGCCCAAGCCGGCATCTGCGGCTATTTTATAGGCCGGATAAAAATCCTTCTGGGTAAAAAGGCTTTCATTCCCGCCCATGCCAAATCCGACAATATAGGGATGTTCACATGCCACGGTTTGGCGGGCGACATCAACAGCCTGTTCCGGCCCCAAATGACGCACACAGGTCATGACGATACGGCCAATGATACCGCTTTGCTTAAAGGCACGATCAATCCCGTCCGCGACAGCCAACAAATGATCGTCAAAGGACAGGCCCTGCATTGCAGCATGTGACGGCGAACAAAACAGTTCGACATATAACGCGCCGATTTTGGCCTGTTCGACCAGATAATAACAGGTCAGGTCACTGTAATCCTGGCGCGTGCGAATAACACCGCTGGCATGGTCGTAGCTTTTGAGAAACTGTGGGAAATCGGCCCAAATATAACGATCATTTTCATCATACAAACCATCTTCCACCGCAATACCGTTGCGTGCGGCAAAGGAGCGAACCAGATCCGGCGTCATCGCCCCTTCCAGATGCAAATGAAGTTCCGCCTTGGGAAGGGTCAGTGTCATGGTGCCCTCATGATTTGAATGACTGTTTGAATTCATTACAGGTAAAGACTTTACACCGGAAAATGAAGCCTGTTTTTTCCCCTAATGCAAACAGCCGCCCCGATAGCGGGACGGCTGCATATGGTCGGAGAACCTACCTAAAAGGTTTTAGGCGGCTTCGGTGTCTTTATTGCTGCCCGGTTCCGTAGCCTTATCTTCCGGTCCGGCCAGTTCGGCAAGCGGACCGATATAGGGTTTAAACCGCTGCCATTTATCAACCGCTTCGGCATTAATCGGCCGGCGCACCTGCATCAGGCTGGCAGTACGCGCCGCCTGCCGGCTGCGATAAAATTCCAGACAATCCGCCTGCCATTCAAGCCCGCAATGGGCCAACAAATCCGGCGCGACATTTTCCGGGTCCCCGACCAGTTCTTCATAGGACAAATCAAAAATCTGCCCATCGGCATCAAAAGATGCAAAAGCCGCCATGATTTTTTCGTAACCACGGTAATAATCAGCCAGATCCTGAAGACTATCGGCAAAACGCATGGGATTGGCAAACGGCGTTGTATAAATCGACAGCGTGGTTGCCAAAGGATGACGTTTGCAATGGATGACCGGTGCATCGGGGAAAACACGGCGAATTTGGCCCAATCGCAAAAAGTTTGCCGGTGTTTTATTGGCAACCATCTTTGCGCCCGGCGCATACCCCTTCATTGCCGCCAGGTATTTTTTCCGAATGGCGCGTGCTGCCTTGTCGTCAATACGCTGCATTTGCGCCGAAATAGGACCTGGCCCGACAATTTCGACCACCGCACGGGCAAAGTCACCTGCCTCGCCAGCGGCATGAACATCACTATGCGCCCCGATAATGCGTTCTGTCAGCGTGGTGCCCGAACGCGGCATGCCAACAATGAAAACCGGCTTGGGCGCGGCCTTGTCATCGTCGGCTGCAAGTTTTGCCAGGATGGCATCACGTCCCGCACCACGGGCGGCATCGCGCTTGGTCTGTTCGATGATCTGGTCAATCTCGGCCAGTTCACGTTCACCATCATAGGCAACATCCGCGCGATGTGCCGCATGGCCCTTATTGTACCATTCAAAGGCCGTTTCAAATTGCTGGCGCACTTCGGCGGTGCGGGCAAGGGCAAAGGCCGCGTTAACACGATGTTGCACATGTTGCTTGGTATCGGCGTACATCTCTTCAAGAAACGGTATGGCGCTATCGGGCATAACCTGCGGCCGTAAAAACGACACAACCAGATAGGGCTGGCTATTGGTTTCGTTGTGATTTTCAATCAGATCAAGGCTATTGCATACCGCCGGGTCCACCTGCCCACTGAGCGCCTGGGCCGAAATTTGCAACAGGCGCAGGAACCTGTCGTCTGGCCTTTCAGCCACCAGCTTTTCATATAAAGCCAAGCCTTTGTCAGCCATTTCAACATGAATATAAAGCTGCGCAAGCGCCTTTTGGCTTTCATAATAGCGCGCGAAAGTCGACGGGATGTTTTCCAGCAACTTGATCGCCCGCATGATGTCGGGTGAATAGGTCGGTGCTGCAGAAACAGACTTGTCATGTTCAATAATGACATTCGCCAGATATTCAGCAAAAAGCGGTTCGTTCCGTTTTTGACGATGCAGTTTTTCCGCCAGCGCAATTACTGAGTGATAGTCACCTGTTGCGCGCGCAAAAACCAGCAGGTTTTGCAAAACCATACCAATATGACGCCCTGTGACCGGCACAATCTGCGTTAATCTGGTCAAATAGGGAAAAGCCCGGCGTGGCTGCGAACCCTGAAGTTCGGCGACGCTCGTCATCAAAAGCAGCTCCACCCCTTTTGGATGGGTCTTAAGCAGTTTGGCGCCAATGGCCGCCGCCCTGTCAAATTCTCGTGCCGCCATCGCCTGCTTCATCAAGGACAGCGATTCACTTTTTTGCGTTTGCTTCATAATTGTGTCCCGAAGCACTTTTCAACCGTGGTGATATTTCCCCCGAAATTCCCCAACGCCTGTATGACTTTAAGTCATTTATACCGCAATGCACAGTCTAAAAATATTTCAATGTCACAAATAGTCCATAAAAAAACAAACCCGACAGTTAAATGCCAGGTTTATCAATAGGTAAGACAGAACAACCCTTAAATAACTTTTTGGGGTCGTCGCCGTAACATATTTTTGGAAGCCAAAAGTGCCCCGCCCACAATAAGCAGGCACCCCCAGATGACCGCCGGGCTTGCCGGTGCCCGGCCAACGGCGATCAAAATCAGGGTGGATAACAAGGGCGCGGCATACGCCGAAACACCCAACACCTGAATGTCACCGTGTTTGGTGCCGTAATCCCAAACGAAAAAGGCCACACCGACCGGACCAAGCCCCAGCCCGGCAATCGCCAGCCACTGCATGGCATCGGGTGTGACCCAGCTTTCCAGCAAACCGTGTGTAATAAATCCCAATATCGCCGCCCCGGCACAAAACCCGCAAACGGCCTCGACCGGCACCGCCCGATAACGACGGTTCAAAACGGAATAACCGGACCACAAAATGGAACAGATCAACGCCGCACCGTAGCCAATGGCAAATGCGGGATCAAAATCAACCCCCTGCCCCTTGCTGACAAGCACCGCCGCGCCGCCCAGCCCACATATCGCCCCAACGATATGAAACCATCGCAGCCTTTCACCCGGCAGCAAAGCCGACAGCAAGACAATGAACAACGGCCATAAATAGGCGATCAGGCTGGCATCAACAGCCGGGGCATTGGCAAGTGCGACAAAATAGAAAAAATGATAGCCAAATAACCCACCAACCGACAAAACCCACGCCCCAACCGGCTGGCGCAACGCCCGGAAGGACGACAGGCCCTTACGGGAAATCCACAGGCCACTAAAAATCGCGGCAATCGAAAAGCACAGACTGACCAATTGAAACGGCGGAATGGATTTAACCTGCGTGGTAAACAGGGCCAACAAGGCCCACAGCAGAACGGCAATCGTCCCAATCAGGGTTGCCCTGGTTTTCGGCTCGAGCAAAGACATCGTCGTTTTCCATCACATGCGTTATCTCTATGGCGTCGCATCCTAAATGGAGGGCCCGGATGTGTCTTTGCTCAAACTCCTGTTTTACAGGGATTTATATGCCACATCCCGGCACTGTTTGCGATATTGCACGGGTGAACATCCGAAACGGCGTGAGAAAGCCCGCGAGAACGCTGCTTGATCCTGAAAACCGGCCTGCCGGGCGACCTCGCCAATAGTGTCGCTATTGTTGCTATCACTTAGCAAATCACGCCCGAAATCAAGCCGCAATGCCGCCAGCCAGCGCATGGGAGAACAGCCGATATGCCGCTCAAACGCAGCAAAAAGCGCACTTTCGGACAAGGCCGCAATCCGCGCCATCCCGGCAATGCTAACGGGTTCGCCCAGGCGTGCGCCGGCCCATTCCATTGCCCGTGCCACACGCGGCGGAATGCCGCCTTTTTTGCCATGATGCCCGCCACTTCCCGCTTGCGGACCCTTATGGGCGGCACGTAACAGGTCACTTAGGAAAGGCAGCATATTATATTGGCCACGCAAATCCTGTGCGGCGTTCCACCTTGCAACAGCCGAAGGCGCATTCACCCCCCTCATCACGGGATAATCCGCCTTGATTTGGGGCGAAGGACCAAGGCCCCCATCACCAAAAACCGGTTTTGCCGCCAGCAAATTTTCAAGATCGCCAAAACGGATATCGCGGGCCACCGAAAGATAGGCCCCCCCACCGGCCTGATGCCAAAGCTGTTCAACCCCTGCAAGGGCGGCCAGGCGGGCATCAAGATCGATCACCAGAAAACGATTCATCCCCTGTGCCCGATAGGCATGTTTGGCCCCGGCCGGCACAAAGGCGATTTGCCGCCCCCTGACCTCGCCCCCGGCCCCGTCAATATCAAGATCCAGCACACCATGATGCGAAATGATGATCTGGTGAAAATCATCATGGCTGTGTGTTAAGGTTTCGGACCGATAATTGCGAAAACTAAGCAAGATTTCCTTCCTGGGCAAGCATCCCTGACCGCCTTGAACAAACCGCCCGGTAGCAACCGGATTTTGCGACACATTATCGTGATTAATCAAGCGGGCAAATTGCCCCGTATAAAATCAACATGTTCAATATTGGTGACAGGGCGGACATCAACGTTTTTGATCCGCTTATGGCCCCCAACAAGAAAACAATTATGCAGGCAAAGCACGAGCATCGCAGTGAATTATACCGCTATGTCATTGCAATGGCAGGCATGGCAACCATCGATTTCTGTTTTACAGGTGCCTATGTCCTGATTTCCGGGCATAGCAGCGTTTTGCTGCGCGCCATGACGCTTAATATCGTCGTTCTGATTGCCGTAAATGCACTTGGTGCGGTCTTACTGTTCCACCCCATCGACCGAGCCATCAAGAGCCTGCAAAGTGACGACAAACCAGATTTATCCGCAGCACGAAAACGGCTTAACCGCCTGCATATCCATTCCAGCTTATGGGCTTTTTGCGTTGGATTGATTTATTGCACCGCCGCCTTTGGCAGTGGTGTTTTTTTAATTCACGATCCGGCACTTGCCAGCACCGTACCTTTGACAACGCGCATTACCGCAGGTTTGTGGTTCAGCTTTGCCTATGCCGCCCATTTTGCCATTTATGCCTATTTTGCCGCCCTGGACCGGGCCGAAACCGTGCGGCGCAATATGTTCGAGAACTGGCAAGTGACATTTGACCCCGGTCAGGCCCATATCGGACGACGCCTGGCAATTGTCTTTTTGCTGTTAACCCTGATTTCATCCATCGCCATCTTGCTTGACCTGACCCTGTTTCCCGAAATCAGGGCATTGCAGGGTCTTTCAACCCAGCAGGCCGTCATGCTTGATGTGATTGCCACCGAAACGGCGGCCATCCTGTGCCTGTTTTTTATCAACCGCACCCTCACCCGGCCGATCCTTTACCTGGGTGATGCCATGCAAAAAATCGGCAAGGCCTACTTTAGCGCACGCAGCCCTATTGCCAGTGATGATGAAATTGGCCAGCTTGCCGCCGAATTTAACCATATGGCCGCCGGCCTTGCCGAACGCGAAGACATGCGCCGTGCCTTTGAACGCTATGTCAGCCGCGACGTTGTCGAACTGGCCCTAAAGCGCGAACAGCATGGCGATCCGCGTGCCGCCGGTGAACTAAGATTTGCCACCGTGATGTTTTGCGACATCAGCGATTTTACCGCCATGTCCGAAAAACTGGCCCCGCAACAGGTTATCAGCCTGCTAAACGAATATTTTGACAAGGTTAATGCCCCCATTCGCCATCATCGCGGGGTGGTGATGAATTATGTGGGCGATGCCCTTCATGCTGCCTTTAATGTCATTGATGATGACCCGGACCATGCCATACATGCCCTAAAGGCCGCCTTGGGCATCCGTCACATTACCCAAAATTCCCGTTTTGGCGACAATATGCTGATGAAAACCAGAATTGGCATTCATTCCGGCCCGGTTGTCGCGGGCCCGGTAGGGTCGAGCGACCGCATCGATTTTACCATACAGGGCGACACCGCCAATCTGGCATCACGGTTGGAAAATTATAACAAGGAAACAGGCACCGAAATCCTGATCAGCAAAACAACCCGCGACCTGATTATCGCCCATAACGGTACACAGGACGATATAACCTTTATCGATTTGGGCGCGCACGCCATTCGCGGTCGGCAATCGCAGATCGGGCTTTTCACCGTGGCAGAGACCAAGACACCACCACAACCAAGCCAGGATTAACGATCAGCCCGGCCGCTTGGCGGATACGGGCATCACGGTAAAAATTGCCACAAAGCTGTTGTCATCGCGTCTCGTCCCAAAGGGTCATCCCGCACGATCTGGCGATAGCGGGCGGGCGAAACACCAACCATATGGCCAAAACGGGTGGTGAAATGCGCCTGGCTGGAAAAACCGCAAGCCACTGCAATTTCTGCCAGCCCAACCTGACCATCACGCAACATGTGGCGGGCTTGTTCAACCCGTTTACGCAATACATACTGGTGTGGGGCCTCGCCTAGGGATGTGCGAAACATGCGCGAAAAATGAAACACCGAAAGCCCGGCCACACTTGCAAGATCATCAAGCGTGATGGGGCGTTCCAAATGGGCGGCAATATAATCGGTCACACGCCGACGTACTGCGGCACTTAACCCGCCGCGAATCCCTTTAATGCCGGTTTTTTGCGCCGTATAATGCGACAATAAATGCCCCAAAAGGCCATATCCCGCTGTCGACATGACAAGACGATCCGCCGGGGCGCTCCAGTCCAGCGGCACAATCACCTGACGGACCATCTTTTCGACCGCCGGATCAATCCAGAAAACCTTTTCGGTTAATTCAATGCCGGCAGGGTCCCGGTCCAGTGTTTCGACCACCGCGCGGTCCCAGGCCGCCACCGGAACATAAAGGTGAAACAATTCAACCGCACCCCGCACCACCCAGTCAGACGAAACATGTGCGGGCATCACGCATACGCGCCCGGGACCGCCACCCGATAATGGCACGGCCCCCTGGTCACGCAAAATACCGGTGCCACCATCCAGATAGAGGCTAAGGGTGTGATGATCAGGGTTGTCATACCGGCTTTGCGCATAAGAATTCCGCCGCCAGCGAACGGCCGAAATTTCATCACCAAAATCCCCTGCCGAGACGATATCGGCATCGTTTTTGAGTTCGTTAAAAACGGTATAATTTTGATAGCGGGGCGTTGTCATGTGATGCGGCATTCCAAAGGCAGCGATAGAAAACCAAACCCTTATACTGCCCCGCCAAACCGGTTTTGACCAGCCCGGCCCGTATCATTGGGCACTTTTGCGCAAGATTATGAAAAAAGGCGCAATATCGTGAAAGCATATCACATCATTTCGGCCTATATCACAGGCAATAACTTCATGTGTAAGAGTGCCCCCCATGACCGCTGCCCTGTTCGCCATTGTCACCCTGTGCTGGGGATTTACCTGGTATGCCATCAAACTGCAACTTGGCCCGATACCGATTGAAATATCGATATTCTATCGCTTTGCACTGGCCGCTGCGGTCCTGGCTGGTTTTATGGCCCTAACGGGTCGCCTGCGCCCTGTGCCGTGGCGTGCCCATCCGTGGATATTTCTGTTGGGCTGCGGGCTTTTCGCCATCAATTTCATTTTGATGTATACCGCCTCGTCTTACATCGCCAGCGGGATTATCGCCGTCGTGTTTACAACATCGACCATCTTTAATGCCCTGGGGAACTGGATATTTTACGGTCAACGCCCCGGTATGCGCTTTGTCGGCGGGGCTGTTCTGGGTTTGGGCGGTATTGTGTGCCTGTTTGCCAACCAATTGACAACGCTGTCGCATAATACGGCCGCGATTACCGGCATGGCCTGCGCGCTGGGCGGTACGGCGGTGTTTGCTGCGGGCAATATGGTTTCGGTGAAATTGCACAAAATGGGCATTCCCACCCGCGATGCCGTAGTGCGTGGCATGGCCTATGGCGCGGCCTTGTTGCTGGTCTTTAGTTTACTGCGCGGCGAAGTGCCGGTTGTGCCCACCGATCCTTATTATATTGGCGGGCTGCTTTATCTGGCTATTCCCGGATCGATTATCGCATTTCTGGCCTATTTGGCGCTGGTCAACCGGGTTGGGGCGGGCAAAGCAGCCTATGTCACCGTTCTGTTTCCTGTTGTTGCATTAACGGTTTCAACCTTCCTTGAAGGCTATATCTGGACC
>JBNKVZ010000062.1:0-23090 GCA_050299455.1 Thalassospira sp.
ATCAAATGTTTGGCTGTTACATTTTATTACAAATTTTCCGTAATCCGGCATAGTTCTGTGACTGCGATGTGGTTTAACCAGCCTATGGGCAAGGGCCTGTCAGCCTGGCCATGTGGAGGCAAAGGACATCATCATGCGCGCGATAAAATGGATTTTCTGGTTTTTTCTGATCGGTATTGGCGGCCTGTGGGTTGCAGAACACCCGTATTTCTGGGCGCAGGACAATGTGATTTTGCTGCGTAATCAGTTTTTGCAACTGACCGGCCTTATGGCGATTTCGGTCATGAGCCTGATCATGATTTTGGCAACCCGGCCCAAATGGCTTGAACCCTGGTTGGGCGGGCTGGACAAAATATACCGTTTGCATAAATGGCTGGGGATTGCCGCGCTGACTTTGGCGGTTACTCATTGGTTGTGGAAAGAGGGGCCAAAATGGCTAAAGGGGCTGGGGCTGGTAGATTTCAGTCGCCCACCACGGCCTTCGCAGGAAGGCTGGACTCTGTTGCAGAAAACTTTCATGTCGCTGCGCCATCTGGCCGAGGGAATTGGTGAATGGAGCTTTTATATTGCCGTCGCCTTGATGGTGATTGCGCTGGTTAAGCTTGTTCCCTATCGCTGGTTTGTCAAAACCCACAAATTCATCGCCTTTGCCTATCTGGCCTTGGTGTTTCATGCGGTGATTTTGTTTAATTTTGACGATTGGGCCGGGCCGAGCGGTGTGTTGTTAGCGCTGTTTTTGGCAGCAGGGGCCTATAGCGCCGTTTTGGTGCTGACTGGCCGTGTCGGGCGTAAATCAACGGCCCTGGCCACGCTGGAGAAAACCGAATATTTCCCGGCAATCAAATCGCTGGAAGTAACCCTGAAGGTCGATCAGGGCTGGCAGGGGCATCAGGCAGGGCAGTTTGCCTTTGTCACCTTTGACCAGCAGGAAGGCGCGCATCCCTTTACCATTGCAACCCCGTGGAATGCCCAAGATCGCCGTTTGACGGTGCTGATCAAGGCGCTGGGGGACTACACAAACGCTTTGCCCGGTCATGTCAAGGTTGGCACCCGTGCCCGGATCGAAGGCCCCTATGGCGGCTTTACCTTTGATGCGCCGGGGAAACGGCAGGTCTGGATTGGCGGTGGCATTGGCATTACACCGTTTCTGGCCCGCCTGAAGGAACTGGCCGACCTTCCCGCTGAACAACGCCAGATGGTCGATCTTTATTATGCCATTCCACAAGAGGATGAAGCCCTTTCCGCCCGCCTGAAAATGCTGGCCCGGCAGGCTGGTGTGACGTTGCATATCATCCTTGATGGCCGCGATGATTTATTGACCGCCGAAAGATTGCGCCGCGATGTTGCGGACTGGAAAAACGCCAGCTTCTGGTTTTGCGGGCCGCGCCAATTTGGCAATGCCCTGTATCGGGACCTGACAGGCAAGGGGCTGCCATCCACACGGTTCCATCAGGAATTGTTCGAGTTTCGTTAAAACGGATACTCTAAAAGAGAAAGGCAGCAAGGCCGGAAATGCTTTGCTGCCTTTTGGTCGTCTGGGTGAAACGTCTAAATCCTTGGTCTGGCAAGAAAGGAGCGGGTTTTACGCGCGATAGCCGATTCGCAAATTGCCCCAATGTTTGCCATTGACCATGATCGGCACGTCGCATTCTTTCATGAAAACCACGCTGTCGCCCATATCGCGGAAATAGGTTTGCAGCAATACCGGCTTGGTGTTGCGGGCCGCCATCAGCCCGGCACGGTCATCAAAAATGCGGCGGTTGCGCGCATTGCCCATGTTCCAAAGCGGATCATTGGGGCGCTGTGGCTGGCTGAATGCCTTGTTATGGGTGGGTAGATAGCCATTTTGGTCGACGGCTGCGACAAATACGACATGCGGGTCCTTGCCCAAGGTTGCCTCTTGTAACGGGGCAAAATGGGTGTCGGTGAAATTCAGGAACGGGGTGGTGAATTGTTTGGGGTCGGTGCCGTCAATCAATTGGTATTTCGGGCGCATCAGGTCTTCCAGTTTCAGTTCGCCCTTGCGCACGGCATCATCCAGCAATTTGCCCAGTTGCAATGCCAGCGGTTTGCCCAGTTCGGCTATTTTTTCGTCATGGGCGCGGGTTTTTACCAGCATGCCGTCAATCACCCGGTGGGCGTCAGGGGTAAGCTGGTCAAACTGGATATGGGCGCCCAGGTTGGAAACAGCCTTGATCTTTCCGTGCAGGTGGGTGTCTTTTTCCAGCGTAATCGCCACCGGTTTTCCGGCATCTTTTTCGCTGGCATCGATGCGGGCAAGAAGGCCGGCAGTGGACATATCCGCGGTAACCCCCGTTCGGCGGTCACGGTTGCCAAAATCCAGTTCAATATCAACCGCAATCGGCACACGCTGGTGCGTTGTCGCCCCTGAGGTGTGCGCGTCTTTTTCCTTTTGCTCCGTTGCGTTGGTGGTGCGCAAAACGGCGCGAAAACGTTCATCCATCTCCGTGACATCCTGGCGGATGGTGGAGGCAAGGCCGCGCAGATTTTCCGATGTATCACGGGCATTTTGGGCCTTGATATGGGCGTTGCCAATATCGTCGGTAATGCCCTGCATATGGCTGGAAACTTCTTTGGCGCTGGCTGAAATTTCCTCTATGGCGTTGGTTTGATGTTCGATGGCATCGGAAATATCGCTTGAGAGGCGATTGACTTCATCAATCGAACCGCCAATACCCTCGATCGCATTTACGGCACTGGATGTGGCCTGCTGGATGGCCTGAATTTGGTCATTGATATCGGAAATGGCCTTTTCGGTTTGGGTTGCCAGGTTTTTAACCTCGTTGGCGACCACGGCAAATCCTTTTCCGGCCTCTCCGGCCCGGGCCGCCTCGATGGTGGCGTTCAGGGCCAGCATTTTGGTCTGGTCGGAAATGCGTTTGACGATATCCACCACCTTGCCAATTTCATCGGCGGTGTTTGATAAACTCGCCATGGTGCCGGTGGTTTCTTCAACGCGGGATACGGCCTGACTGGAAATATCGCTGGTGCGATGGATGCGCTGGGCGATTTCCTGGCTGGATGATTGTAACTGGTCGGTCGCGGTGGCCACCGTGGCGATGTTGCCGGTGGCAATGCCGGTGGTTTCGGTAATGCGTTCCACCAGTTTGGATAACTCGCGCGAGTCGGTTTCCATTGTCAGGGAAACGTCCTTCATCCGGCCGGCCTGAAAACCAACCTCGGAAATGATATTGTCGGTTTCGCGTTCAATGATTTCCGAAATCGCCTGTATTTCGCTTTTGGCGCGGCTTTCGCCGCCATTATGGGCCAAAAGGCGGCCTAAAATCGCCCCCATATCGGTACAGAACGTGGCCCGCAGGGCATCGCAGCAGGCCTGCGCCTTGCTGGCGCGCAACTGGGTGGCCACCAGGCGCAAGGCACTGGCAATAACCTGTTCATAAGCGGCAAGAATGGCCGGGGCCGAAGGCGCAGGTGACAGCTTGGCGAGCGGGTTTTCACCCAGGTCGTGGATAATGGTTTCCGGGCCACTGGCACTTAGCAGGTTTTGCCAGTATTGCGCCATTGCAGCGGCAAGTTCTGGCGTGGGTGAATGGCCGGCATCACGCAGAATAGTGCAAAATTCCTGCGCGATTTGGCTTAGGTGAGGCGCAACAATATCGAACGCGGCAAGGGCATGAGCGTGCGAAGCAGCCCCGGGGGATGCCTGACGAATATCCATGAGGAACGTCTCCTGTTGATTTACCGGTTTGGCCCGGTAATTCATTTTCTTGTCATACAGCCTAGCCCCATATGGGGTTGAAAGTCATATTGAACTTTAGGGGGAACCGAAAAAAACGGGTGCCAAAGTTCGGCACCCGCAAGGCTGGGCCAGGTGGCCCCGGTTCGAAAAAGCAGCAGATTAGCGGCCCAAAAGCCCGCGTGTGACAACCTGTGCCTGAATTTCGGCAGCACCTTCAAAAATATTGAGGATACGGGCATCGCACAGCACCCGACTGATCTGATATTCGGTGGCATAGCCATTGCCGCCATGAATTTGCAGGGCATTATCGGCATTGGACCAGGCGACGCGCGCCCCTAACAGCTTTGCCATCCCCGCCTCGATATCACAGCGGATATCCTGGTCCTTTTCCACAGCGGAAAAATAGGTCAGCTGGCGGGCGATCATGGTTTCAACCACCATCCAGGCGATTTTGCCGTAAACCCGCGGGAAGGCATAAAGCGGTTTGCCAAATTGCACCCGTTCCTGCGCATAACGCATGCCAATTTCCAGCGCATTTTGCGCCACCCCGACGGCACGCGCCGCTGTTTGAATGCGGGCCGATTCAAAGGTTGCCATTAATTGCTTAAAGCCCTGACCTTCAACCCCGCCCAACAGGTTTTCGGCTGGCACACGAAAACCATCAAAGCTAAGCTCATATTCCTTCATACCGCGATAGCCCAAAACCTCGATCTCGCCGCCGCTCATGCCGTCGGCCGGGAAGGGGGTATCCTCGGTGCCGGGTGTCTTTTCGGCCAGGAACATCGACAGGCCCCGGTGATCGGTGCTGTCGGGATTGGTGCGTGCCAGCAGCGTCATCACATGAGTACGCGCGGCATGGGTGATCCAGGTTTTATTGCCGGTGACTGTGTAGTCATCACCGTTGCGGATGGCGCGGGTGCGTAAATTTGCCAGATCCGACCCGTTATTGGGTTCGGTAAAAACGGCGGTGGGTAAAATTTCGCCCGAGGCCAGCTTGGGCAGGTAATGTTCCTTTTGGGCATCGGTGCCGCCCAGGCGAATAAGCTCTGCGGCAATTTCGGACCGGGTGCCCAGCGACCCCACGCCAATATATCCGCGCGATAATTCCTCGGTGACAACGCACATGGCGGTTTTACCCATGCCCAGCCCGCCAAATTCTTCGGGGATGGTCAGGCCAAAAACACCCAGTTCCGCCATTTCAGTGACGATTTCAATCGGGATCAGCTCGTCACGTTCGTGCCAGCCATGCGCGTGCGGGGTGACTTTTTCATCCACAAAGCGGCGGAACTGGTCGCGCACCATATCAAGGGTTTCGTCTTCCATGCCGCAATCGCCAAACCGGCCACTTGCCAGGCTGTCATGGATTTCCTCGGCAATGGCGCGCCGGGTGGCATCGCTGTTGCCTTGTGCCATCAGGGCTTTGACGGCGGCATTTTTGGCGAAATTTTCAATCGCATCTTCGGGGGTGCCAAGGGCGGAAAGACGGATGATTTCACCTTGCGACATGGAAATACCGCCGCAAATTTGCGCCAGATATTCGCCAAAGGCGGCCTGGGTAATCAATTGTTCCAGCCGGCCAAGGCGCCCCTGTTCTTCAAGGCGAATGGCCCAGGCATTCATTTGCTTAAGGGCATTGGTATAGGTGGCAAACCAGGCAAAGCCGTGGGCGGCAAACTGGTGGTCTTCCATGCGCCCGGCATCGATTTTGCCGTTTTCACATACGGCATTTTTCACCGTGTCGCGCGTGACGTCATAAAGCGGATCCAGTGCGCCAAGCGCCCCGGCGCAAAGATCTTTCAAATCGGGGATCAGGGCATTTTCTGTCATGGCATTCATGGCTTTATCCTGTCTGGCGCGCAGTTGCGATGCGGGTTCGGGGCTTTGGCTGTCGCTTGGGGCAGCGGGCTTTGGATTTCGGATTTCGGGAGATCGTTTGGGTGAACAGACGATCATGATAACGATGTTCGGGCGATGATGCAGGTTGGTTCAGGCGGGTGATCCTGCCCGAAATGGGCGGATTTCCGGCAGGATCACGCCTGTCACACTCGAAGGGGCATCAGAATAGGGCCGAGGGAAAGCCGCCATTCCCGCCTGTGGGATTATCCTTCGACTGCGTCTTCAAGGGTGCGCAAGCCCGGCCGTTTGGCTTGCACCAATACGGCCATGTTGCCGGGCTTGTGCTGATTACGCATCATCTGCATATGGGCGCGCGGGATGTCGTCCCACGAAAAGACCTCCGACATGCTGGGGTCAATGCGGCGTTCGATCATCAGTTTGTTGGCCTGTGCCGCCTGTTTGAGGTTGGCAAAGTGGCTGCCCTGAATGCGTTTTTGTCGCATCCAGACAAACCTTGCATCAAATGTCAGGTTAAAGCCGGTGGTTCCGGCGCAAAACACCACCATGCCACCGCGTTTGACAACATTGCAGGATACCGGAAAGGTTTGTTCGCCGGGATGTTCAAACACAATGTCCACATCCACACCCTTGCCGGTAATGTCCCATATCGCCTTGCCGAATTTGCGCACTTCTTTCATATAGGTGCCAAATTCCGGCCCATTAACGGTGGGAAGCTGGCCCCAGCAGTCAAATTCCTTGCGATTGATCACCGCTTTCGCCCCAAGACCCAGCACAAAGTCGCGTTTGCTTTCATCGGAAATAACGCCAATGGCATTGGCCCCGGCGGTGGTGATTAACTGGATCGCCATGGAGCCAAGGCCGCCTGATGCCCCCCAGACCAGCACATTATGGCCCGGACGCAAAATATGCGGGCGATGGCCAAACAACATGCGATAGGCGGTGGCCAGCGTCAGGGTGTAACAGGCACTTTCTTCCCAGGTCAGGTGTTTGGGGCGTGGCATTAATTGTTGCGATTGCACATTGGTAAACTGGGCAAAGGAGCCATCGGGCGTTTCATAGCCCCAAATGCGCTGGGTGGGCGATAACATCGGGTCGCCGCCATTACATTCCTCGTCATCGCCATCATCCTGGTTGCAGTGAATGACAACTTCATCTCCCACTTTCCAGCGTGTGACCTTGGAGCCAACCGCCCAAACAATGCCCGCCGCGTCAGAGCCGGCAATGTGAAACGGTTCTTTATGAACATCAAAAACCGAAATCGGTTTGCCCAGGGCGGCCCAAACGCCATTGTAATTGACCCCGGCGGCCATCACCAGCACCAGCACCTCGTGCGAGTCGAGTGTCGGGACATCGACCACTTCGCATTGCATTGCGGTGTCAGGGTCGCCGTGGCGTTCACGGCGGATGGCCCAGGCATACATCTGTTTGGGAACATGACCCAGCGGCGGAATTTCGCCGATCTCATACAGGTCTTTGACGTCGGGTCCCCCCGGGTATGAAATGACTTCAGCGGCTGTATTCATGGCCTTCACTCCTTTTTCGGGCCGCATAGGGCACGGGATGGCGGCTTGCCGGTTTGGGCGCATTGACATATGGGCGAGTCTTCGATGACGGCGGTGTCTAATGCGTTGGTTTTTCTGTCTTGCGTAATTTTGCTTTTATCGCGTTGCACAAATTGTTATATAATTACCCAGTAAATGTCTAGTGGGTAATTTAAGAACGTATTTGCGAAATAATCGGAAAGCGTTCTGGTAACAAATGTACGCGAGGCCGACATGTCATCTGATCGCACACGCACTGCAACATCACCAGAACGCGACCGGCCCTGGCTGATCCGTACCTATGCCGGGCACAGTTCGGCCCAGGCATCCAACGCGCTGTATCGGCAAAACCTGGCCAAGGGGCAAACGGGCCTGTCGGTGGCGTTCGACCTGCCTACACAGACGGGTTATGATTCCGACCATGTGCTGGCACGCGGCGAGGTTGGCAAGGTGGGGGTGCCGGTATCGCATCTGGGGGATATGGAAACCCTGTTTGAGGGCATCCCGCTGGATAAAATGAACACATCCATGACCATCAATGCCCCGGCGGCGTGGTTGCTGGCGTTATATATTGCCGTGGCGGAAAAGCAGGGCGTAAAGCGCGCCGATTTGCAGGGCACGACGCAAAACGACATCATCAAGGAATATTTGTCACGCGGGACTTATATCTTTCCGCCCGCGCCCAGTTTGAAACTGATTACCGATGTGGCGGCCTTTACCTATCGGGAAATTCCCAAATGGAACCCGATGAATGTGTGTTCCTATCACTTGCAGGAAGCCGGGGCGACGCCGGAACAGGAACTGGCCTTTGCCCTGGCAACCGCCATTGCGGTGCTCGATTCCGTGCGCAGTTCGGGCCAGGTGCCCGAAGATGACTTTGCCCGTGTGGTTGGGCGGATTTCGTTTTTTGTGAATGCCGGTATTCGCTTTGTCACCGAAATTTGCAAAATGCGGGCCTTTTGCGAATTGTGGGATGAAATCACCCGGGACCGTTATGGCATTAGCGATGAAAAATATCGCCGGTTTCGTTATGGCGTGCAGGTGAATTCGTTGGGCCTGACCGAACAGCAACCCGAAAACAATGTTTACCGTATCCTGATTGAAATGCTGGCGGTGGTCCTGTCCAAAAATGCCCGGGCGCGTGCCGTGCAGTTGCCCGCCTGGAACGAGGCCTTGGGTCTGCCGCGCCCGTGGGATCAGCAATGGTCGCTGCGCCTGCAACAGATCATGGCTTATGAAACCGACCTTCTGGAATATGAGGACCTGTTTGATGGCAACCCGGCGATTGAGCGCAAGGTGGCGGCCCTGAAAGAAGGTGCACGGTCCGAACTGGCAAAAATTGATGCGATGGGCGGGGCGATTGCCGCCGTTGATAGCGGATATATGAAGGGCGAACTGGTCCGTTCCAATGCCAAACGGCTGTTTGATATTGAAAATGACGTTACCCGCATTATCGGGGTTAATGCCTTTGTCGAAACCGAACCCTCTCCGTTAACCGCAGAGGGCATTCAGTCGATCATGACGGTCGATGACATGGCCGAGCAGGACCAGATTACCAAACTGGTGCAATGGCGCGCTGACCGTGACAATGAGATGGTCCGGCAAAGCCTGGAAAAGCTGGCTTCTGCCGCCCGCACTGGTGAAAACATCATGGAACCGTCGATCGCCTGTGCCCATGCCGGGGTGACGACGGGGGAATGGTCACAGGTTTTACGCGATGTGTTTGGTGAATATCGCGCCCCGACCGGTGTGACCTCGCTGGTTTTGGGCGAGGATGACGGCGCGGATGAAAAAATGACCGACCTTCGCGGCAAGGTGGATGCCGTGTCGCAAAAGCTGGGAACACGCATGAAAATGCTGGTTGGCAAACCGGGGCTGGATGGTCATTCCAACGGGGCTGAACAGATTGCCATGAAGGCGACCGAAGCGGGCATTGACGTTTTATATGATGGCATTCGCTGGACGCCCGATGATCTGGTGCAAAATGCGCTGAAACGGAAGGCGCATATTGTCGGCCTGTCGATATTGTCGGGTTCGCATGTGGCACTGGTGCGTGATGTTGTGCGGGGCTTGCGCGATGCCGGGGCGGGGCATATCCCCGTTGTTGTTGGCGGCATCATCCCCGAAGCCGACATGCTGATCTTGCGTCAAATGGGGGTGGCGGCGGTTTATACGCCCAAGGATTACCAGCTGGTTGGCATCATGGCCGATATGGTGCGCTTGGTCGATGACCGGGCCGGGCAATATCACCCCGGCCAATCCGTTGATCCCGCGCCGAGAGCCAATGACGAAGTCGCAATCTACTGATACCTGCACCGGGCCGCTTTTGGTGTACGCGACGTGGCGGTGACCCCGGCGATTTCAGGATCGCCGGTAAGGTATTTAGTCCTGTGGTGTGGAAAGGTCTTTTACGGGCAGGCCCAGGCGGGGCTGGGTTTTCTCGCGTTCTTTAACCCAGTCTTCAAAAACGGGAACCGGCAAGGGTTTTGCAAACAGGAAGCCCTGAATAAAGTCACAGCCCTTGTTTTGCAGATATTGCAGCTGTTCGACCTCTTCCACCCCTTCGGCCACCACATCCAGATGCAGGCTGTGACCCAGGCCGATCACGGCATCAACGATGGCTTTGTCATCTTCGTCAACATTGATGTCATTAACAAAGGAACGGTCGATCTTGATCGAGGTAACCGGGAACCGTTTCAGGTAATTCAGCGATGAATAACCGGTGCCAAAATCGTCAATTGCGATGCTAACGCCCAGTTTTTTCAGCTCTTTCAGGGTTGAAACAGCCTTTTCCGGGTTGTTCATCAGGATCGATTCGGTGATCTCAAGCTCCAGCGTGCCTTCGGGCAGCTTGGTGGTTGTCAGCGTTTGAGTCACGGTTTTAACCAGGTCGGCATCCTGAAACTGCGCAGGCGACAGATTTACCGCAATTCGCAAATCGGGCATGCCGTTTTCGCGCCATATCTGGGTTTGCCGGCAGGCTTCGCGCAATACCCAGGCGCCCAGTTTGTTAATCAGGCCGCATTCTTCGGCAACGGAAATAAACTCGCCCGGCAGGATCAGGCCCCGTTCCGGATGTCTCCAGCGTACCAGGGCTTCGGCACCGACAACCTGTTCGCTCAGGCAGTCGACCTTCGGCTGGTAAAACAGTTCAAGCTGGTTATAGTCCAGCGCGTTGCGCAGGTCTTCTTCGATGGTTTTGCGTTCCTTGACCCGTTCGTGCATCGAGGGCAGGAAGAACCGGTAATTGTTGCGCCCTTCGGCCTTGGCGGCATACATCGCCATATCGGCGTTTTTCACCAACTGTTCCGGGTTATCGCCATCTTCCGGGAACAGGGTAATGCCAATGCTGGCCGTGGAATGCAGGCGAATGCCCCGGCAGTCAAAGGGATGGGCCAGTTCGTCGATGATGCGCTGGGCCAACACAATGGTGTCTTCAATGTTTTGCACATCGGTCTGGATGATGGCGAATTCATCGCCGCCCAAACGTGCTGCCGTATCGGAATCCCGAATGATCCGCGACAGGCGCTGCCCCATTTCCTGAATCATCAAATCGCCCACATCGTGGCCGAAATGGTCATTGATGTCCTTGAACCGGTCCAGGTCAACAAACAGCACCGTAACCCCGCGCTGAAACCGCCGGGCAGAAAGCAGGGCCTGACGCAAACGGTCCAAAAACAGGGTGCGGTTGGGCAGGCTGGTCAGCACGTCATGCACGGCAAGATGGCGCATGCGCGCTTCGGTCTGTTTGCGTTCGGTAATGTCGGTATAGGTGGCAACATAGCCGCCGCCCGGCATGGGGTTATGATCTACCTGCACCACCCGGCCATTGGGGCGGGTGCGCTCCATCCGGTAGGGTTCACGCCGTCTTGCAATGGCGACACGGTCGGAAATCAGGGCGGGAATGCTGACTTCGCCATATTCGCCGCGCTCCCCGTTAAAGCGCAGAATATCGGAAAGCGGTGTTCCTTCCTTCACCAGATCGCGCGGCAGGTTCAAAAGCTCGATATAGCGTTCGTTCCACACCATCAGGTTCAAATCCTGATCAAACAGGCATATCCCCTGGCCGATATTATGAAGGGTTGCTTCTAACAGGGCCTGTTTGCGCTGGGCTTCTTCCTGCGCCTGGCCCTGAAGGGTCACCATTTCGTTATATTCGCGAATGAGCAAGCCCAGTTCATCGTCGCTGTTCCATTCCACCGGGCGCCGAAGGCGGCCATGTTTGGTCATGCGGATGGAATGTAACAGCCGTGAAAGCGGTTCCTTGATCGAGCGTTGATTGGCAATCAGCAGGCTGGCGGTGACAACCGCGATCAGCAGGCCAAACAGGACCAGGTCAATAACGATGCGCCGCCACAGCAATTCGCGAACGCGGGCTTCGGTAAAATAAATGATCAGCTCGCCGACATCGTGGCGCACATTGTTGCGTTCAAAATAAACCCGGCGCGACAGGCGCAATGTATCGCCCAGTTCAGCCTGGGAGGCCCCGGTGCGGGCAAATTCGGTGCCATCAGCACCCAGTGCGCGCACGGCAACAATATCGCGGTCGCGGCTCATGGCGTTCAGGGCGGATTCGATATTATCAACATCAAGATACCAGAACGGCGTTGCCAGAACGCGGGCATTGATGTCTGCCGTCTGTTCGATTTTTTCGTTCAGGTCATCGCGCAGCACAATATAGCTGGCATACCCAAAAATCATAAACAGGATCAAACAGCATAAAGTGACGAGCGGCAGGGCAATGAATAGCAGCCTGCTACTAAGCGATCTACGCTGCAAAAAGCCATGCGACCCGTACGGCAATGATTCCTCCTGCCTGACCTTTCGGTCAGGAGTTCCCCCAACTTGGACGTATATCCTATACACATCCGTAGATTGTTCTATCTCAATCTTGTTTTGTGGCGAAATACAAGATTGATTTTAGACATGATATTTTAATCTTACGAATAAAAAAATCCCATAATCCAAGCTATTTGATTGTATTTGCGCGCACTTTTCAACCTATACAGGAGGAAAGGGCAGTCTGTAATTCTATCTTGGAACCGCCAGGCGGGCCAGTTCGTCGCATCTTTCGTTTTCCGGGTGGCCGGCATGGCCCTTTACCCAGTGCCATTCAATTTTGTGCGGACGGGTGGCCTCAAGCAGGCGTTGCCAGAGTTCGACATTCTTGACCGGTTTTTTGTCGGCGGTTTTCCAGCCGCGTTTTTGCCAGCCAAAAACCCATTTTGTAATGCCATCACGCACATAGGAACTGTCGGTATAAATTTCGACCTCGCTGGGGCGTTTGATGGCTTCCAGGGCGGAAATTGCGGCCATCAGTTCCATGCGGTTATTGGTGGTTTCGGCTTCACCGCCCGACATTTCCTTTTCGACACCCTTATAGCGCAAAATGGCCCCCCAGCCACCGGGGCCGGGATTGCCGCTGCAGGCGCCATCGGTAAAGATGCTGATGATTTTGCTGTCGTCCTTGGTCATGGCTTATAATTCTCCGATGCCATAGGCGGCAGGTGATGTCACCTTTTGATGAAAACGCAGCTTGCTAACATATTCACGCGGGTTTTTGGGGGTTACCAGCGCGCCTTCGGGCGTGTTGATCCAGTCATAAAGCCGGGTTAACAAAAACCGTAATGCCGAGCCGCGCGCCAGAATGGGCAGGGCGGCAATCTCGTCCTCGCCAAGCGGGCGGGTGTGATTGTATTGGGCCAGCAGGTTTTGCGCCTTGGTGACGTTAAAGCTGTTGTCAGGCTCAAAACACCAGGCATTCAGGCAGATCGCCACGTCATAGGCCAGCAAGTCATTGCAGGCGAAATAAAAATCGATCAGCCCTGAAACCTTGTCCTGCCCGGGAAAGAAAAAGACATTGTCGGTAAACAGATCCGCATGGATGACCCCGGCAGGCAGTTTTGCCGGCCAGTTGGCTTCAAGATAATCCAGTTCGGCGGCAATCATGTCCGACAGGCCGGGCATGATGTCATCCGCCCCTTTGCCACAGCTTTCAAATAGCGGGCGCCAGGATTTTACCGACAGGGCGTTGGCAAGGTAATTGTCAAAATCCTGCCCGGCCAGATGCAACTGTGCCAGCGCATTGCCCAGCCCGGCGCAATGATGGGGTAAAACCCGGCGCGGCGACATGCCTTGCAAAAACGATGTAATGGCCGCCGGGCGACCGCACAGGCGGCGCAGGGCAACGCCATCGGTGCCGTGAATCGGCGTTGGGCAGTTTAACCCTTGGCCGAAAGATGATCCATCAGGCCCAGATAGAAGGGCAGGTCATCGGGGTTCACGCGCTTTTCATACAGGGTCAGGATGAATGGCGCCTGATCGGTATGTAAAAGGAAGTTGGTGTTTTCCACGCCCTCGGCAATGCCCTTGAACGAGACCACTTTGCCGATGTCATATTCCGCTACGAAACGGGCAATGTCTTCATCGGATACATCGGTATAGACGGCCATTGGCAGGCAATTCCTTAGCTTACGAGTTCGCGGGGAAGTTTGAAGGTTACATTTTCGTCGGTCAGGGTGATGGTTTCAACGCTGACATTGAATCGTTCCCTGCAGGCATCAATCACTTCCTCGACCAGAACTTCGGGGGCTGATGCCCCGGCCGTAATGCCCAGGGTTTTAATATCGCTCAGCTGGGACCAGTCAATATCGTGTGCGCGTTCGACCAGAACGGCAATACGGCAGCCTTCGCGCCGGGCCACTTCGACCAGCCGGTTGGAGTTTGATGAATTGGGCGCGCCAAGAACCAGGATCGCATCGGCGCGTTCGGCAATCATTTTGACCGCATGCTGGCGATTGGTGGTGGCGTAACAGATGTCTTCCTTTTTCGGCACGGAAATGGCCGGGAAGCGTTCCTGCAAAATCGCAATCATCTTTGCCGTATCATCCAGCGACAGGGTCGTCTGGGTGACAAAGGCAATGTTTTCCGGGTCGCTCACGGCAACGGCGCGGGCGTCATCTTCTGTTTCAATCAGGGTCATGCTGCCATCGGGCAATTGCCCCATCGTGCCCACCACTTCGGGGTGTCCGGCATGGCCGATCAGCAAAATATGCTTGCCTTCATTATGGTGGCGTTCGGCCTCGCGATGGACCTTTGATACCAGCGGGCAGGTGGCATCCAGGTAATGCAGGGCGCGTTTTTCGGCATTTTCCGGCACCGATTTGGGCACGCCATGGGCGGAAAAAATCACCGGCACGCCATCGGGCACGGCATCAAGTTCGTCAACAAAAACAGCCCCCATATCGCGCAGGCGATCGACGACAAATTTGTTATGGACGATTTCGTGGCGGACATAGACCGGGCGGCCGTATTTCTCCAGCGCCAGTTCGACGATCTGAATGGCGCGGTCCACCCCGGCGCAAAAGCCGCGCGGGTTGGCCAAAAGAATATCCAGGTCTGATTTGTCGGGCATGGGTACCGCCTCGAATGATCGGGGATGCCAGGCAAGAAAGGCATCGGGTTGAAAGCTGTTTTGCGTTACATAACGTGCCTGTGCCAAAGGTGCAATGATGCGACGTTGGAATAAGGGGCACAGGCGCGCGTTAATCCGGTCCTTTTGAGGCGGGGATGGGGCCGGGTGAAGGGAAAATCGGCAAGGCACTCATATTGCAAACTCGCTGTAAGTCCGCAGCAAATTCCCTGTAAATCCCTTGGAAACTCCTTGGGGGTGCTGGTGGGCGATATAGCGTGCAATACAGGGTACGCCATGCTGTGGGGAAATTGGCCGCATATTGTTGTCGCAACGGGTTGTGCCGGGCAGATCAACAGCATAGACTGCGCCAAACTACCGGTGCCGGGTGCTGACTTCGGCGTGTCTGATCAATGAGGCTTTGATGACGATTGCATGCAATCTGCGGCGCGCAAGTGCGCTTGGTGTGGTTCTGATGGCGACTGCCGGTTTGGCAGCCTGTGGCTCTGATCCGTTCGGTGAAACACCGGTTCCGGCCTGCCCGCGTGCCTTTTTGCCAAGTGATACCGCACAGCTGACCGAGTTCAGCCCCAAAGGCCGCGATTTGACCGATGTGGTGTTTGAAGCCGGGATGGAAGGCTATAAAGGCGAATGCAGCTACGACCTTGATGACAAGGAAGTGGATATTCTGATCAGCCCGCAATTTACCGCCCAAATGGGCCCGGCCGCAACGGACCGGACCCAGCATTTGCAGTATTTTGTCGCCCTGAAAGATCCAGCAGGCAACTTTGTTCAGAAATCGGTTTTTGATGTCAATCTGACCTTCCCGAAAGACGCCAATCGCGTGCGTTATACCGACGAGCAAGTGGCCCTGCATGTGCCGCTGGATGATGTTAATGCCGGCCCCAATTACGAAATTTACATGGGGTTCCAGTTGAACCATGACCAGCTGGATTATAACCGCCGTTTTGAAAAGTAATTGGCGGTAGGGGCCGCGTTCGTTGGCAACAGGAAGTTTGGAATTTTTGTAATCCGGTGACGCATTTCTAATGTTTTAACTGGTGCAATTGTTCTGTTGTCCGTATAAGGGGCCATACCCAAGTGATCCCCGTGGGAGAGTTCCGCGATCGTTTCACAGTGATGCGCGGACGCCGAAGGAGCAACCACCCCGGAAACTCTCAGGCATCATGGACCGCGGGGAGATGGGACTCTGGAAAGCAGGCTTCATGGTTTTTCATGTAGCCTCGCCGAAGATGTAAGCTGTTGCCGGTCGCCTTTGCGGGCCGGCACGGTGATTCTTTCAGGCTCCAAGACAGAGGGGGATGTGGTTGGCCACTGGTCGGCTAGATTTCTCAACGATTGTCACGGAGAGCCTGATGGCGGACCCAAACGCTGAAAACCTTCTGAAAACAGCCCTGTATGACCTGCATGTTGAGCTGGGTGCCAAAATGGTGCCCTTTGCAGGCTATGCCATGCCCGTGCAATATCCGCTGGGTGTGAAAGGCGAACATCTGCATACCCGGGCCAAGGCCGGTTTGTTTGATGTGTCGCATATGGGCCAGGTGCGCCTGATTGGTGAACACCGCGTGGCAGAGCTGGAAAAGCTTGTGCCCGGTGATATCGCCCTTTTGAAACCGGGCCGCACCCGGTATTCCGCCTTTACCAATGATGACGGCACCATTCTGGATGATCTTATGATCACCAATGCCGGTGACAGCCTGTTTTTGGTGATCAATGCCGCCTGCAAGGACGATGATATCGTCCATATGCGCGCCAATCTTGATAACGGGGTTGAACTGGTCGAACTGACCGATCGTTCGTTGATGGCCCTTCAGGGGCCGGAAGCGGCAAATGTTCTGGCGCGGTTTGCGCCCGATGTTGCCAGCCTTAAATTCATGTCCTTTGTCGAAATTGATATTGCCGGTATCGCCTGCTTTGTGACCCGGTCGGGCTATACGGGTGAGGACGGATTTGAAATTTCCGTGCCCAATGCCGATGCCGACAAGCTGGCCCGCCTGTTGCTGGCCGAGGACGAGGTCGAGGCGATTGGCCTGGGCGCACGCGATTCCCTGCGCCTGGAAGCCGGTTTGTGCCTGTATGGCAATGATATTGATACTACCACCACCCCGGTGGAAGGCGATCTGAACTGGATCATTAATAAACGCCGTCGCGAAGAAGGCGGCTTTTTGGGGGCTGATATTATTCTTGATCAGCTTGCCAATGGGGCGGATCGTAAACGCGTCGGGATTAAACCCGAAGGCAAGGCACCGGCGCGCGAACATACCGCCGTGCTGGACCAGGATGGAAACGAAATTGGCGAAATCACCAGTGGCGGCTTTGGCCCCACCGTCGATGCGCCGATTGCCATGGGCTATGTCGCAATCGATTTTGCCAAGCCCGGCACCAAGGTGGACCTGATGGTCCGTGGCAAGGCCCGCCCGGCGGAAATCGTCGCGCTGCCTTTTGCCCCGCATCGCTATTTCCGCGGTTAAGGTGGCTCCAAGGCCCCAAACCACACCAAAAATTAAGCAGACAACCAAATTTGCAGGGATCTATCAAAATGGCTAAAAAATTCTCCAAAGAACATGAATGGCTGGAAATCGACGGCGATGTGGCAACTGTCGGCATTACCGACCATGCCCAGCAGGCGCTTGGCGATATCGTTTATGTCGAGCTGCCGGAAATCGGCAAAAAGCTGGCAAAAGACGGCGACGCTGCCGTTGTTGAATCGGTCAAGGCCGCCAGCGACGTTTATGCACCGGTAGATGGTGAAGTTGTCGAAGCCAATGAAGAGCTTGATGCCAACCCGGCTTTGGTGAACGAATCGCCGGAAAATGATGGCTGGTTCTTCAAAATCAAATTGTCCGATGCCTCCCAGCTGGACGATCTGATGGATGAAGCTGCCTATAAGGCGTTTGTCGAAGGTCTGGAGGACTGATGCGTTATCTTCCGCTGACCCAGGCTGACCGCGCCTCGATGCTGGAAACCATCGGTGCGGGCTCGGTCGATGAACTTTATTGCGACGTGCCCGACGGGGCGTTGCTTGGCGAACCGGTCGATCTGCCGCACCATCAGGGTGAAATGCAGGTCGAACGTGATATGGCGACACTGGCGGCCAAAAACATGGGGACGGCTTCTGCCCCCAGTTTCCTTGGTGCCGGTGCCTATCGTCACCATGTGCCCGCCACGGTGGATTATATCATCCAGCGCGGTGAATTTTTAACGGCATATACCCCCTATCAGCCGGAAATCGCCCAGGGCACCTTGCAGTACCTGTTTGAATTCCAGACCCAGGTGGCCTCCATTACCGATATGGATGTTGCCAATGCGTCGATGTGGGACGGGGCAACATCCTGTGCCGAGGCCGTGCTGATGGCCTGCCGGGCAACCCGCCGGAAAAAGGCGGTTTTGTCGGGTGGTTTGCATCCGCATTATCGCGAAGTGACCGAAACCTATTGCCAATATAGCGACATCCAGGTTGCCGGTCGCGATGGCCACCCGGAACACCAGGCCACTGCCGATGAACTTGACGATCTGATCGACGATCAGACCGCCTGTGTCGTTGTGCAATACCCGGATGTTTTCGGGCGTCTGGCCGATCACACCAAACTGGCCGAAGCCTGCCATGCCAAGGGCGCGCTTTTGGTTGTTGTCTTTACCGAAGCCGTTGCCTTTGGCGCGATCAAATCGCCGGGCAGCTTTGGTGCGGACATTGTGTGTGGCGAAGGCCAGTCGATTGGCAATGCGCTGGGCTATGGCGGGCCGTATGTGGGGCTGTTTGCCACGACCAGCAAACTTGTCCGTCAGATGCCGGGTCGCCTGTGTGGCGAAACCGTCGATCAGGATGGCAAGCGTGGCTTTGTGCTGACCCTTTCGACCCGCGAACAGCATATTCGCCGCGAAAAGGCGACATCGAACATTTGTACCAATTCGGGCCTGTGTTCGCTGGCCTTCACGGTGCATATGAGCCTGCTGGGCGAGGATGGTTATCGCAAGCTGGCCGCTATTAACCATGAACGTGCCGTCACAACGGCGGATGCGCTTGATGCTGTTGCCGGTGTTGAGGTGGTTAATGACAGCTTCTTTAACGAATTTACCGTGAAGCTGGCAAAACCGGCCGCCGAGGTGGTTGAAGCCCTGGTGGCGCGCGGCATTCTTGCGGGTGTGCCGTTGTCACGGCTTTATCCCAACCGCGATGATTTGGGCCCGTATATGCTGATTGCGGCGACCGAAACCAACACCGATGACGATATTGCGGCCCTTGCTGCAGCCTTAAAGGAGGTGCTGGCATGACGTTTCAGACCCATACCGGCAATCGGGGCCTTGTCCTTGAAGAAAAGCTGATTTTCGAGATGGGCGAACCGGGCCGTAGCGGCGTTGATTTGCCCGATCCGGCACCGGTCAAAAGCCGCCTTGGCGGCCTGGCCCGTGATGAAAACAGCGAAATTGGCCTTCCCGGCCTGTCCGAACCGCAGGTGGTGCGCCACTTTACCCGCCTGAGCCAGAAGAATTTCGGTATCGATTCCGGTTTCTTCCCGCTCGGCTCCTGCACCATGAAGCACAATCCGCGACTGAACGAGAAGATGGCCCGCCTGCCGGGCTTCGGCGACGTTCATCCGCTGCAGCCGGTGTCCACCGTTCCAGGCGCGCTTGAACTGATCAACGAGCTGGCGCACTGGCTGATGGTTCTGACCGGTATGCCCGCCATTGCCATGTCCCCTGCCGCAGGGGCCCAGGGCGAATTGTGTGGCATGATGGCCATTCGCGCCGCCCTGGATGCCCGTGGTGAAAACCGTCGTCGTGTTCTGGTGCCGGAATCCGCGCACGGGACCAACCCGGCAACGGCTGCGGCCTGTGGCTTTAAGGTTGATACCATTCCGGCAACCGAAGATGGCCGCGTTGATCTGGCCGCCTTTGAAGCCAAGCTGGGCGACGATGTGGCCGGTATCATGCTAACCAACCCCAATACCTGCGGGTTGTTCGAGCGTGATGTGCGCAAAATCGCCGATCTGGTGCATGCCGCCGGTGGTTACTTCTATTGCGATGGGGCGAATTTTAACGCCATTGTCGGCCGTGTTCGCCCGGCGGATCTTGGCATTGATGCCATGCATATCAACCTGCATAAAACCTTCTCCACGCCGCATGGCGGCGGGGGGCCGGGTTCCGGGCCGGTGGTGTTCTCCGATGCGCTGGCACCGTTCGCACCGATCCCCTATGTGGTCAAAACCGAGGATGGCTTCCATCTGGTCGAAACCGCCGAGGAAAAAGATGGCAAAAAGCCGTTTGGTCGCCTGAAGGGGTTTCATGGTCAGATGGGCATGTTTGTTCGTGCCCTGGCTTATATGAAAAGCCACGGGGCCGATGGGTTGCGCCAGGCGTCGGGCGATGCGGTTTTGAATGCCAACTATTTGCTGGCACGCCTTAAAACCAAACTCAGCGTTGCTTTCCCGGGCTATTGCATGCACGAAGCCCTGTTTGATGATGATTTCCTGAAAGGGACCGGTGTTTCGACCCTGGACCTTGCCAAGGCCATCATTGATGAAGGTTTCCATCCGATGACCATGTATTTCCCGCTGGTGGTGCATGGGGCGCTTTTGATTGAGCCGACCGAAACCGAAACCAAAGAATCCATTGATCAATTCTGCGATGCAGTCTTGTCTTTGGTTGCCAAGGCAGAGGCGGGGGATTCGGAATTTTTCAAGAATGCCCCCTATTTGACCCCGCGTCGGCGTCTGGATGAAACGGCAGCAGCCCGCAAGCCGATTTTGCGTTGGAGCCCTGCAAACGCTTGATCCGCAATGCGGCAGCACGATTTTTTACACCCCGGTCGGACGGCCGGGGTGTTCTTTTTCAAGGGCTTGATCTTGAAAGCCGTTGGACTCGTCGCAATCTGGCCCCTTATAATCCGGGTGCATTTGTATTGGTCGGTCCAATTGGGGAGACCGAAATCTTGAATGCAAGAGTGGGAGACCAGGGCATTTTGTCCGCGGTGGAGGTATATGACTGTTATGACGCGTCCTGTGCAGAAAGTTTTTACGGCCGAACGGCGTTTGCGTGAACGTCAGGGGGCTGTTGTCGAAGATTGGTCGGATTCCTTTTTTGATCCGTCGCTTGAATCTGGCATGGGGGCAGGCGGGGGATCAGTGACCTCAGCCCCGGCTGCGGTTGCAGCGCTTCCACCTCAAGGGGGCGGCAATCAGGAAATCCTCGATGAAATTCGGGCCATGCGGGCCGAAATGGCGCAATTGCGCAGTGCCATTGCCAATGGTGCTGTTGTTGCGGGCGATGGCGGGCAAGACCAGACCAGTTCGGATATGCCCTCGGCCCTGGCAGAACCGGCCAAGGAAGAACCGCTTGATATTTTGCCTGAACCGGTTTCAAGCTGGCCGTCCCATTCCAACCGCCGCGGGGCGAGCGAGCCCGACCGGGATGATCTGGAACTGATCCGTGGCCAGATCGAGGAAATGAACGAACATATCCACAAGGCCAAAATCCAGATTGCCGCCCTGCGCCATCCCAAGGCGACGGATGACCGGCTGGTGACGGCGGCCAGTGAGCTTGATGCCATCGTCAAGGATACCGAAATGGCGACCCATACCATTTTGGAATCGGCCGAGCAGATCGATGATCTGGCGATGACCTTGAAAAATTCTGCCACCAGCGATTTTGTCGCCGATCATGTGGAACAGATCGCCTTTATCGTCACCAAGATCTTTGAATCCTGTAACTTTCAGGACATTACCGGCCAGCGCATCAACAAGGTGGTCAATACCTTGGAATTCGTTGAAAAACGTGTTCACAACATGATTTTGATCTGGGGTGAAGAGGCCTTTGCCGACCTGCCGATGTCCGAAGAGGAAGAAGAAGTCGCCAAGGCGGAAGATGCCGACCTTCTGAATGGTCCGCAAATGGAAGGCGAGGGGATCAGCCAGGACGATATCGACAAACTGTTCGATTAAGAAAAATTCATATCGGATGTCCTTCCGGCTCTTTTATTCCCGGGGATAATTCCCATTATCTGAAAAGAAGTACTCTTCTTAAGGGTGGTTTTATGGTGATTTTACATTATAAAACCACCAACGGTATGCTGTTGCCAAAGGGGTAGCAGAACATGCCAGAGCGTAAAATATGAACAATCGGGATAGGTCCGGGGGTTCAGGAGGACTGAGTTTATGGCATTCTGGTCAACAACGAAAAAAAATGCGACCCAGGCCAAGGCACAAGACATCAAGTGGCGCGCAGGCCCACGGGGTGATTATTTTCGCCTTTACATGTTGGACGATGTTGGCGAATTGAACATTGACGGCGTTGGCGGGGTTTATCTGGTTTGGCACGGCGGTGTGAAGCCAGAGTGGCTTTTGGCAGGCAGCTCTAACGATTTGGGTGATGTCTTTCGCGATTTGCTCGAAGATCGCGATATTCGCGATTACGAAAGCCGGGGTAAGGTTTTCATCAGTTGGTCTCCGATCAAGTCCGAGTTTCGCGATGGTGTGGTCCATTATCTGGCCCGCAGCATCAAACCGGTATTTGAATGCGAATTCAACAGCAAAGAAGACGCCATCCCTGTCATGCTGCCGCGTTAAGGCATTGATCCCAAACATTTGCATCGCGTGTAAACCGTTCTGTCTGCAGGCTGCTGGCTGTTGCCAACAAGACGGTCGGGTTTATGGTAAATCGCGCTACGAATAAAAAGGCCGCCCCGGTCAATCTGACGAAGGGGCGGCCTTGTTGTTTTTTATCTTGTGACGTGCGGGTTTGGGTTAAAGCGCTTCCAGGACCGCTTCGGCGCTGGAAACTTCAAACGCGCCAGCTTCTTCGACGGCAAGATGGGTCACTTTGTTATCTTCAATCACCATCACATAACGGTCGGCGCGTTCACCCAGGCCCTTGCCGCGCAGGTCCAGCTTAAGGCCGGTTGCATTGGTGAAGTTCAAATCACCATCGGCCAGCATGGTAACGGTTTCGCCGACATTTTCCGCCTTTGCCCAGGCCTGCATGACAAAGGCGTCATTGGTGGCAAGGCAGAAAATTTCATCAACGCCCTTGGCTGCAATTTCGTCGGCCTTGTTGATAAAGCCTGGCAGATGCTTGATCGAACAGGTCGGTGTAAATGCGCCGGGAACGGCAAACAGAACGACCTTGCGTCCGGCAAACAGCTCTTTGCTTTGCACGGCTTCCGGGCCATCGGGGGTTGCACGGTGCAATACGACGTCGGGCAGTGTTTCGCCTACAGCAATGGTCATGGCAATTCTCCAAAATTTGCGCCGCACTTGGCGGCTTCATTACCGGTAACGTCACCGGCAGCAAGATGTTGCGGCTAGAATGACTTAAAAAATCATTTTGCGCCAGCAGCTTCCCAACAGGTGGAATTAGCCTTGGTTCTCCGCAAGCCCCCCTTTCGGTTGGGCTGCTTGCAACCCGGAGATAACCTGATCCTTGCTTAACAGTTCGGATAGCAAAATGCCCCCCGGTGCCTTGGGCCCATAAATGACATTAAACGGAATGCCATAGCGGTCATATTTGGCAAGGAAGGCCGCAATTTCAGGGTCCGGCCGGGTCC
>JBNKVZ010000063.1:0-22817 GCA_050299455.1 Thalassospira sp.
ACTTCCTTCACATCGCGCAGGATTGGCTGGGCGATGGCATCGGCGCGTTCCGCCCCCTTGGCCAGAACCGCATCGATATAGGCCGTGTCGTTTTTCAGACGGGCCATTTCTTCGGTGATTGGGGCCAGCTTATCAACAACCACATCGGTCAAGGCCTGCTTGAAGCCCGAAAACTGGGTGCCGCCATGTTCGGCCAAAACGTCCGCTACCGGTTGATCAAGCAGGGCGGCATAGATGGTGACAAGGTTGCGGGCTTCCGGGCGGCCTTCAAGGCCATCTGCTTCGGAAGGCAGCGGTTCGGCATCGGTTTTGGCCTTGCGGATTTTCTTTGCCAGCGTGTCGGCATCGTCCGTCATGTTGATGCGTGCCATATCCGAGCTATCGGATTTGGACATTTTCTTTGACCCGTCACGCAGCGACATCACACGGGTTGCCGGGCCCAGAATCAGCGGTTCGGGCAGGGGGAAGAAATCTTCTGCCTCGAAATCGTTATTGAATTTCACCGCAATGTCGCGGGTCAGTTCAAGATGCTGTTTCTGGTCTTCGCCAACCGGCACATGGGTGGCCTTATAGGCCAAAATGTCTGCCGCCATCAGGCTGGGATAGGCATAAAGGCCAAGCGATGCGTTTTCGCGATGCTTGCCCGCCTTTTCCTTGAACTGGGTCATGCGGTTCAGCCAGCCGATGCGGGCCACGCAATTGAAAATCCAGGCCAGTTCGGCATGGGCGGAAACCTGACTCTGATTAAACAGAATGTGTTTTTCCGGATCAATGCCCGAGGCAATCATGCTGGCGGCCAGTTCGCGAATATTGGCGCGCAGTTCGCTTGGCTCTTGCCAGACGGTGATGGCATGCATATCGACGACGCAATAAATGCATTCAAAGTCGTTTTGCAGGGCAACCCAGTTGCGGATTGCGCCAAGATAGTTGCCAAGATGAAGATTGCCGGTGGGCTGTGCGCCCGAGAAAACACGTTGCATGTGTATCGTCCATTTCAGGAATGTTCATAAAAAATCCGCATGCTCCGCCAGGTTGTGGACACCCGCCGGCGGACGAGCATACGAACAGACGCGCGGAGTTAAGCCCCCGAAGGCGAACAGGTCAAGCAGCTTGTCGTATATCGGGCAAATTTGCCGTTCTGGGGCGGCCTTATCGGCATCAGGCCGGGGTGCCGCGCTTCAGGGTTGACTTAAGTTCACGAAAACTGGTGGCCCCGGTTAATTGTGCAAACACGGCATAAATAATCATCCCGGTCATGACGATACCCCCCATCACCGCAGTACGCCAAATGGCCTCATAACCGGTATTCCAGAAAAAGAAGATGGCGGCCCACAGGGCCAGCCCCATCAGGGCGGATGACAGGATGATGCGCGGTATACGGCGTTTAAGGCGGTCATCAAATGTCAGATGGTCGCGCTTGCGCAAAATCGTCGCCAGTGACAGGGCATTGATCCAGGACGAGACCGCCGTTGCCGCTGCAATGCCAAGATGACCAAAGAAGGGCATTAAAATAACGATCATGCCGATATTGAGCAGCATGCAGATAATGCCAATACGGATCGGTGTTTTGGTATCTTCGCGGGCAAAGAAGCCCGGGGCCAGCACCTTGACCAAAACCGATGCCGGCAACCCGCAGGCAAAAATGGTTAGCGCCATGCCCGTGGCACTGGTTTCGGTGGCGGTAAAGGCCCCGCGCTGAAACAGCACATTAATAATGGGCGTTCCCATAACGGCCAGGGCAATGGCGGCGGGCAGGGTGAGTAGCAGGGCAATTTCGATACCGCGATTTTGGCTATACATCGCAACCGAAGGGTCCTTGCCCTGTAACTGGCGTGACAGGGTCGGCAGCAGGGCGGTACCAATGGCAATGCCAATAACGCCCAGCGGCAATTGATTAACGCGGTCGGCATAATAAAGCCAGGAAACAGCCCCGTCTGACACCATCGAGGCCAGCATGGTATCGACCAGCAGGTTAAGCTGATAAACGCCGACACCGATCATGCCTGGGATCATGCGTTTGCCCAGAAGTTTGATTTTGTCGTCAATGCGCGGAATTTGCAGGCGAATGGCAAATCCGGCCCGTTTACATGCAATCACCAGCCACACAAATTGGCCGACCCCTGCCATTAACACCCCCCATGCCAGGGCATGGGACGGGGTTTGGGTGATGGGGGTTAACCCCAGCAAGGCGCCAATCATGAAAATGTTTAACACCACCGGGGCGGCGGCAGCGGCGGCATAACGATGCAGGGTGTTTAAAACCCCGGACATCAGCGCAACAGCGGAAATAAAGGCCAGATAGGGAAATGTGATGCGCGATAATTCGATGGCGAGGGCGAATTTTTCCGGGTTTTCGGAAAAACCGGGGGCAAAAGCCAGCATCGCCCAGGGCATGATGATTTCGATAATCGCCACCAGAAACCCGGTAATGACGACCAGAATCGACAAGGCATTGGCTGCAAAATCGCGGGCTTCCTCGATGCCGCGTTTTTCAATGTCACCAGCCAAAAGCGGAATAAAGGCAACGGAAAAGGCACCTTCGCCAAACAGGCGACGAAACAGATTGGGAAATTTGAAGGCGACAAAAAAGGCATCGGCCATGCCCCCTGCGCCCAGCATCGCCGCAATTAAAATATCGCGGGCGAATCCCAGCAACCGTGACAGCAGGGTAAAGCCACTGACTGTGGCAATCGAACGAACAAGTGACATGGTCTATCTGAATCCGAAATTTCCGCACTTTGGCCGCGAGACTGCCATTGGAAGGTGAAAGAAACGGTAATTTTCCCCGTTTTGGGCCTTTTCTTGCACAAATTATTTATCGTTTGTGATGGCTGTCACAGGCCTTTGGCGGTGATTTGCCCCATTTTGGCTTCTCCAGTTTTTGTTGGGACACGAGCTTCTGGAATGTGACGGACGAGAGCATAAAAAGGAATCCTCAGCCTTTAGCGCCAAGAGCAAGGCCAAACGGGTCAAAATAAGACCGATAGGGCTGTTGAAGGTTCCATGCTCTCGTCACAAGATCCATACATCGCTTTGCACCGAGAGAGCAGCCCGGTCTTAGCTGTTATCTTCGTTGGTCAAGACATCGATCAGGCTTTCCCGGATCTGGACAAATTTTGTCCGGCTATCAATTTTCAGGCCGAAAACATCCTTCACATAAAAGACATCGACCGCACGTTCGCCAAAGGTGGAAATGCGCGCCGAGGCAATTTGCAATGACAGATCCCGCAAGACACGGGTGATGTCATACAGCAGGCCCTGGCGGTCACGCGCGGTTACTTCGATCACGGTATGGGTGCGGCTGGCCTTGTTGTCGATAATGACATTGGGTTCGACGGTGAAAACCGCGGTGCGCGCCTTGTTATCAACGACCTGGCGTTTTTCAATTTCGCCACTGGGGCGCAATTGCCCGGAAATCACCTCTTCCAGGGTTTTGCGCAGTTTGGTGATGCGGCCCTTGTCGTTAAAGGCTTCGCCATTGGCATCCTGAATCCAGAAGGTATCAAGCGCCATGCCGTCGCTAAGGGTGAGGATTTTGGCATCAACAATGCTGGCACCACAAACCGCCATTGCCCCGGCAATTTGCGAAAAAAGACCGGGATGGTCGGTGGTATGCACCGTGATCTCGGTGGCATCCATATCGGTTTCAATGCGGGTATTAATCGTAATATCCGCCCCGGATTTTTTGGCATCCCGGGTCAGTTCCGCATGGCGTATCTGGGTTTCGGTATCAAAGCTGAGCCAATAGGATGGATAACCGCGCTCGATAAAATCCTCGATATCCTGTGTGTCCCAGCCAATCAGGGCCTCGCGGACCTTGTTTTGGGCGCGGGCGACCCGCGAATCGCGGTTATCGGCATTGAGCCCGCCCGATAACAAATCATCGGTGGCGTAATAAAGCTCGCGCAGAAGGCTTGCCTTCCAGCCATTCCAGATATTGGGCCCCACGGCGCGAATATCGGCCACGGTAAGGCACAACAGCAGGCGCAGGCGTTCCTGTGACTGTACCAGGTCGCCAAAGGCGCGAATGGTGGTGGGGTCGTTCAGATCGCGTTTAAAGGCAGTGGCACTCATCCATAAATGGGCCTTGACCAGCCAGGCGACCGTTTCGGTATCGGCCGGGCTTAATCCCAGGCGCGGGCACAGTTTCTCGGCGACTTCGGCCCCCAGTTCGGAATGGTCGCCGCCGCGTCCCTTGGCAATGTCATGAAGCAACACAGCAACATAAAGAACCTGTCGGGAAATCACCTTGTGAATGACCGAGGTTGCCACCGGAACTTCCTCGGCAAGGTCGCCACATTCGATTTGGTTGAGGATACCAATGGCGCGGATGGTGTGCTCGTCCACCGTGTAGGTATGGTACATGTCGTACTGCATTTGCGCGACGACTCGGCCAAAATCCGGGACAAAGCGGCCCAAAACACCGGCCTCGTTCATTTTGCGCAGCGGGATGTCGGGGGTGATTTTATGGGTCAGAATTTTCAGGAAAACGGCATTGGCTGCCGGGTCCTTTTGCAAATTCTGGTCAATCAATTGCAAATTTTGCGTCACCCAGCGCAGGCTTTCGGGATGAATGCCAACCCCGTTTTGATGGGCGACCAAAAAAAGCTTTAACATCTGGATCGGGTCATCGCGAAAAACATCGCGGCTTTCAACGGCCAGGCGGTCATTGCGTAATTGAAAGCCTTCAATTTCCTTGTTGCCAAAAAAGCGCGACGGAAACCGGATCAGCGGGCGGCGCTGATGGCGTTCTTCCAGGGCCGCACAAAAAATGCGGGTCAGATTGCCCACATGTTTGACCATCAGGTAATAGTGCTTCATGAAGCGTTCAACGCCGCTGGCACCGGCATGGTCGGTATAGCCAAGATGGGCGGCAATTTCGCTTTGCATGTCAAATGTCAGGCGGTCTTCGGGCCGGTCAGACAGGTAATGCAACCAGCAGCGCACCGACCATAAAAAGTTTTGTGCCTTTAAAAATCCCTGGGCTTCTTTTTTGGTTAAAACCCGCTGATCCACCAGTTCCATCGGCGTGTTGACGCGATACAGATATTTGCCAATCCAGAATAATGTATGCAGGTCGCGCAGGCCGCCTTTGCCATCCTTGACGTTGGGTTCCACCACATAACGTGAATCGCCCATACGAATGTGGCGGTCATCGCGTTCGTTTAATTTGGCTTCAATGAATTCCAGGCCGCTGCCCTTGACCAGTTCATCCATGAAACGGGTGCGGAACTGGTGATAAATCGCTTCATCACCCCAGACATACCGGCTTTCAAGCAGGTTGGTACGAATGGTGATGTCCTGTTTGGCCATGCGCAGGCAATCATCGACCGACCGGGTCGCATGCCCCACCTTCAGGCCCAGATCCCACAGCATATAAAGGATGTATTCAACAACCTGTTCGCCATGTGCCGTCTGTTTGTAGGGAAACAAAAACAGAATATCGACATCGGAATGCGGGGCCATATCGCCCCGGCCGTAACCCCCCACGGCCACCACCGACATGCGCTGTTCCTTGGTCGGATTATGCAGGGGATAAACAAATTCGGTGGCGTAATCATGGATCAGCCGCACGATTTGGTCGATCAGGAAGCTATAGGAAAAGACTGCATCATGGCCCGAATTGCTGGCTTCAAACCGCGCGCGGATTTCGGCCCGCCCGTGTTGCAGCGTGTCCTTCAGGCAGCGCAAAACCGCTGTTCGCTGCTTTAGGGGTTTTAAATCACCATCTTTGCCAATATTGCCCAGCTCGGCGAAAACTTTGCGACGATCGATAATATCACGCTGATTCTTGACTTTAAGCATGGCGAAATGCGGTGTCCTTGTTGTCGGGACGTGGATGCCGGGTTTTGGCGCCTGGCATAAAAGGAACGGGTCATCAAGGGCGGCGTGGCGCGCCTGCATGTGCAGCCACCCCGCTGATCGGGGGTAATTTTTGCGTGCCGCCCCCCTGATTACCAGTAAAATATTTGCCAGCGACCGGTTTTATATATCTGGTGCAAAACCATTTTTTCCAGTGTCGCTGGCAAATGATGCTGTCGGTTTTAACAGCGGATCGGGGCTAATTTTCCGCCTGGCGTTTCAAATCGCGCAGGCGGTACAGCGCATCTAATGCCTCGCGCGGGGACATGTCATCAGGCTCAAGCGCCGCAACTGCATCGAGCAAGGATTTCTGTTCCGCACTCAGGCTGGGGGCGGCGGCCTGTTCTTCCTTTTCCACCTGCGCCATTGCGGCGGCAAAAAGCGGTAAATCATCGGCCAGCTTGGAAACCGCACCGCCTTGTTGGCCTTTTTCCAGGGTTTTAAGCACCTGTTCGGCCCGTTTGATTACGGCCTTGGGCAATCCCGCCAGCTGGGCCACATGGATACCATAGGACCGGTCCGCGCTGCCGGGGCCAACCTCGTGCAAAAACACCACTTCGCCCTGCCATTCCTTGATCAGCATGGTATGGCAGGAAAGATGTGCCAGCTTGGCGGCAAGGGCGGTCAGTTCATGGTAATGGGTGGCAAAAAGCCCCCGGCATTTATTGATTTCATGCAGGTTTTCCACCACCGCCCAGGCAATCGACAGGCCATCAAAGGTGGCAGTACCGCGCCCGATTTCGTCCAGAATAACCAGCGACCGGTCGGTTGCTTGATTAATGATCGCGGCGGTTTCCACCATTTCGACCATAAAGGTGGATCGCCCGCGTGCCAGGTCATCGGCTGCGCCAACGCGCGAAAATAACCGGTCAATGGCGCCAATATGGGCCGATTGCGCCGGGACGAATGCCCCGATTTGCGCCAGCACGGCAATCAGCGCGTTTTGGCGTAAAAAGGTGGATTTACCCGCCATGTTGGGGCCGGTAATCAGCCACAATTTTTGTTCGTCTTCCAGGCGGCAGTCATTGGCAACAAAGGGCGATTCCCCGGCATTTTGCAAGGCTGCTTCAACCACCGGGTGGCGCCCCCCGCGAATGTCAAAGGACAGGCTGTTGTCAATCACGGGGCGAATGCAGGTTTGTTCGCGTGCCAGCTCGGCCAACGAGGATGATACATCCAGTCCCGCCAGGGCCTGCGCGCATCGCGCAATCGGGTCGGCATGGACCAGTACCGAATTGACCAGATCGGCAAACAGTTCCAGTTCCAGCGCCATTGCCTGGTCACCCGCCTTTGATACCTTGCTTTCCAGTTCGGACAGGGCAACGGTAGTAAAGCGCACGGCATTGGCCATGGTCTGGCGATGAATAAACTCATCGACATCCATCATCTTGTCGGCCTGTTTGGCCGGAACCTCGATGAAATAGCCCAAAACGTTATTATGTTTGACCTTGAGGCTGGAAATGCCGGTTTGTTCGGTATAGCGCGCCTGCAAATTGGCAATCAGCTTTTTGCTTTCGCTGGAAAGCATGCGCAATTCGTCAAGTGGCGGGTGATAGCCCGTGGCGATAAAACCGCCATCGCGCGCCATCAAGGGCAGGCTTTCGGCCAGGGCCCGGCGTAACAAATCCACCAAATCGCCATGATGGCCCATTTCGGTTAAATGCTCATTCAGGGCAGCGGGCAGGGCATCAAGGCTGTTATCAGCCGGGTGGTCCAAAAGGTTGCGAATGGCAAAGGCACAGGCCAGGCCATCGCGTAGGGATGCCAAATCACGTGGGCCGCCCCGGCCAATCGACAGGCGCGACAGGGCGCGTTCAATATCCGGGCATTCGGCAAGGGCATTGCGCAAATTCCCGCGCAAATCATCATGATCGTGAAAATAACTGACCAGATCCAGCCGCTGGTTGATCGATGCGGCATCGGTCAGCGGGGCGGAAAGCCGGGCGGCGAGCAAACGCGCCCCGGCCCCGGTACGGGTGCGGTCAATAACCGACAACAACGACCCTTTGCGCTCGCCGCTTTGGGTTTGCGTCAGTTCCAGGCTGCGCCGGGTGGCGGCATCAATTTCCATTGCCGCCCCCTGCGCCATGCGTGTTGGCGGCGAAAGGCGCGGCATCTGCCCTTTCTGGGTCAGTTCAACATAATCAATTAACGCACCCGCTGCCGACAGTTCGGCGGTTTCAAACCCGCCAAAGGCATCAAGGGCGGCAACATCATAGAGCTTTTTCAGGTGCAGTTCGGCATTGGCAGGGTCAAACCGGGCTGCGGGCTGCGGGGTGATGATGTTTTTATATTCATTATATAAATCAAACATTTCCGACCGGTTTAACAAGCGGTCCGAAATCAGGATTTCACCGGGATCAAGCCGGGCGATGGCGGCACTCAAGCCCGCACTTGTGCAAGGCTGCACATAAAAATCACCCGTTGAAATATCCAGCCATGCCACCCCCATTTTGCCGCGCACATCGGCAATCGCAGCCAGATAATTATGGCGTCGCGCATCTAAAAGGCTGTCTTCGGTCAGGGTGCCGGGCGTGATCAGGCGCACGACATCGCGTTTAACAACCGATTTGGCGCCGCGTTTTTTGGCTTCTGCCGGGTCTTCCATCTGTTCGCATACGGCAACGCGAAACCCCTTGCGGATCAACCGTTGCAAATAGGTTTCGTGGCTATGGACAGGAACACCGGCCATGGGAATATCGTTTCCCTGATGTTTGCCCCGTTTTGTCAGGGCAATATCAAGGGCTTCGGCGGCTTTGACGGCATCGTCAAAAAACAGCTCGTAAAAATCGCCCATACGATAAAAGAGCAGGCAATCCTGGTACTGTTCCTTTAATTCAAGGAACTGAACCATCATCGGGGTTGCGCCATCGCGATTAAAATCGGGTGCGGTCATTGTTTTTTCAGAAGATCCGGGCATCTTGTTCATGGCAGCCTTGATAGCAAACCCGGCCCGACTTGGCGAGAGGGGCCGTTATTTTGCCCTAAAGTTTTGCAATATATGATAAAATACTTTGTTGAATGTTATCGGACCAGTGACCGAGGAGAAAAAACAATGTCTGAAGAACACATCACAGCCCAGGTTCCGGAACTGGTCGGCTTGTTTGATACCAAAGAATCCTTTGATGCGGCGGTCAAGGCGCTCACAGCGGCGGGGTTTGCCCATACCGACCTTTCTGCGCTTAGCACCCATGAAAGCATCGATGTTGCGGGAAAGGATGGTCAGTCATGGTCGGATGTGCTGACCGCGATGTTTGGTGAAGTCAAATACGAGGTGCCCCTGGTGGCATCGGGCGCGATTGCCCTGTTTGGGGGGGCGGCAACAGCGGCCCTGGCCCTGGCGATTGGTGCCGGGGTGGGCACAATGGCATTGACCGATTTTATCGGCAAGGTCACATCCACCACACATACCGAAGAATTCGCCGAAGCAATCAAGGACGGTTCCGCTGCCCTTTGGGTCCGGCTGGACCCGGAAGATACCAGCAAGGAAGCCCAGGCCCGCGAGATTTTCGCCCTGAATAACGCGCATAATGTTCATATCCACGAACCAGCTGAACCGGCAGACAAAGCTTAAATAGTGGCGTCATAAATTTTACTTTAAGCAGCACTCTGTGATCGGCAGGGTGCTGTTTTGTTTGAACAAGTAACCTCCTTACATTGCCGGTGGATTAAAATAATTTGTCGATAGTTTCCCGACTCGATTGATAAAGTTAGTTTTTATATACTTTATTTGGCAAATTGTTGCGTAAAATGTTCTTGTTAAGTTCTTTTTACAGAGGAATTTATCCCTTTTGAGGTGGGTGATCTCGATTGAATAGGTCCGCAAATCTAAAAAACACTATATATAGTGTTTGTTTTGTCAAAATACCCTTGATGTAGTGATGCTGTGATGGAATCATAAACAAAGAAAGGCCGGAGCGTTGCAGGCTCCGACCTTTCAAAAATCCGCGTTAACTGAGACCGTCACGCGGCAATGTTTTCAAAGTACCAAGACGTAGAATAGAAAGCTTGATAGCATTGGTCAAGACGGTCTCTTCCTAAGTACATAAGGAAGATACTTATGAATTATTACACACAGACTGTTACGGCTGAAATTCGCTGCGTTGTGAAAACCAATCGTTATGATCCACATGAGCGGATCACTTATGTGGGTGGGGTTAATCCGAACGGACAACGATGGAAACTTTCTCAGGAAGACGCAATCACTGGTATTGAAGCCAAAAAATACGAGTTCTATGTGGGTTCAGGCCGTAACAGAGTAAGGGTAGTTGTTGCGACTAGCCGTTATGGCAATAAATATCTGAAAACCGAGGCAGACGGTGAGCAGCCCAATAATTTGTTGAGTTTACCTAGCTGCCCTTGATTGATCTTAATGTTAACCCCTTAACTAAAAGGTTGAGGGGTTTTCGTCTTGTTGCGATGCAACATACGGAAAATGCAGGAAAATTTGCAATTTTCATCAACTGGTCCTTTGACCGGCGTCCGGAACCCTGATTTATTACGAGGTTCCCCTTGGCAGTCCCACAACCTGTCTTTGGGTTCACCGCTTTTCTCACCCACCATGCAAGCGTCAGTGAAGACATATGGAAGAAAAAGAAATTAAGGTTCGTGACCGCGAAGCACTGCTGTTTCATTCCAGCGGCCGCCCCGGCAAAATCGAAATCACCGCCTCCAAGCCGCTGACCACCCAGCGTGATCTTTCCCTGGCCTATTCGCCAGGTGTGGCTGTGCCCTGCCTTGAAATCGCGAAAAACCCGGCAACTGCCTATGATTACACCTCCAAGGGTAACATGGTGGCGGTCATTTCCAACGGCACAGCCGTTTTGGGCCTGGGTAATCTGGGCGCGCTGGCATCCAAACCGGTGATGGAAGGCAAGGCGGTTCTGTTTAAACGCTTCGCCGATGTTGATGGCCTTGATCTTGAAGTTTCCACCGAAGACGTTGACGAGTTTGTCAATTGTGTCCGTTTCCTGGGCGCGACCTTTGGCGGCATCAACCTTGAAGACATCAAGGCACCGGAATGCTTTATCATTGAAAGCCGCCTGCGCGAGGTGATGGATATTCCGGTTTTCCACGATGACCAGCATGGCACCGCGATTATTGCCGCATCGGGCCTGATTAATGCCTGCGACCTCACAGGGCGCGATCTGGCGGACATCAAGCTGGTGGTTAATGGTGCGGGTGCCGCGGCCATTGCGGTTGCCGCCCTGGTCAAAAGCATGGGTGTAACGCCCGATAATGTCATCATGTGTGATTCACGCGGTGTTATTTACAAGGGCCGCGAAGATGGCATGAACCAGTGGAAATCGGCCCATGCCGCCGAGACCGATGCCCGCACCCTGGAAGATGCCATGAAGGGGGCCGATGCTGTATTTGGTCTGTCGGTGAAAGGGGCGATTACGCCGGCGATGGTCAAAAGCATGGCCAAGCAGCCGATCATTTTTGCCATGGCCAACCCGGACCCGGAAATTTCGCCTGAGGACGTGGCTGAAATTCGCGATGATGCCATTTGTGCAACCGGCCGGTCCGATTACCCGAACCAGATTAATAACGTGCTGGGCTTCCCCTATATTTTCCGTGGTGCGCTTGATGTTCAGGCATCAACCATCAACGAGGAAATGAAAATTGCCGCGGCCCATGCGGTGGCGGCCCTGGCGCGCGAAGATGTACCTGACGAAGTGGCAGCCGCCTATTCCGGCCGTCGATTGCAATATGGCCCGGAATATATCATTCCCGCCCCGTTTGACCCGCGCCTGATCATTGCGGTGCCCAAGGCGGTGGCGCAGGCGGCAATGGATAGTGGCGTTGCCCGCAAGCCGATTATTGATATGGGCGAATATGAAAACCAGTTGCGCAGCCGGTTGGACCCGACAGCGGCCCATTTGCAACTGATTTCCGATTATGTGCGCGGCCATCCCAAACGCATCGCCTTTGCCGAAGGCGAGGAAGAAACCGTTATCCGTGCGGCTGCGGCCTTCCGCAATTCGGGCTATGGCACGCCGATTCTGGTGGGTCGGGAAGACCGTATTCTGGAAACGGCAAAATTGCTGGGGATTGAAAGCCTGGAAGGGGTTGAAATTACCAATGCAGCCCTGATCCAGGATAACCGCAAATATGCCGAGTTCCTGTATGAACGCCTGCAGCGCAAAGGCTATTTGTGGCGCGATTGCCAGCGCATGGTTAATCAGAAGCGCAATGTGTTTGCTGCCGCCATGGTTGCGATGGGCCAGGCTGATGGCATGATTACCGGCCTGACGCGGAACTTTAACCGCAGCTTCATGGATATCAGCACCGTCATTGATGCCAAGGATGGCGAAATCCCGATGGGGTTGTCGATCGCCATTGCCAAGGGGCGCACGGTGTTTATCGCCGATACCCGCGTGCATGACGAGCCCGATGCCGAACAATTGGCCGAAATCGCCATTCAGGCGGCGAAAAAGGCCCGTCAGCTGGGGCATGAACCACGTGTTGCCATGATCTCGCACACGACCTTTGGCAATCCCTGGACCAAGGATACCGACCGTATCCGCGAGGCGGTATCGATCCTGGAAAATTCGGATGTCGATTTCGAATTTGATGGCGATATGAGTGTCGATGTCGCGCTTGATACCGAACTTCTCAAGCTTTACCCGTTCTGCCGCCTGTCTGGTCCGGCCAATGTGCTGGTGATGCCGGCCCTTCATGCGGCGACCACGGCATCGAAATTGCTGGGTAAACTTGGTGGGGGGACGGTGATTGGCCCGGTCATGATTGGCTTGGCCAAACCCGCCCAGATTACGCAAATGGGGGCCACTGTGAATGATTTGGTCAATCTGGCAGCCCTTGCCGCACACGAGGCGGAACACGGTTAACCAGGCGGCTCCTTGGCGGGGGTCTTGGTGACCAGGTTATGATGCGGTTCACTTTGGCTTTATTGTTATTTGGGCCGTAAAAACATCATCTGATAGGATATGGCGGAAACGGGAAACCGATTTCCGCCATATCTTTTTTATAATGTCGCGTAAATTGACCTCCGATTGACGGAAGAAGGATCGAACCTGATGCAGCGCCTTGTCGCCATTTTTGCCTTTTTGCTGATCGTGCCGGTTTTATCCGCCTGCAATGACGCGGTGAGTGCAGAACCCAGTGCCGATGAAATTACCACTGCCGTGATCGAACGTTTTCGCAATGATCCCTATGCCCGTGTCGCCCATGTCGAGAATGTGCATAAAACCAACAGTGTGCCCGAAGGTGACGGGGTTGTGACGGTGATGGTCAGCTATGATATGGTTTTTGATCGTAGCATTTCCGAATTTGCCGACGACGTGGTGAAACAGGGCACCGAGGCCGATAATCTGGATGCGGCGGGGGCCGCCGCCCGCGATGCGGTTGATGTTTTGAAAATGAAAATGCTGGCCCTGAAAGAAGGCGGGTTTACCGTTGGCGACCGGCGCGGGATCAGCAATGAAATCCGGCTGGTGAAATCCGAAAAGGGCTGGATTTATCGACCCTGAGGCCATCCTCATCGTTGAAACGAGATCATAAAAAAGGGTGCCGTTGATCTGGCACCCTTTTTTCGTCATCTGTTTTGCCGGTTTAACCCTGCAACGATGCCAACAGTTTTGGCGGCGGCGGGACATCCTCGGCCGCAAATTTCATGCCGTCGAGGTCATCAAGATGATTGGCCCACATGATGGCATGAAGTGATTCCACATAGGCTTCGCCACGTTCCGAATATTTAAGCAGGGTATCGGCCAGTTCCCAGCCCGTGATGCTATCCCCTTCGGCCCGCAAACGGGCGCGTTCTTCGCGCAGGGATTTGTATGCCGGGTGGGAATTGATATTGCGGGCATAGGCGCGAACCGAATCCATCAGGGTATCGAACGCCTTGATCACATGGGTTTTGCCTGCTTCGCGATCTTCGGGAACAATGCCTTCTTCCTCGTTATAGGCCCATTGGCCAAACAGGGCATTGCCCTTGCGCACAAAACGCGAGGTTCCCCAGCCGCTTTCTTCTGCCGACTGGGCCAGAATCAGCGAGGGCGGGATAATATCGATGCGTTCGAGCAGGGCGGAAATGCCACCGCTATCCACACGGTAGCGTTTCATCATTTTTTCGACCCATTTTTGCTGGGTCGGTGTTGCCGGAACACCGGCATATTCGTTGCTTTGGATCGACAGCAACCGGTCCCGCCGTGCGGTGATCTCTTCATTAACCCGCAGGGCCAGCGGCAAAATGATGCGCAGGAAAATCTGTTTGCGCTCCGCAACCGAGCTTAGATCACGCAGGCCCTTGGGCACGCGTTTGATATAAACACGGGGAATTTCATCGGATGTGCCAAGTTTATAGTCAATGCTCTTGAAATACTGGTTCAGCGCGACCACTTCTGGATCACGTTGATAAAGCTTTTTAACCTTCGGTTTTTCCGGCTTTACCGGCACAACGACCGAGGCCTCAATCACCATGCCGGCTGGTTTCGGGGCAATATCAAAGTCGCCAAACATCAGCGCATATTGCAAGCCCACTGCGCCGACTAGCGATGCAAGTGCGACTTTTGTAAATGTCGTCTGGTTTGCGCTACTCATTTATCTCTCTCCAGGATCATTGAACCTGTATTCGTTTCCGCGCCCAATTACCTATGACCGGCCCGGGAAAGCGGTGCAATCGGAAAAAACGACATATGGTTCAACCCCCCGCCAATGCTGGCGTTCCGCCCGATAGCGGTAACGCATCACGAACCCAAAAGATCGTGAAGGGGCTTTAAAAAGTTACGAATCGGTTAACGGGGGCTGTTTTACCCCATTTTTATCGGGTCGGAATGGTTTTTTCCAGTCCTGTATCCCGTATATCATGCCGTGTGATCCGGCATTCGTGGCACATCGAATAGTTTATTCTGTCGTGTGCCGTGTTGATGTATGGCAAGACATCATGCGCAAAAGGCATTTAATGCCGTAAAAATCGCGCCGATATTATGCCAGCCGGTTTATCCTTTGACAAACCGATAGCCGATAATTTCGGCGCGATTATGAAAGATCGTGTTCATTACGTGACGCGGCAATGTGCCGGTAATCAGTATTCCGCCATCACAGGTTCGACGGCCTGCACTTCGGGCACATAATAACGCAGCATGTTTTCGATACCCATTTTCAGGGTCGCGGTGCTGCTGGGGCAGCCAGAGCACGCACCGTGCATTTCCAGATAGACAACGCCGTCTTCAAATTTGTGAAAAACGATGTCACCGCCATCCTGGGCCACTGCCGGGCGAACACGGGTATCAAGCAGTTCCTTGATCTGGCTGACCAGTTCATTGTCGCCTTCAGCGGCAGAACTGGTTGCCTTGGTCGCATCGCTGCCCTGGTCCAGAACCGGCTGACCGGAGGTGTAATGCTCCATGATCCCGCCAAGAATTTGCGGTTTCAGGGTTTGCCAGTCACGGCTTTCTTCTTTGGTGATGGTGATGAAATCACCGCCAAGGAACACACCGGTAATACCATCAACTTCAAACAGCTTGCGCGCCAGCGGCGATTTCACATGTTCATCGTTGCTGGTAAAGTTGGCCGTTCCCTGACGCCCCATAACTTCTTCACCCGGAAGAAATTTAAGGGTGGCGGGATTCGGGGTGGGTTCGGTTTGTATGAACATTTTCACCAAGTCCTTTTTCTGTGGCGCCGCAGGCATGGCTGGCATGGCTCTGGGCGGCGGCCCTCATGTCTTTTACTTTGGTCTCTAAATGGGCCAATTTTGCAAAAAGATCAAGTCCGACTATGCAACTCAGGTATTCAACAAAATACCATATTGCGCCTAGCGTTGCAGGATACTGATGATTTCATTCATCTGGGTGCGGGCACGCAGAAGGTAAAAACCCAGACCGGCAAGATGGTTGGGCAGAATGATCCCGTCGGCGGAACCGTTAATGACCACAAGCGGGTCAAGTTTGGCTGCGGCCTGCAAGGAGGCAACCATTTCCGCCCAGATCTGGCTGACCTGGCGTTCATTGAGGATATTCTCGAAATCGGTGCCAAGGTCCCGCAGGATCAGGCTATAGGCGTAAAGCCGGCCCTTGGTGGCGTAAAAGACGTCGTCTGCCGTTGTATCGAAAATGGATGGGTGGGCCACTTTATTGTCAATCAGTGCCGATGCCGAACCCAGGTCATTGGCAATGCGTGCCAGGGTTTCCTGTAAATTGTCGGCACGGCGTTCAAATACCGCATCCCCCGCAGCCAGCCGTTTATTATAGCGCAGCAGGGCAGAGATGGCCTGGCGGTATTGCTGTTCGGACGACACACCGGGCAAAAGGGAGATGCTGGGATCAAAGACCCATTTGTCCCCCCGGAATTTCAACGCACCGGCCGCGTTATCGAGATCACTGTCAACCTGGCTGGACCCGCGGGCACGGCCGATCTGGTCGGACATTTCGATGGCGAATCGTGACAGGGCATAGATGATGCCGCTTTGATAGTTCGGCATATTGTCAAGCGCGGCACCGGGCATGAAGAACGGGTCATTTGCCGTCCAGTCATGCTGGTTGACCTCGCGGTCAATCAGGGCGGCTGCGGTGGCAACGGCATGGCTACCGCCCTGATAATTACCGGTGAAATCGGTATTATCATCGATATTTTGCACAACAAGCATGCCGACCGGATAATAAATCAGGGCGAGAACAACAATTACGGCAAATGCGCGCAGCCAGAAACGGCCACTTGTGAAAAAGCCGCGCATTTTTGCACCAAAACCTTTGATGCCGCCTTTGTTGTATAGATAATCGTCTTCGATCATGTCCTGTCCCGGTCTGATGATTGTATGATGATCAAACTAGGGTCTTGGCGGTTTGGCCGCAAGGATATGTTAGGCCTGATCTGATTTCTGCGTCTTAATACAAAGTTGTGTTGCATTGTCGCAACCTGCCAGAATTTCAAATAAATCCTTTCTGGCAAGGGCAATGCAGCCTTCTGTGCCCTCATATTCCGGGCGCGCAATATGTATGAAAACCGCCGATCCCTGGCCTGCGACTGCCGGGCTGTCATTGTGATCGAGGGTGACAATCACGTCATAAACAGGGTCTTCGCGCCACAGTTTTTCGTGGCGGGCACCAAAAGGCAGGCGCACCGGGCGGTTATAATGGTTGTTTGCAGGCGCATCGCACCAGCCATCTTCGGGGCGCAGGACATGGACGGGCAGGCTGGTTTTGGGGGCGGGAACCCGGTCCGCCCGATACATCACATAACGCAGTTTCCAGTCGCCAATCGGGCTGGCGCCATCGCCTTCGTTTTTATGGGCAGTCATGCCCGCCTTGCCGATCGCGGCGCGATATTCTTTTCCCAAAAAGGTCAGTTTACCAGTTTCATCCACCGTAATCCGCGACGCGGCATTTCGGGATTTCGCGTTTTTAAAGGCGGCCATGACGGTGAATTTCCCTGGTTGTGATCTGGTTTTTTGAGAAGACGTTTTTGATTGCTGTTATCAGATAACGGGAATTTATTGTGGCAGTGACATATTTCAAGAATGACAACGCCCCGCAAACTGGCAGGGCGTTGTATCATATCGGTCTTGATGTGCGCTGTTATCGAGATGACAGCACAATCATCACAGCCTTATTTCGCATATCGTGCGATGGCGGCATGGATCAGCTCGGCGGCGGTTTCAGAACCTTTCCAGCCGGTGACTTTTACCCATTTGCCTTTTTCGAGGTCTTTGTAATGCTCGAAGAAATGCTGGATCTGGTCACGCAGGATTTGCGGCAGGTCTTCGTGCGATTTGATGTCCTTGTAATAAGGATCAAGCTTTTCATGCGGCACGCAGATCAGCTTTTCGTCCATGCCGGCTTCGTCTTCCATCATCAGCACGCCAATCGGACGGGCACGAATGACAGATCCGGCAACGACCGGCTCGCGGAACATGACCATCGCGTCGACCGGGTCGCCGTCTTCGCCCAGGGTGTTGGGAATGAAGCCGTAATTGACCGGGTAATACATTGATGTATGCAGGAAACGGTCGACAAATACCGCGCCTGACGCCTTGTCGACTTCGTATTTGACCGGCCCGCCCTGCGGGATTTCAATAACTACGTTAACGTCCCAGGGAACGTCTTTACCAACCGCAATCTTGCTGAGGTCCATCGGGGTAACACCCTTTCGCATATGCTTCAGATCACCCGTTGCCGGGCGTGGTTATGGGATTTCATTGCGTACCTCGGGCGAGGTCACAAAGATGGTGACGCCCTTTTATCGCGAAATGCCCAATGTTCCAAGAACCTGCTTGTTCACCGTTGGTTGAGGACGCGTTATTCCGCTGCGGTTTGGGCCAAAAACATGCTTTGTTGTGGATGAAAGCGCTGGGTGTCGGCTTCCAGGGTACGAAACAACAGGCCGTTATCGCTGGCGCCGGAATGACGCTGGGCGATTTTGCGGGCATGGAAAAGATGCAAAACCGGCGAACTGTATTCCAGGTTTTTGCGACGCACGCCTGCCCGGATCAAACGCAGGATAAAGTCCGAATCTTCCAGGCCGTGGCTTTGATAGGCTTCGTCAAAACCGGCAATTTTATCAATATCTTCGCGGAAAACGGCCAGATTACAGGCCTGTGCCTTTTTCCATGATGTTTCATATTGCCACATGCTTTTGTGCGATTGCGGCAGTGGCATAAACTGGAACGGACGATTGCATTGCCCGGTAATCCCCAGTCCAAATAACGCCGCGCGCGGCCATTTATGAAATGACGGCCGGTTGCGCATGACAAATTCGGTGAAGCGGCGCTTTAAAAAAACGCGTTTGCCTGTGACAAAACATCCCCTGGTCGCGGCTGCCCGGTGTTTTGCGATAAAATCGGGCATGACACAGCAATCGCCGTCAATAAAGATCGTCAGATCGCCCTGACAGAGCTTCAGCGCGCCATTTCTGACCTCTGACAGGCGAAAACCGCGGTCTTCCTGCCAGAAATGCCGGATCGGAACATCGCTTTGATTGGCAAAACGGGCGATCAGGTCGCGGGTTTCATCTTTTGATCCATCATCGGCGACAATGATTTCAAAATGCCGGTCTTTTTGATCAAGCAATGATTTTAGAACCATCGCAAGCGCCGTCGGCCAGTTATATGTGGCGACAACGACAGAAACGAGACTGGGTTTCGACATCTTTCCCCCGATACAAGATCACACCCCGCATTATTGCCCCTTAACAATAATGTGTTTGAAAGTTGTACATAGCCAGGAAAGCCGGGGCAATAGCCAGATGGATATAAGCTGGTATTTTAGTACAGTTCGCGACCGATTAACTGGCGAATCCATGCTGCGGCGGCCATGACGGCCGGGTCGCGTTCACGTGACGGACGGATCAGCAACCGATACCACCAGCTCGACATGAAGTCGGGAAAATCGAGCATGACCAATTCACCACGATCCACATATTTGCGCGCAATCACATCGGTGCTGGCAACAATGCCATGTCCTTCGCGTGCGGCCTCAAGCGCCCAGATATGATGGCTGAAGGTCCAGCAATCTGTCAGGGCGAAGCGGGTATTTTCAAACCAGGAAACAATTTGGGAAAATTGTTCGCTGTCGCTGTCAATTAACAGAATATCGCGTGGCTCCAGCTTGGCGACGTCAACATTGGTGCGGTCAAATCCTCGCCGTTCCAGCCATTGTGGCGCGGCCAGCGCATGATAGATTTCCGGCGTTAACAGCTCCATCGTCCAGCCATCCGGGCCGGGCAGGTCCTTGGGGGCAATTTGCAGGGCCAAATCAATTTCAAGCGGGTCAAGATCGTCATCAAATTCGATTTTGCGAAATTGTACCGGAATATCTTCGGGGATGGTGGCCCGCAGACTATCGAGTTCCTCGATCAGAATGCTTAGCGCCGGGGTTGCCAAGGCGCCAATGCGAATGGCACCGCCCTTATCCGGGCCGATTTCACCGGTAATGCCGGAAATGTCATCAAGGGCAGCGGTCAGGCGGGGTAAAAGCTGGCGGGCTGACTTGGTCAGCGACAGGCCGCGTCCCTTGCGTACGAACAAGACAACACCCAGGCTTTCCTCAAGCTGGCGCAATTGATGGCTGATTGCACTTTGGGTGACATTCAGTTCCTCGGCAGCATCTTTGACGCTTTGATGCCGGGCGGTGGCTTCAAAGGCAACAAGGGCGCGTAAGGGCGGTAATTTGCGACGCATTCTGGTAAATTCCGCTAACAGGTATTGTAGGACGATCCTGTTTATCAGCACAGGTCTTTTAATTCGTACAAAATTTTCTCATCGGTCGCTGAAAACTCTTCATTCGTTTTTTTGAATTGTTCCGGGCAAGATAATCAACGAGAGGGTTTCCAGACCTATTGTCTCCTTGCGCCACCCGCATTATTAGACTGATCCCGGCTTTGGAAACTCCCTCTTTATCCTTTTCACATCAAAAACGGGAAGAATGGCGATGAGCAGGACGCCGATGCGCCTGAGCGGAAATTTGCGCGGTGTTCTCTGGATGACCGGGGCGATGGCCTCGGGCGTTTTTGTTGATGTCTGCGCTAAAATGGTGTCGGCGGATGTGCCGACCGCGCAGATCCTTGCCATGCGCGCCATCATTACGGTGGCGATTTTCCTTGTTGTGCTGAAATTTGTCGGTGTCCGTCAAATTCGCACCCGTCGCCCTTATGGTCATTTGTTGCGCGGGGTGATCTGGTACGGGTCGCTGTTTTGCGTCTTTTTTGCCCTTCGGCAAATGAGCATCAGCGAAGTGAACGCCTATTTGTTCATCGAGGCGCTGCTGACTGTTCTGCTATCGGTTGTGTTTCTCGGCGAAAAGCTGACGGCGCGGAAACTGGGCGCTACCCTGTTGGGTCTTGGTGGCGTCTGGATCATGTGTGTGCCGAAAATGGATGGTTTTGGCGTGCCGCTCGGGGTTGCGGCGGCATTGGTCGGGGCCTTTTGTTTTTCCGCACAAACCATGCTGGCCAAGGTGCTGACCCGGACAGAAACCAATTTTTCCATGCTGTTCTGGCCCCAGATTGTCGCCGTGGTGATCTGGGTGCCGATCGGGATCATTTTTTGGCAACCCGCTGCCTTGTCTGACTGGGCCTTTTCTGGCGGGGCTGGTTTTTTTGCCATGCTGACCAATTATTTGGTGCTCCGCGCAGTTCGTGTGGCGGATGCCAGTGTGATTTCGCCTGCTGCCTATACGGCATTGCCTTTTTCGGTGGCAATGGATCTGGTCTTTTTTGATGTGCTGCCGATGCCGATTGTTTTTGTCGGGGCCGGATTGGTGGTTTTTGCCGTCACGATGCTGGATTTTAAGGGAACTGCCCAACCAACCCCACCGTCCGAAGATCTGGATGAGGACGAAGGTGAACAAGAAGATTTTGATCCGTCGCTGACATCGGATCAGCCTGCTGAAGCCCGTACATAAGCTTTTTGGTTGCTGCTGTGTTGCTGCCTGCGAAATGTTTTACCCGGGCCACATATGTGGTCCGGGTAAATTGTTTTTACGGGGTGTGATGGGCTTGCGAATCGCTTGGCACCTGTTCCCGGTTGGTCATGCCATAGTCCCGCATGACATCGGCTACCCGCAGGCGGTAATCCCTGAAGATGCGCGAGCGGCCCTGTGACTGCGCGGCACGGTGTTCCTCAAGATTGCGCCAGGCTTTGACCGCTTCTTCATCCCGCCAGAAAGAAAGCGACAGGATTTTTCCCGGCGTGGTGATGCTTTCAAATCGCTCGATCGAGATGAAACCGTCAATATCATCAAGCAGCGGGCGTAAAGTGCCGGCAATGCCGAAATAGTCGGATGTATGTTCGGGCCTGGGGATGACCTCGAAGATCACGGCAATCATGGCGCGATCCTTGTGGCATGTGGGCCGGAAGCCAGTTTGTAGAACTGGCGTTCTTCACGGCGAATGAACTGTTCCTTTTGCGCGAATCGGTAGTTTTCCTGGCCCAGCGGGTCGGCCATCAGGCGGTTACGATAGACCTCATAGGCAGCAAGGCTGGGCAGGGTATAGACCCCATAGGCGGTGGTGGTTGTGCCTTCATGCGGGGCGAAATAACCAATCAGGTCTGCCCCGCACCGCGGAATCGCCTGGCCCCAGTTACGGGCATATTCGGCGAAGGCATCTTTTTTGTAAGGGTCGATGTCATAACGGATAAAACAGGTCAGCATCTTTAATCTCGCTTTTTATGCAGGTCTGAATAGAGGCCCATTATCGCGATTGTGTGCCGCCAATGTTTCGATTAACATCGAACTATGAAAGAAGGACCGGACATTGCCCGTGTGGCAGCCTTGATTGGCGACCCGGCGCGGGCCAATATGTTGACCGCGCTGATGTCTGGCCGTGCCTTAACCGCAACAGAGCTGGCCCTTGAGGCCGGTGTGACCGCGCAAACGGCCAGTTCGCATTTGGCAAAGCTGCATGATGGCGGGATCGTTGCGGCGCGCAAGCAGGGGCGGCATCGTTATTTCACGCTTGATAATCCTGATATTGTTGAATTGCTGGAAAATTTGATGGGGATTGCCCAGCGCACCGGCCATAACCGGGTGCGGACTGGCCCCAAAGACCCGGCCTTGCGCAAAGCGCGCATTTGTTATGATCATCTGGCCGGGGAAATGGGGGTTGCCCTGTTTGAAAACCTGCAACAACGGCATTTTATCGTTTTCGACGATAGGGGCGAGATGCGCCTGAGCGCGCAGGGGGCGGCCTTTATTCAGGATTTCGGCCTTGATTTGGCGCGGTTGCGGCAATTGCGCCGGCCCTTATGCCGCGAATGCCTGGATTGGAGCATGCGGCGGTCGCATCTGGCAGGATCTTTGGGGGCAGGGTTGTTGCAGCGGATGCTGGAGCTTGGCTGGGCCAGGCGATCAAGCGAGTCGCGGGTGATTGATTTTACCCCGACCGGGGAAAAGGCCTTTTATGACCTGTTTGTTCCGTTTCCCAATAACTGATCCACAAAGGCGGGCACGGTTTGGGTGGCCGGACCATAAATTGCATGATCAAACAGGCTGGCC
>JBNKVZ010000064.1:0-16413 GCA_050299455.1 Thalassospira sp.
AGTGACGCGACCAGCGGCTGGTTAAACCGAACCACCAACTGATTGCCGATAATCTCGGCGGTATATTGGGTTTTACGATCCCACTGAATAACGATCCGCCCGTAACCGTCATGGTCACCGGAGCGGATGATAACCGGGCTGGCAGATTGGGCATAGGCAACCGGCACCGTTTGCATCGCAACCACCATACCGGCAGTCGCGATGGCAACAGCCAGCAACAGTCGCGTTAACCCAAATCGCATCTACGAACCTCCGACACCACTCCCGCCGTGGGGTTCAATGACAATGTCTACACGACGCGCCATTTCATAGCGCTTGGTTTGATCATCGGTCCGCGGCAGGTTGTCGTATCTTGATGCCGCAAATCCGTAAATATTTATGTAATCCAGATATCCGGAACTTTTTAATTCGTTTGCGACTTCGGCGGCACGGGCAAGTGAGAGTTCCCAATTAGAGGCATAGCGGCCCGTACCACTCACCGGGCGTGGATCGGTATGGCCCTGTACCCCCACGCGATTGCCGATATTGGCCAAAACACCGCCCAGCAAAAACAGGGCCTGGCGGGCAGGCTCTGCCAGTTTTTCACTGCCGGGCACAAACATGACATCGCCGGGCAGGGAAATGACCAGTTTGTCGGCTTCGTGTTTTAAGCGGGCATGTTGCAAAATGACGTTCTTGTTAATGGCCCCCTCGATCACCGAGCTTAGATAATCAAGGTTCATGGCCGGTTTACGGTAAACCCGCGGAATATTCATTTGCGAGGTTGGCTCGTCGGTCGGGTCAACCGGGTCAGGGCGGATGGATTGCGACAGCGAATCAACCACCTCGTCCCAACGATCGACTTTCACACTCGACATTGCAAACAGCATGACAAAAAAGGTCAGCAACAGCGAAATCAAATCCGCAAGGCTCAACATCCAGACCGGCGGGCCTTTTGTCTCTACCTTTTTGGGGGAGTCTTCGTCCATTAACCGCCCCCTCCTGCTGTAGCCGGCGTCGCTGGCGTCGCCGGGGTGGAGGATGTATCAGAACCCGCACCGGGCGATGCCATGGGCAACGGAATGGTCACAGTCGGCCCGCCAACATTATTTTTGGGCAGGGCGGGCAAGGGCACAGTCATTTGCATGGCACGTTTTGCTTCCGCCGCACGTTGGGCGGCGGCCTTTGCCGCTTCGGTCTGATCCCAGAAAAACCGGAATGTCACAACAAACGGATCAGCACTGGGGTCAATGCCCACATCAATGGTGCTGGCCGGCGCACCGGCGGCAATAACAGCGCGGGCAAAAGCCCCGGCACGGGAAATTTCCAGGCTGCCTTCGACCGGCACCGTACCATGTTTGCCCACATTGCTGCCCAGCATCATTTCCATTTCATACTTCGCCCCGCCCCGGGTATTGGCCAAGGCGGCGGCCAAATTGGCGACAAAGCCACGCTGACGTTCGCGAATGGTGTTTTTCTTCGGTTCAAAAAGCTGGTCGGTGTGCATCATCACCTCCAGCAGCTTGCCCGGCTGAAGCACTTCAACCCGCGCAATGTTAAGCGGGGACTTGAACAAATCACCAAGTTTTTTCTGGGTTTCCTCCGCAGCAATGCGAGGACCATCCACCGATGTCACCGTATCAAGGCTGGTGGTGGGCGGTAAAATAGAAGCAAAGGCGGAAGACAGACTTTGCTGCACCTTCCGGGCTTTGACCTCTTCATAGGTAGAGATGGTGTTTAACAGAATGAAAAAAGCCAATAACAGAAGATACAACGATAGGAACAACGATGTCGTACCACCGCTGGATTCTATTGCACGTCGTGGGCCGTCATCTTCTGCTTCTGCCATACCCGTTCATCATTTCGCCCAAAGGGTCAATTAAACATCGCATCGATATCGGCCTGCGACACACCCTTGCCTTCAAGCTGCGGCCCATTCAGCAGGGCTTCATCCCCGTCACGCTCGTCTTTTGACTTGCGCGGATGGGCTTCGGCATAACGGGCGATTTCCGCACCAAATGCGGTCACAAGCCCCTCGACCCGTTCTTCAATGGCCTTAAGCGCCTTGATCACCTTGGTCGTGCGCTGTCCGGTGATGTCCTGGAAATTACAGGCTTCATAGACACGCATGGTGGCGTTTGTCACAATTTCGGCCTGCTCGGGCGGCAGGGTCGTGGCAAATTCTTCAAGCGAATCCATCGCATCAAGAATTTCATGGGTCGCCCCGGCTGTCGCATCGACAATCGCATCAAGTTCGTCGGTGGCATTGGGGATATATTCGGCCTTGATATCATCCGGGCGCAACGACGCGATTTCCGATTTCATCTTGCGGATGATGTTGGAAAGCTCGTCAAGTTCGCCAAACAGGCGTTTTTCATCCTGATTATCGGTTTTCGTATCAGCCGGAAGATATTTCGCAAGGCTTTCAACAAGCCCGGAAACTTCCTCGATCTTAAGATCGCCTTTTTCGAGACGCTTTTTAAGCTGTGTTAGCAGATCACGTAACTGGCTATCATCCACGGCGGTATCACGGGACAAAATGCCCCGTGCCCCTTTTCTGACTTAGAAATCACCAAGAACCGTGGTCAGCTTACCCTTGAGGGTTTCGGCGTTGAACGGTTTGACGATGTAATTTGATACACCGGCCTTTTTCGCCATGACAACGTTTTCGGTCTTGGCTTCGGCAGTGATCATGATGAAGGGAAGATCCTTCAGTTTCGCATCGGCGCGAACTTCCTTAAGCAACTGCAGACCGGTCATCGGCTCCATGTTCCAGTCCGAAATAACCAGACTGAACGGCTTTTCACGCAGTTTACGCAGCGCCATGCTGCCGTCGGTCGCTTCTTCGATATTGGTGAAGTTCAACTGACGCAGAAGATTACGGATGATACGCAACATGGTTTTGTAATCATCGACAATCAGAATTGGCATATTGGGATCGACGGTCATTTACCACTCCATGATGCTGTCAATCTGGAAAAGTTTCCAGCTTTGGAAAGAAACATTATATTTGTGATTTACCTATTTAATTAAGGTTAATCAAGGCTTTTCACGTCGTTAAATTGGGCGCTACAACCAATAGAATCAAGAAGCGACCGCAAATCAGAACGCTTATTTTTCACTTTTTTTCCCGTTTCACAAAGACAAAAAGAAACAGGCTGGCAAAATACCCCCATAAAAAGCAGGGTTTTCGTCTTACGGTTTCGTCAGGGGCAGAGAGCTCAAATCGCGCTTGTAGGCAAGCTCGGTCGTCAAGGCACGGGCGCGGTCCGGGCTCATTTCAGCCAGCACAGCGGCGGTATTGGCTTCGCGCATGCCCTGGGCAACCTGCAGCAAAATATTCATGTCCAGATCATTCCAGATCCGCGCGGCATCCTTCGGTTTCATTTTTTCATAAACCGAAATCAGCTTTTTGATGCGGTCTTCGTCTTTTTTGTCTTTCTTTTCCACCAATTGCGCAATTGACGCCTGCAACCGCTTCATTTCATCAATTTTGCTGTCAATCCGGGTTTCGGCAGCGGTGATCAGGCTTTCACGTTGGTCCAGACGCTGTTCACGCCGATCCAGTTCCGCCCGACGCGCCGACAGATTTTGCAAAAGATCGATTTCTTCCTGGGTAAATAACGTCGGATCACCGCCAAAGCTGGGCGGGGCTTCCGGGGTTTCTGTGCCATTTGTGCCAGCCGCCCCTTCGGGCGGTTCTTCATTGCTGGCCGCAGCCGCATCTTCGCCCCCGGCTGGCGTATCAAGGCCCGGCTCGCCGGTATTTGCTGCCGCGGCATCGCCCGTATTTTCCTGGGCACGCGCAGCCTGCACCATGCTGACAGCGGCTTCTTTCACGTCGCCGCCATCACGCCAGATCGATACCACATCCGCCACTTTAACGGAGAGCACAATCCCTGACACCAAAATCAGCAAAGGCAAAATACGCAAAGACGACATTCAATCACTCACCCGACACTATTGCATGCACCGCAAGAGGCACGATAACGGCTCGATAAACGCGATGATCTGACTACCACTTTTTTGCACTGCGCGCAAAAAGACAGCCCCATAGTATTAGACATGGGACACAACCAGCGCCAGAACAAGCCCGATTGGTCAAACCAGCCCGGTAAATATGGTATGGCAGTATCGCAAATCCCCACTCAAGTCCCCAAACGACAGCTGGCATGATTCTTTATACTGCCAACTTGCCCCAATTTATCTGACAGAGCGCAAAGCGGCGAGCAATTCACGCTCGGCCTCGGAACGTCCGGCATCTTCGTCGCTATCGTCATCATCGAGAATATTCGCCCGGCGATCCTCGCGCGATGATGGTGCCCCACCACGTTCATCGCTGCCGGTATTGCGGCCATTGCCCCCGTCATAGGCATTACGGCCACTTTTCATTTCCGTATCGCGCACCATGCGGGCGGCCAGTTCCTCCGCCCGGGTTTCAATGCCAACACGGTCAATGCGGTCCTCTGCCGTGGCCTTGTTGCCACCGGCACCACTGGTGCTGGTGCCGGCCCCATAACCTGTTTCTGGCGCAACCGATCCCTTGCGTGCTGCATTGGCACTGCTGGCCGCCTTTTCCAGGCGATTGGCAATGGCATCGCCCCGATCCACCATAAAGGACAAATCTTCATGCAGGCCGCTGGCCCGCTCGATATCCTCGCGCAACGCATCCCCGCTTTGCGAGGCCATATCCTTCAAAGACTGAATCAGGATTTCGGCCCGTTCAGTCGCGGCATGAAATGCCGAGAGGAACTGCTCCATTTCCTCGCGATTGCGACGAAAGGCAGCAAGCCTGCGATTAAGCATCAGCGCATAGATGATTGTCGCTATCAAAAGGACAATCATCAGGAGATCGAGATAGAACTCGAAATCCATCAGCTGGTTTCCTCCTTGTTTTTCCGCGCCCGTTCCCGCACCTGAATGGCGATTCGGTCCCCTTTTCGCCCCATCAGGCCCCGAAACAGCGCGACATCCCCGCACCGGACTTCCACCGGCGATGTTGGCCCGGTATTGAGCAACATCCGATTTCCAACCTCAAGATTGATCACATCGCCCAGCGCCATGACCTGTTCATCTAGAACAGCCAGCAGGTTAACATGCGTCTGCCACAGTTCATTGGCAAGGTGGTTTTCCCAAATCGAGTCCCGGCCGAACTTTTCGCCCATGAACATCTGCAACAGCAGTTCGCGGATCGGCTCCAGGGTGGCGTAGGGAATAAGCAGTTCCAGCCGCCCGCCGCGGTCTTCCATATCAATGCGCAGCTTGGCGACAATGGCGGCATTGGCATGACGGGCAATGGTGGCAAAACGCGGATTGGTTTCCAGGCGTTCAAAGCGGAAATTAACCGGGCTTAACGGGTCAAATGCCGACGAAAGATCACCCAGCACCACATGGATCATGCGTTCAACCAGGTTCCGTTCAATCGTGGTATAGGGGCGGCCTTCAATACGCATGGCCGCCGTGCCCCGGCGCCCGCCCAGCAAAACGTCCACAATCGAATAGATCAGGGCGGAATCAACCGTTAACAGGCCGTAGTTATCCCATTCCTCGGCCTTGAAAACGCCCAGCATGGCCGGCAGCGGGATAGAATTCAGATAATCGCCAAAGCGCAGCGACAGGATATTATCGAGCGAGACTTCAACGTTATCCGAGGTAAAGTTACGCAACGAGGTGGACATCATACGCACGAGGCGGTCAAAGACCACTTCGAGCATCGGTAAACGTTCATAAGCCACCATCGAGGAATTGATAATGGCCTGAATACCGGACTGGTCGCCCGATCCACTGCCATCGTCAAAGCCCAGCAGGCTGTCAATTTCATCCTGGTTAAGAACGCGCGCTGAACCAGGACCGACGAGTTCTTCTTCCTCGCCGCCATCTTCGCCCAGCATGGATTCCCATTCGGCGGCCATATCATCGCCGCCGTCTCCATCATCGCCATCGCCACCGCCAGCCATCGCTTCCCATTCGGCGGCGAGTGCATCATCATCGTCTTCATCGGCCATTGGCGTTTATCCCAGGCTTACTCTCGGCACATCAACGGGTACAAAACCTATTGTACCAGCATTTCCTTAAACAGAACGTCGTTAATTTTCGCGGGCTTTGCCGCAGCACTGACCCGGATCAGCAATTCTTCTCGCAGGCGGAACATGCCCTCGGACCCGGCAAGATCTTCCGGGCGCAATTCGCGCAGATAAACCTGAAAATTATCCACAATGCGCGGCATCATCTTTTCAACTTCGGGCACCATCTTCTGATCGGCCACTTCAAGGCTGACGCGAATTTTAAGGTAGCTTTGCTTGCCACTGCCCGCATTCAGATTGACCAGAATTTCAGGCAAATCAACAAAGCCGACATTTTCCGTCACCGCCGGCGTATCTTCGATCGAATTGTCCGATGCCGTTTCCTCGGTGCTTTGGCTGCCCCCCGTCACCATATCGATCACAGGCTGCAAAAGACCGGTAAAATAGGCCGCCGCCGCCCCGCCGATTAACAGCAAAACCAGCAGAATGATCACAATCAGCAGCTTTTTACCGCCGCGCTTGCCACCACCTTCTTCACCTTCAACTTCGTCGACGTCGTCACCCATCAGCCTGTCCTGCCTGCCTTATACAGCCCTTGATCCGCATCCGTCTGGCAGCTTTTCTTGCAAAGAGCACCAGCCTGACAGAATTACCCCGGCAACCTTAAGATTCCGTTGCCCATCATAAGGGCGTTGCTGCCAATCGACAACACCTGCCCGCCCCTTGAAATTCCAGCCTTGTCTGCCCGCTTTTCACCATGAGGGCATCGGCTGTCCCTTTACCATTTGGGATCAAAACGGCGCAATACCAGCAATTTACATAAAGCACTGCAAAAACATTGCCAAAACGGCCCCCTTTACCCCCGTCCAAGCCGCTTCGCCCGATTTATCGACACACTATTATAAAGACGGCTTATGCGTTGCAAAGCTGATCCATCCCTCATCAGGCCCGATGCAGGCCCCAAAGGCCACAAACCATCCCGATACAGACCTTCCCTAACATAAAATGCAAAATCGGCCACAGACCGGGGCGTTTCTTGCCGCCTGACAGGGGAAAATCCGCACGGCAAGTTTTTCCGAACCTCAAATTTTCCCTTATTTTCAGATAATTATAAATATTGGCACGGCATTCGCATTAAAGCTGGCAACGAATTTTGCCTGTAACCGGGATAAGAGCCAGATGGAAAATACATCCTATATTGCCGTGTCGCGCCAGCGTGTTCTGCGCAGCAAGATGGACACCATCACGCAGAACTTGGCGAACATGGACACCAACGGCTACAAACAGCAGAACATGATGTTCACCGACTGGATGGCCGCCAACAAGGACGCGCCCTTTCGCGGGGAACGCAAAATTGCCCTGGTGCAGGATATCGGCCAATATCGCGACACGACGGTTGGCAATATCGAACGAACCGAACGGGATTTTGACGTCGCGCTGACCAAGCCCGACATGTATTTTTCCATCGATACGCCCAATGGTGTGCGCTACACGCGCAATGGTAATTTCTCGCTTGATCCCGGTGGGCAGCTTGTAACCTCGGAAGGATATCCGGTCCTGACCGATGCGGGGCAGCCACTGTTTTTTGGTCAGGCCGATACACGGGTAACAATTGCCGGGGATGGCACGGTTTCAACCGATGTCGGCCAGATCGGCAAGCTGGGCGTTTCCACCTTTGAAGATGCCCAAAAGCTGAAACCCGAAGGTTCATCGCTTTATAACACCGACCAGCAACCCCAGGAGATTGAAAATCCTGGCGTGGTTCAGGGGTCGCTTGAGAAATCCAACGTCAATCCCATCAAGGCGATGGTTGATATGATCGATGTTTTACGAAGCTATCAATCCGTTACCCGCGCCATTGAAAACGACAACCAGCGTCAACGCGACATGATCAACAAACTTGGCGATGTCCGCGCATAACTGACTTGACCCCTTTGCCCTGCCAATGGCAGAGCCACACGTTAAAGACGGCGCATCTGCGCGACATGAGGAGACAAAAATGCGGTCACTCGATATTGGAGCCCTGGGCATGATGGCACAATCCACCAACGTGGATGTGACATCGAACAACATCGCCAATATGACCACCACCGGCTATAAACGCCAACGGGCCGAGTTCCAGGACCTGCTGTATCAGGATTTACGCCGGGCTGGCTCCCCCTCGTCTGATACGGGGACGATTGTGCCGGTTGGTGTGCAGGTCGGTATGGGGGTGAAAACCGCCGCCATTGGCCGCTATATGGGCCAGGGAAGCCCGACATTAACCGAAAACGAACTCGATGTTGCCCTGCAGGGACGTGGCTTTTTCCAGGTCGATCTGCCCAGTGGTGAAACCGCCTATACCCGTGACGGCACCTTCAAGCTTGATGGCAATGGCCAGATCGTGACCAAGGATGGCTATGCGATTCAGCCTGGCATCACGGTGCCTAACAACGCAAAATCCGTCACCATCAATGGATCGGGCGAAGTTTTTGCCGAAATTGACGGCCAGGTCGCACCGCAGAATCTGGGTCAGATTCAGCTTGCCACCTTCATTAACCCGGCCGGGATGAACGCCCTTGGCGACAACCTGTTTCTTGAAACCGACGCATCAGGCAACCCGACCACGGGAACGGCAGGGTCTGTCGGCTTTGGCAAGCTGTTGCAGGGTTATCTTGAATCCTCGAACGTCAATGTGGTTCAGGAAATTACCAACCTGATCAAGGCCCAGCGTGCCTATGAAATGAATTCCAAATCCATTTCAACAACCGACGAAATGCTCAGCGCGGTCAGCAATCTCCGGTAATTTTACTTTTTAAGGCGATCGCAAGCCTTTGGCGGCAAACTGTGGCATCTTTTGCAATATTGCGATTTGATTTACCGGTCATTGTTGTTTTGGTGCTAACATCGCGGGCATGATGATACGAAATATTCTTGCCGCCCTTGTCATGGTTTTGTCGCTTCTGCTGCCTGCCTATGGTCAGGCGCAGGATGCGGACATTCTTTTGCGCCCGCAGGCCCGCGTTGCCGGGGCCTATATCACATTGGGCGATATTTTTAGCGGCCTGACGCCCAAGCAGGAAGAAGTTGCCGTGGCCCATGCCCCGCAACCGGGCCAGCAGGCCGTGCTGGATTATCGCTGGCTGGCAGGAATTGCCCAACGATACAAGGTCAAGTGGCGCCCCCGTACCACCGCCGACCAGATCATTGTCACCCGCGACAGCCAAACCATCGATCTTGACGAAATTTCCAAGACCATTCATGCCGCCCTGGAAGATTACGGCATCGCCGGCCCCTTTTCGGTTGATCTGGGCGGGGAGACCTTTCGCATTCATCTACCCGTTGATGTGCCGGCCCAGGTTGAAGTCACCGGCCTGAATGTCAATCGTCGCACCGGGCGCTTTGTTGCCGATGTCACCACCGGGCGCGGCACCAGTTCTCAACGCACCTATCGCATGAATGGCCGTTATTACCAGATCGAGCAAGTCCCTGTTCTGGTTGATTCTGTGCGGCGCGGCGACATCATCCGCCCTGATCAGGTGGAAATGCGCCAGTTTCGCGCCGACCGATTGCAAGCCAATGTTGTGCGTGACCCGGCGGATGTGATTGGCAAAGAAGTCCGTCGCAGCATTGGCCCGGGCGCGCCCCTGTTAAACCGCGATTTCACCGCCCCGATTTTGGTCAAACGCGGGGCGATTGTGACGATCCGGCTGGAAACCCCCAACATGTCGCTCACGGCCCGGGGCAAAGCACTGGAAAATGGCTCGTTGGGCGATGTCATCCGGGTGATGAATTTGCAAAGCAACAAAACCATCCAGGTAGAAGTCACCGCCGAAAACGATGTCCGCGCCATTCCCGCCATGAGCCAATAACAGCGTACTGCAAACGCTTCCTCGATTTTGGTCCAAATCCAATTTTGCCATACGATGACGGCCGAGCCCGGCAAGCTTTGCCGTCCATACCTCCGGATAACTGGCACGCGGGTTGCTTGTTAAAGGGTGCGGAACCCAGGAGGATAAAATGACCCACTTGATATCACAGCACACAGCGCCAGCCCGGCGCATTGGCCGCTTTTCGAAAATTGCGATTACGGCGTCGCTGATTTGCGCCACGGCACTGCTTTCAGGCTGCAATACCATGCGCCGTCTGTCTGAAGTTGGCGAAGCGCCGAAACTGTCGGGCATTAATAACCCGACACAATCGCCCGGCTATCGCCCGGTCAGCATGCCCATGCCCGCCCCGCAGGTTGCCGAAAACAACCCCAATTCATTGTGGCGCACAGGGGCCCGATCCTTTTTCAAGGACCAGCGCGCCAGCCAGGTCGGCGATATTCTGACCGTCAGCATCGCAATTGATGACAAGGCGAAATTGGCCAACACCACCGCGCGCAACCGCAAAAACACCGAAGGTATGGGGGTTCCGTCGCTTTTGGGACTGGAAAGCCAGTTTACCAAGGTTTTGCCTGAATCGATCAACCCGTCGAACCTGTTTAATGTTAACAGCAACACATCGAATTCAGGTGGCGGCACGCTGGACCGTACTGAAACCATTGACCTTAAGGTCGCCGCGATCATTGTGCAGATTTTGCCCAACGGCAACTATGTCATTCATGGTCGCCAGGAAATTCGTGTGAACTCGGAAGTTCGCGAGGTTCAGGTAGCCGGTGTGATCCGTGCGGCCGACATTACCTCGACCAATACTGTGTCCTACGACAAAATTGCCGAGGCCCGTATTTCCTATGGCGGGCGGGGCACAATTTCAGATGTCCAGCAACCCCGCTATGGCAGCGAGATCATGGATATTCTGCTGCCCTTCTGATCCTTGTTCACAGGCTTCGGGGTTCCGCACGGGCAATGTTGCTCGCCCCGAATACCGGCTGGCACCCTGGTGCCGGCCGGTTTTTCTTTGGGGAATCCCTCGTGGAAAAACCGGTTGCGCCGGGCTGCCACGCAATGCACGCGTCAATCAACAACGCATAAAAAAGGGACCGGCCCATTTTAAGCCGGTCCCGTTTTGGGATATCCCCGTCAATTCGTTTCTCCCACAAGAAACATATTTTATCCGGCAACGGTATTGCTTTTAAGTCCCCGTCTTTTGCCGTATTTTTGACCGCAAGACTTAGTCGTCGCGGCGGGTCCGCTCCATCCGTTCATGACGTTCCTGGGCTTCAATGCTCAGGGTCGCAATCGGACGGGCTTCCAAACGTTTGAGGCTGATCGGTTCGTCAGTTTCTTCGCAGTAACCATAGGATCCGTCTTCAATACGGCGCAGAGCGGCGTCAATCTTGGAAATCAGTTTGCGTGCACGGTCACGCGTCCGCAATTCAAGTGCCCGCTCGGTCTCCGCTGAAGCGCGGTCAGTAAGATCGGGTTCTTGCAATCCTCCGTCCTGAAGATTTGCCAGTGTTTCTGAAGATTCGTGCAAAAGTTCTGCCCGCCAGGCCAACAGCTTCTGACGGAAATATTCCCGCTGACGCGGGTTCATAAACTCTTCGTCCTCGGCGGGACGGTAGTCTGGTGGTAACGTGATAGTCATGTATGCCCTCTATACAGGACTCACCGATCGCGCGGGAATATAGAGGTAGCGGCCTATGGGTGCAAGCTGATTGAACAATTTCGCCAAATTAATCGGATAAAGATGAAAAAATGAGCTAAATTCAGTCACATAAGCCTTTGTGCCACGTCTAACGCAATCCGGCTACGTCCAGCTTTGCCAATTCAACCCGGGCGCGAAGCTCAATCTCGTCAAGAACCTCGGACAAGGCCGGGTCATCAATTTCTTCGCGCTGTTTTCCCACCACATCAACCAGTTGCGCCAGTTGCGAGGCCGGCAGCCCACCGCCCAACAGGGCATTGCGCACACGCTCAAGCTGATCAAGCAGGGTTTTCGCCCGCGCAACCGAACGTTTACGTGGGGAATCCAGCGCATCGCCGCTTTGTTGCAGGGCCAGCAAAGCATCAAGCGCACTGACCGATGAAGGGGCATGAAGCCCCCCGCTCCCCGCCACACGTTCGGCACCCTGCCCGCTGGACCGCATGGCATTGGCAAATCCCTGGCCCGAGCCACCATTGCCCGTGGTCTTGCGTGTCGATGCACCCGATGTGGTGCCTTTTGATCCGCTTACCTTCATGATGCTTACCGCCTTGCTATGCGTCCTGCGCCAATCTATATGCCAACAAGGGATGCAAGCATATATTTATGTGTATCCCTTATCTGGCGTCAAATCGGGAATTTGTCGAGTCTTCCTGAAACGGGCGACCGGGGCAACCGGAAAAAAATGCCGGGTGATCGATATATCCGGTCCCATAACGCCTTCTTGCCCTGATAAAGACCTGCATTTATTGGAAAAAGTCAAAATCACCCTCTTGCATGGCCCACAAATGCTCGATTGGCACGTTTTTCGCTTATTTCCTGACGCGGGCATCTGACTTTGGATGCACCACCAGTTAACCGGCGATTTTTATCGCCCCAGACACAGCGGAACACTCAACCATGATCAAGCGTCTTGGCAAATATGCATTTCAGGCAGCGATTATCGCGGCACTGGGCATTTTCGCCCTGGCCCCGCTATCAAGCGCCCACGCCCAGTCACGCATCAAGGATATTGCGGATTTTGAAGGCGTGCGTGACAACATGCTGGTTGGTTATGGTTTGGTTGTCGGCCTGAATGGCACGGGTGATGACCTCAAAGATTCGGAATTCACCCGCCAAAGCATGGTCGCCATGCTCGAACGGCTGGGCATTAACGTGCGTGACCAGATCCAAAACATCAAATCCGACAATATTGCCGCGGTAATGGTCACCAGCACACTGCCGCCCTTTTCCCGGCAGGGCTCCAAGATTGACGTCAATATCAGCGCGATTGGCACCGCCGAAAGCCTTCAGGGCGGCACACTTTTGGTCACGCCGATGGTCGGTGCGGATGGTGAGGTTTATGCAGTGGCCCAGGGCCCTGTTGCCGTTGGCGGCTTTAGCGCCCAGGGCAATGCCCAAACCGTGGTCAAAGGCGTACCCACCGCCGCCCGCATTGCCAATGGGGCCATCATCGAACGTGAAATCGATTTTAATCTGAATGCGATGAACAATATGTCGATTGTTCTGCGCAACCCGGATTTCACCACGGCACGCCGCATTTCCAACGCGATCAATGCCTATCTGGGCGAGGTTGCCGCCCGCCCCAGCGACCCGGGCACGGTTCGCCTGAGCGTGCCGGATCGCTATAAAAAGAATGTCGTGGCCCTGTTAACCGATATTGAACAGTTGCGCGTCGAACCCGACCAGATTGCCAAGGTGGTGATTGATGAATCCACCGGCACCATCGTGATGGGCGAAAATGTCCGCATTAACCGCGTCGCCATTGCCCAGGGCAATTTGACCATCCGGGTCACGGAAACCCCGCAGGTATCCCAACCTTCGCCCTTCTCTCAAGGGGGCACCACCACCACCGTCCCACGCACCAATGTGCAGGTCGATGAAGGGGCCGACAAGAAGCTGGGCATTCTCGATACCGGTGTCACGCTTCAGGAACTGGTCAGCGGCCTAAACAGCCTGGGTGTTGGCCCGCGCGACATGATCACAATTTTGCAGGCCATCAAGGCTTCCGGTGCCCTGCAAGCCGAAATCGAGGTGATGTAATGATGATTGATGGTTCAAGCGCCCTGATGGCGCAGGCTCAAGTCAGCTCCCAGTCCAGCCGGGCCTCTTCCATCGCCTCCGAGGTTAATGCCCTGGGCGCAGGCAAAACCAAAAGCGTGGAAGCTGCACGCGAAGCCGGCAAGAAATTTGAAAGCATGTTTCTTTCGCAGATGCTGGGCCACATGTTTTCCGGCATTCAGACCGACCCGAATTTTGGCGGCGGTCACGGCGAAACCATGTTCCGCTCGCTGATGGTCGATCAATACGCGCAGAAAATGACCAGCGCCGGTGGCCTGGGAATTGCAGATGCTGTTACACGCGAAATCCTCAAGACGCAGGGAGCCTGATATCATGACAACAGAAGAGATGGTCATTGAGCTAAAAAGCGTCACTTACGACCTGATTTCGCTGCTGGAGCGCGAAACCGACGGCATGCGCACCCTTGAGACGGCAGAATATGACCGGTTCGTATCGGAAAAATCTGCCCTGTCGATGCAGTATGAACAGCTGATCCAGCAATTGCGCGGTCGGGGCGATGAGTTGAAATCCCTGCCCGAAGAGGACAAAGACGAACTGCGCGAATTGCAGATCCGCTTTCAGGACGCGGCCAAACGCAATATGCGTGTTCTGAAAGCTGCTGAAATCACCAATCAACGCATGATCGACACCCTCGTTAAGGCTGTCAAAAGCCAGGCCAACGAACAGGTCACGACCTATAACCGTGGCGGCTATGTCAACAGCCCGGCCGGGCGCGGTTATAATACCGGAAAAAGCCGTGGCACCTTGTCGATCAGCCTGAACGAAACGTTTTAAGGCCCGGGGAAAAAACCATGTCACTGACACAGGCCCTTAATTCAGCCATTACCGGATTGAACACCGCCCAATCGCGGATCGCAATCACGTCGTCGAATATTGCCAACGTCAATACACCTGGCTATTCGCGCAAATATGCGGGCCAGGAAGCCCTGACCCTGAATGGTCAGGGGGCCGGGGTTACAGTTAGCTCCGTCAGCCGCAACGTGAATGCCGGTTTGCAAGCCGAATTGCGCGGTGAACTGGGCAAGGCCGGGTCTGCAAGCGTTCGTGACGAATTTTTCCAGCGTGTGCAGGTGCTGTTTGGCACCCCGGAATCGAACTCGGCCATCAGCCAGCGTATCGGCGATTTGTCCGATGCCTTTGAACAGCTCAACAGCTCGCCAGAGCAAAACTCGCCCAAAGTGCAGGTCCTGGCTTCTGCAACGCAGCTTGTTGATTCCTTTGGCAAATTATCCGACCAGATCCAGGATCTGCGGAGCAATGCCGATAGCCGGATCAGCCAGGAAGTCAATCAGGCTAACGAGCTTCTCAGCCAGATCGCCAAACTCAATACCGATATTGTACGCTTGGGCAATATTGACCAGCCGACCACGGAATTGCGCGACCAACGCGATCAAAAGGTCAATGCGCTGTCCAAAATCATCAATACCTCGACCTATACCCGCGAGGATGGCTCGATGGTGATCTTTACGGCCAACGGGTCGCGCCCGTTGCTGGATCGCAGCCCGCAAACCCTCAATTTCTCGCCAACAGCTGGTTATGAACCCGGCTCCAGCGGCTCGGGCATTACGCTGGATGGTGTGGACATCACGGATGAAATCAAAACCGGCACCTTGCGCGGCCTGCTTGACATGCGCGACCAGGACCTGCCGCAGCTTGCCGACCAGATCAATGAACTGGCGATCCAATTGCGCGACGCCATCAATGAAGAACATAATAAAGGCAGTGCTTTTCCGCCGCCAACCAACATGACTGGGTCACGGCAAGTCCAGGGCGATGACCTTTTTTCCGCAACCGGCACCTTTCGTGTCGCGGCCCTTAATTCTGCGGGCGATATTGTCAACTATTCGGATATCGACCTGTCAACTCTGCCCAGCCCGGCAACCGTTAACGACCTGGTTTCGGCCATCAATGCGTCAGGGGTCTCGGGTGACCTGCAGGCAAGAATTGCCGATGGCCGCCTTGTGGTTGAAGGCAAGAATGGCAACCGGGTTGCGATCAACGAACTCGACAGTTCCGTTACCATGAGCGATGGCCAAACCCAGGGCATATCGCATTATTTCGGCTTGAACGACCTGTTCACCACGGCAAAAAATTCCCGCACCATGACCTCGGCACCGTTAGCGGATGCCACCCGCCCCCTGGGCGTTTCGGGCACCCTGACCTTTGCAGCAGGCAGTTCAAGTGTGCTGTCTTCGCCCTTGTCAATCACCTATGGCAATTCCGACAATCTGACGACAATCCAGGACAAACTGCGCGCACAACTGACCGGCAGCCTTGGCCTGACGAGTGAACAAGCAAATAACATGGTTTATGTCACCAATGATGGTGACCGCTCCCGCCTGGTGATTGCCAATGATTCCAACATGCAAATGACCGATACCGGCAATTTGGCCAAAACAATCGGCCTGACCGAAGACCAGCCGAATATGGCGGGCAGCATGACGGTCTCGCACGATATTCTGAACGATCCGGCACGCCTGTCTCGCGGCACGTTAAATGCCGATGTTTACGAATCAAAAACAGGTTCTGGCGGCGTTGTTATTGCCGATCCGGCGGCTTCGCTTCCCGGGTTGGGGACACCGGCAACGCCCCCGGCCCCGGCTGGTACAAATTATACACTTAATATCGTTGGCAAATTTGGCACCGTGCCGATTTCCTATAATGGTAGCACCGATTCGCTCAATTCTATCGCCGCGCGCATCAATGCCGACTCGACATTGACCGACAATAACATCAATGCGGATGTTTATTTTGATGG
>JBNKVZ010000064.1:16825-22806 GCA_050299455.1 Thalassospira sp.
CAGAGGGCCTATTCGGCATCGGCCAAGGTGATATCGACGGTGGATGAATTGTTTGATGCCTTGCTCAGGGCGGTATAAGATGCCGCACGCAAAGGAGTGTTGAAAAATGGTAACACGGGTTGCAACCTATACCAGCCATACCCTGCTCACCAATCTGGCACAGAAAAATGCGGCAAAAGTTGCCGAACTGAGCAATCAGGCATCTGGCGGAGTCAAATCGCGCACCTATTCCGGTATTGCCAGCGACTCACAGAAATTGCTGAATCTTGAGGGGTCGCTGACGCGCAATGGGCAATATCTGAACAATATTACCCAGGTAAAGCTGCGCCTGCAAAATATGGAATCGGCAACCGGCTCCATGACTGACATAGCCACGCGCATGAAAAGCTTGCTGCTGCAAGGCTTGAGCAACTCCCAGGCCGACGACCTCAATCTTGACGAGGAAGGGCGCCAGGCGATGGCCCAGGTAAGCGCGTTGTTAAATACAACTCTGGATGGTCGCTACCTGTTTGGCGGAGGAACAACCGATTCGCCCCCGGTCAACCTGGAAAAGGCACCCGTTCCCGACACCTATTTTGCCAAGGTGACAGGTTCTGACACGGCAACCCTCGGTTCGATCGGGGCTACGACCGCAGGCAGCCTGGATATTAACGGGCAAACCGTAACCTATACGCCGACCGATACCCTTAAAGACCTGGCAGATCAGATCAACCAGCTTTCGCCGCCTCCGGCGGTGGCATCCGTGCGCCAGGACCCGGGCTCAAGTAATTACCGCCTCGTGATCGAGGATTTTTCCGGCAACCCGATGTCGATAAGCGAAACAGGGGGCGGCAATCTTCTGGACGGGCTATCCCATAATCCGGCGCTCAGTGCGGAAACCGGCTATTATCAGGGTGACCAAAAACGCCTGTCCGCACGTGTGGATGAAGAATATTCCGTCAATTACGGGGTGCGGGCCGATGACCCGGCCTTTGCTAGCCTGGTTGCCGGTTTGCGGATCATCAGTTCAACCACGGACGAGGATTCGCTGCGCATGGCCCTGGGGCATATCGAAAATGCGATCGAAAACCTGCCCAATGTCGGATCAAAAATTGGCATCGACACCAAAAATATCGAAAATGTCGAAGCACAGCATCGCGACTTTGCCGTTTTTGCCAATAATGCCATCTCCGATATCGAAAATGTCGATGTTCCACTCACCATCATCGAGGTCGAGCAACATAGAACCGCCCTTCAGGCCAGTTTGATGACCATCGCCAAAACGTCAGATATTTCGCTGGTCAATTATTTACGTTAAGTCTTGATTTAAAACATGGAAAAAACAACCGCTCTTGACGATGCTGCCATAAGATATCACATGTTTTAAGAATTCAGCCCAAGGGCGATATATTGGGGAAAGACCACAGGAAATGACCACGCAGCCAACACAAGATGCCAGCGTACCCAAATCGATTCTCGTTGAAACACGGTTTGGCGATATTGAATTCATGTGGGACAAGGCGATTTACATGCCTGTCGGCCTGCTGGGCTTTACCGACCAGCATGTCTTCGGCCTTGCCAATATTCCCGGCAAAAACCTGGACCAGTTCAAACTATACCAAAGCCTGACGGATGCCGACCTATCCTTCATCATCGCGCCGTATAATCCCGAAAGCGGGATTTACGATGCCGCCGATCTTGAACGGGCGGCAAAAAGCCTGGCAATCCCCGAAGAGGACATGGCAATCCTGCTGATTGTTACGGTGCGCCCCACCGGCAGCGAGCAGGGATACGCCATGTCGGTCAATTTGCAGGCGCCGATTATTGTCAATACAAGTCGCCAGATTGCCTGGCAGCATATTATGCCGCATGACAAATATCCTGTTCAGCACGATATCTGAGCCTGATCTTTGATGCAAAGCGGGGACTCGATTTCGCTTTGTTAACCCTGTTTTTCGCCAGTCCAACCGCACGTTTCTGGCGAGAAAAACCCGAAGTCCATGATTATCTTTGCATAATTCGGGATTTCAAATAAATGTAGACTCTATCTTCGCAGTTGGGTATATTTTGACTATCGAATCGGTAATCCTTGATCAAGAAGATCTCGGTGCCTTCCGGCAAAGCAGCCGGGTTTGATTGGCAAAATCGCCAATTGCAAGTGATCCATGTAGGAGTATATCACTATGGCCTTGAACATTATTTCCAACTACGCTGCCAATGTTGCACACCGCAACCTTCAGGCTTCTGACGAAGCAGCGACCCGTTCGCTCGCAAAGCTGTCTTCGGGTACCCGTGTTGTTTCGGCCCGTGACGACGCCGCCTCGATGGCCATTGGTGCCCGCTTGAACGCGGAAAGTCAGTCGCTGAAAACCGCCACGGTGAACGTTGGCCAGGCTAACTCGATGCTGCAAATCGCCGATGGCGGTATGGCCACCATTGACAACGTTTTGGTTCGTATGAAAAGCCTCGCCGTTCAGGCATCTTCGGGCAACTTGTCCGACGTTGAACGCGGCTTCCTTAACGACGAATACGGCAATCTTAAAGACGAAATCAACCGTATCTCGGCAACCACCAAATTCAACGGCGTCCAATTGCTCGGTTCTGGCGGCGGCGCAGAAGTTAACCCTGGCTTGATTGGGACGGCAGTAACGACTGCTAATGGTATCCAGGGACTGACATTCTCTTCCAATTCGCCTATCCCTGCTGATGACGGCGGTTCACCCGCTACAGGTACAGATGTTGTGTTCGATATGCAGGCTGTTGCAGGTAGCACGATATTGACTTTGTCTAGTACCGATGGCGGTGGCAACGCTATTCAGCAGTCGATCGACGTTACCCAGTTTGCGTCCGGTGGCAGCGAAGAAATTGGTATTGGTCAGACCAAAACTCTGGACTTCGATCAGCTCGGCATCAAACTTGAACTGAACGAAAATTTCACCGCTTCTGTTGGTACTGCAACAACCAATGGTAACGACTTTACGGGCGTAGGGGCCGCTGGTAATACTCAAGCAGAGCGTACGATCACAACCCGCAGCACTTCGGCTTCTGGAGCTCTTGCTGACGTTGACTTCCAAATCGGAGCAACCAGCAGTACCAATGACCGCTTCACTGTCTCCTTGACGGCAGTTGATGCAGGTACGCTTGGCACAGCATCGGGTACCACCGCCCTGAAGGACACCAACCTGGGATCCCAAACGCTCGCACAGTCTGCGATTGACATCGTTGGCAATGCGATTAACGACCTGCAGAGCGCACGTGCGAATATTGGTGTGTATCAGAACCGCCTTGACTTCGCCGCTCAGAACCTGTCGACCACGCAGGAAAATACTGAAGCTGCCCGGTCGACCCTGATGGACCTCGACGTTGCTTCGGAAATGACCAAGTTCAGCTCGAAACAGGTGCTGGTCCAGTCTGGCGTTGCCATGCTGGCACAGGCCAACCAGATGCCGCAGAACCTGCTGCGTCTGTTGCAGTAATCCGGATATTCGTGACGGAACGGGGGCTGGTCCCCCGTTCCTTCTACGGATTATCCTTTGTCGATTTTATCGGCATGGGAGGCTCAAATGGAAATTACCCAATCTGCATCGCCGCTTCATGGTTCCGGTTCTTCTTCAACCGGTTCTGCTGCGGCCTTAGGTGTTTCTTCTTCGAGCCAGTCCTCTGCAAATTCGGTGGCTCCGGCCCCCGCATCGGTATCAAGATATCAGGCATCTGGGGATATTGCTCCGATTGATGCAACAGATCAGTTAAAACAGGCCTTTGCCGACCTTGACCTTCCGGATCGCTCGATTGACAATTACCGGGTTGAACTGAATTTCAACCGGGATACCGGGCGCGTCATCGCCAAGGTAACAGATCGGTCAAATGGTGAAGTTCTTCGGGAAATTCCGTCAAAAGAACTTCAAAAACTGTTTTCCCAAATTCGTGATTACCTCGGTACCTTTGTGAACGAAGAAGCCTGATTTTATGCGCCTCGCATGTCGGGCATGATATTTGCAGGAATATCCGCATAATCGTTTTGGGGCAAGAATTGCCCATCAATATCGACCGGGACACGCAACATGAGCAGCGCCAACTTAAATAACATCTATGTCGGGAGTAACGGCCGAGTTCAGCTTTCGGGCGTGAGTTCCAATATTGACTTTGTCAATGTTGTCGACCAGATGATGAAGGCGCGCCGCATCCCGGCTGACAATCTTCAAAAACGCATTGATTCAAATGACGAAAAGCTGACGGCTCTTAACCAATTGCAATCTTTGGTCAAGGATTTGCAAAACTCGATCTCGACCCTTTATGGTGCAACAAGCTTCGATAAATCCAAAGATTCATTCGCATCGAAACAGGTCTTCGCCACATCGGCAGACGGCAATGCAGCCAACCTAATGTCGGTCGCTGCGAATAACACAGCAAATACTGGCAACTACAAATTCGTCATTGATCAAGTCGCCTCCAAACACAAAATTGGAGCTGATACGCTCTCGATGAATCCCTCGGACGCGCTTAGCACGGCAACCAACAGTGGCGGCACGGCGATTGGTACGGGCAGCTTTACGGTTGGCACCAGCAAAGGCAGCTCACAGATTGATGTGACGGCAAGCGATACGCTTCAGGATATCCGCGATAAAATCAACACCGTTACAAGCACCACGGGCGTCCAGGCATCTGTGGTAAAAGTTGCCGATGGACAATCGACCATTATCCTGACGTCAACCGAAGAAGGCTCGACAAACCGTATGACCCTGTCGGATGACAGTGGCAATGTGCTTCAGAATATGGGCATCCTGAAAGATGACGGTTCTGGCACAATGGTGATCAATAGCGACCAGGAAATTGACCCGGGCAAGGACGCGCAATTCAAAATGGATGGTGTGTCGATCACCCGTTCATCAAACAACATCGACGATCTGGTCGACGGGCTGACCATCAGTCTGTTTGATGCAGAACCCGGCACGACCATCAATGTCAATGTCGAACAAAATCTTAACGAAGCGAAATCGAAAATTCTTGGCTTTGTTGATGCCTACAATGCCGTCAAATCCTTCATCAATGAGAAAACCTATGTTGACCCCGCAACCAGCAAAGCGGGTGAAGGTTCTGTGTTACTTGGTAATTCAACTGTTAACTCGGTTGAAAGCTCGTTACAGCAAATTGTTGGTTCAACACCGTTTCGCTCATCTGGTGAGAAAGACGATCTATCGGTTCTGGCACAAATCGGTATCACCATGAAACCTCTTTCTGCAACTGGCAGCAGTGACGATGACAAATATTCTGCCAGTACCCTTGAGGTGGACGAAACCAAGCTGAATGACATGCTGATCAACAATGTTGATGAAGTGGCGGAACTTTTTAACTTTAAAGCCACCAGCAACAATTCCGCATTCTCGATGACTGGCTTTACCGGAAATACAGGTACTGGAGATTACCAGTTTTCGGTTACCAAGGATGCAAGTGGTACCATTACCAGCGCCACCTACAGCCTTGATGGCGGCGCAACAACGCAGAATGCTGTTATCAGTGGCAACAGCCTGACAACGGCTGATGGATTGAAAATTTTCTATAACGGTGCCGATGACAGCACCGAAACGGCAACGATCAGTACGTCTGTCGGTTTGGGTGCGCGTTTGCAATATGCCATGCAGAACATGCTGGATACTGAAAACGGTAGCATCCCCCAGGAAATCAGTTCTCTTGAAACACAAAATAAAGGGTTTCAAGGCAAAATTGAAAAAATTGATGACCGCATCACCAATCAGCGTGAAGTGATGATGAATAAGTTCATCAATATGGAAACGCAGCTTGCCAAGTTTAAAAACATCCAGAACTCGCTTAGCGAGTTGATGGCTGCGGGCAAGAAAGATAATTAAGATATCGGAACCGATTTTCCGATTTCTGTTTTTTGACGATCAAGGAATATGGCATGACTATAAACGCAGCCCGCGCCTATGGCGACCAGCAGGTCAACACTTCATCGCCGGCCCAAATGGTTTACATGCTGTATAACA
>JBNKVZ010000065.1:0-22605 GCA_050299455.1 Thalassospira sp.
TGGTTCGCTGGAAAGTTTTACTGCCTCTGGCTTCGCCCATGTCGATAAAGCGGTATGACACGTCGATCTTCCACTGATCTGTAATGGCATAGTTGAGGCCAGCCCCGATTTGCCAGGCGAGATCATTGTGGGTTGCGCCTAACTGCTTCTCAGTCATGGCGAATACAAGATCTTCGGTCTTGTTACGTGCCCAGCCAATGCCGCCCTGAAGGTAAGGGGAGAATTTTCCGGTGTCATAACCAGCAGCACGGAACGGGTCGACATAGAGGTTAAGCATTGTTGACCAGTTCGACGTTTTATACGAGCCGCCGTTCAGGCGGTTTATGGATTTCACACGGCCATCAGCGTCGAAATATGCGCCTGCCTCTGTGAGATTGTTGCGGTAAGACACCGTAATGTCTGTTCGCAAGTAACTGTTGAGCGAAAGGCCCGCACCGATCTGATAGCGCGCGCCATCATTAGGTGACATGTCGACAGTGTCGCGCTCTGGCTTGGTATCAAAAAGATCGCCATCATCATCGACCGTGCTGGAATGGCCAAGGTCGGCACGTAGATATGGGGTGAGTAGCCATTCTTCGGCGGTTGCCGATGAATGCAGCCCAGTAAGTCCAAGTGCGGCGAAAGTGGCAACCTGAACTGACTTCCGAACAATTTTGCGTGATTTAGAAGCAGAAGAATTCGATGGCATTGGAGTGTAACTTCCGGAAATTGTTGAACTTTCTCAACAGAAATAAACCTAAGGGTGTGCCCGGATGCAATGATAAATAAGCGAATGTCAGATATTGTCAGATTTCAACGGCGTGTGGAAAGTCCGTGTTTCTCAATTAGACGACGGAACTGATGGTAGTTCAGGTGAAGCGCCTTGGCGGCTTCGGTCTGGTTGTTGGCGTTTTGCGCGAGTGCCTGTTCAAGCAGTTTGATTTCGAAATTGGCGACCTGTGATTTGAAGTCGATGTTTGCATCGGGTTCCAGCTCTGGCATGTTGATTTGCGGGCTGGTGTCACGGTCGGTTTCGGACCAGATGCCGTTAAACGGATCAAGGGTGATGTGGGCTAGCGGGGTTTCGTCGTCCTCGGCAAGATAGATGCTGCGTTCAACCGCGTTGCGCAATTCGCGCACATTGCCCGGCCAGTCGTAATTTTTCAATTGTTCTATAGCTTTTTTATCAAAGCCAGAGAAGACTTGGCGCGATAACCGTTTGGTCATTTCCAGGGCGAATTGTTCGGCCAGCGGTAAAATGTCGTCGGGCCGTTCGCGCAAGGGCGGCACGGCAATCACGTCAAAGGCCAAACGGTCGAGCAGGTCGGCGCGGAATTTGCCCTGTGCGGCAAGCTGTTTGAGATTTTCATTGGTAACACCAATGACGCGCACATCCACATCGATCACCTCGCTGCCACCCACGCGTTCGATCTCGCCATATTCCACCACGCGCAGCAGCTTTTCCTGCACCATCTGACTGGCCGTGGCGATTTCATCGAGGATGATGGTTCCGCCATGTGCGCGTTCAAATCGGCCAACATGGCGCTTTTGCGCCCCGGTAAAGGCCCCGGCCTCATGACCGAAAAGCTCGGTATCAAGCAGGGTTTCGCTTAATGCGGCGCAATTGACCTTGACCAATGGTCCGCCCCAGCGGGTGGAAAGATAATGCAGGCGTGCGGCAATCAGCTCCTTGCCCGATCCGCGCTCGCCAATTACCAGGCAGGGGCGATGGATGGGGGCCAGGCGCGAAACATGCTCCAGGGCCGCCAAAAAGCGGGGGTCCTCCCCCAATATGGTTTGTGATGTGTCCATTTCGTGAAAAACGTTAGCGAAAAACGACAATAAAGTCGCGATAAAATTATATTCAGCATGGGCCAAAATTGTTAAACAATTGATTTTAAAGAAAACATAAAACTGGCACGCGATCTGCAGTAGTCGGGGCAGAAAAGATGACATCCCCCAACAGGAGATCGAGCAATGGGCGTGTTCTCGCGTTTGTCCGATATCGTTAATGCCAATATCAATTCGCTTCTGGATCGTGCTGAAGATCCGGAAAAAATGGTCCGCCTGATGATTCAGGAAATGGAAGATACCCTGGTTGAAGTTCGCTCGGCTGCGGTAAAGGCCATTGCCGATAAAAAGGAAGTCGAACGCAAGCTGAAAAAGCTGCGTGATGGCCAGAATGAATGGGAAGAAAAGGCGGAATTCGCCGTTTCTAAAGGCCGTGATGACCTTGCCAAGGGTGCCTTGATGGCGCGCCGCCGTCTGGCTGATCAGACTGTGGTGCTGGAGCGTGAACTTGAAGTGATCGAGGAAACGCTGGGCAAGTTCGACGAGGATTTGAACAAGCTCAACAGCAAGCTGAATGAGGCCAAGGGCAAACAGCGTACGGTCGAAATTCGGATGAAAACGGCAGAAAAGCGCGTTAAGATGCGCGAAAAACTGCATAATAGCCAGATCGACGATGCGCTGCTGCGTTATGAAGCGATGGAACGCCGGATTGACGAACTTGAAGCCAGTGCGGATTCCTATGATCTGGGCCGGGCGAAAACCCTGGATGAACAGTTTGGCGACCTTGAGGCCGAACTTGGCATTGAAGATGACCTGAAAGCATTGAAAGAGCGGGTCAGTAAAGACAACTAATTCAGTGTGCGGGCACCCCGGTGTCTGCGGTTGGCGGTCATGGCCACAGATGGTGTGACCGCACCTTAACAAAGGTAAGGGACGTTTATGTGGGCTATTGCCGTTCCACTGATTGTGTTTATCTGCATTGTCGGGCCGGTCTGGGTGGTTTTTCATTACATTACCGTTTGGAAACGTATGAAAGCCGAAAACCAGAGCGTCCCGCCAGCAGAAAGCCGGGAACATAAAGAGGCACTGGTCCGTCTCAAACAGAGGGCCGAGCGTCTTGAAAGCCGCATAGCGACACTGGAAAGTCTTCTGGATGCAGAGGTTGCCGAATGGAGGAACAGGATATGACTGCCGAGCAAGCTGCTGCCGGTGCGCGATTTTACAACAGGCCGCATGGCCCCCGCGAGCGCGGATGCCGCTTTGGTCGCGGTAAAGGTCGCAACCCTTCCCACCATGGATGTGGGCATCATAACGGGCCCTATCGCGGGGGGCCGATCAAAAGCACCATTACCGGTGTATCCGAAAAATTTGGCATTCCGCGCAAGGGCGTGCTGGTTGCCTGGATCGTGACGCTGATTTTCAGTTTCCCGGTGGGCGTGTTTCTGTTCCTGGTGGCATGGTCCTTTATTCATCACCCGGAATGGTTTTCGTTTCTAACCCGCCGGGGTCGTGCGGCCGGGGCTGGCCGGGCCGAGAGAAGCACAAATGCCCGCAGCGCAACCGCAGAGCAGGACGAAAGCCCGACCTTCGGTGTTGATTACGAAGAACCCTGGATGGAAGATCTGCGCCAACAGTTTGACGACCTTGAACGCCGCACCGGCAAGATGGAAGGTTATGTTGCCTCGGGCGATTATAATCTGTCATCGGAATTCAAGCGGATGCGCAAGGAAGACAAATCCGGGCCATCGGATTTGAAGAACGACATGAAGAACGATCAGGATGGTCCAAACGACACACAAGACACATCGGACAAACCCTAAAATCGCCACCGATCAAATTCTGCCCGCCCGTTTTGCCTTTCCTTTGATGTAATCGGTTTCATGCTGGTTGGTATGCTCCCCCGCCCGCCTGGCCAGCATGATACGGGCCGTGATGCTGTGGTGCCCCCTTGTCGGGTCAGTCTCCCTCGTGTCTTCCCCCAGACTCCGCATAGCAGATCGGCTCGGGATCGCCTGTCATTTGACGGGCGATCCGTTTTTATGTCTGAACACATAAAAGACTCGCCTGTAATCAAGTATTTCTTAAAAAATCATCGATTAAGGTTTATGACTAATCCTAATTTGGATGTTGTTGCTGGTGTTATTTGGCCCGCGCAACAGGTGGATCGGCAAATGGTGGGGGCGGTTTATGGCGGCTTTGGTTGAACATCCCGGCGAACCGGATTTCTTGCGTCGCCTGATGCTCGATAATCCATGGTGGGAAGGTGTCACCGATGACATGGTGCATAACCTGCCGGTTCGGGCCTTCTTCAAGCGGTTCTGGAATGCGATAGAGCGCGGCGATGGCAGCAAGGCGGTGTTGCTGACCGGCCCGCGTGGCGTGGGCAAAACGGTGATGCTGCGCCAGGCGGTGTCACAATTGCTCGATGGCGATACACCGCGCCGCCATGTTTGTTATGTCTCGCTCGAACATCCGCTGTTTCTGGAGCTCGATATTTCCCGCCTGCCACGCCTGTTGCGCGCCTCGCGCGGTATTTCGGCCGATCATCCTTTATGGCTGTTCATCGATGAAGTTTCCTATCAGCGTGACTGGGAAAGCCAGCTTGGACGCTTGCTCAAGGCTGATCCGATGGTGCGGGTTGTTGCAGTCAGTGCGCTGGCCCCCTCGGCGGATCATCGGGCGCATCTGACAACGCTTTTCCTGCCACCCTTCAGTTTTGCCGAATATCTGGAGCAACGCGGCATCAAACCGGCGGATATTTTACCGGAATCCCCCAATGCCACCCGTTTTACAACGGATGTGCCACCGGGCCTGGTCGAGCTGAATGCCTTGTTTGAAGATTATATCAATGAAGGCGGTTTTCATGATCGCGATGGCGAGGCCGGGGCCATTCATCGCTCCCTTCATTCTGATCTTCCGGGGCTGCATGGCATTTCCAGCCCGTCGGACCTGCATCGTTTGTTTGTCTTGCTGGCTTATAATACCGGGGCCGAATTTTCGATTGAAACGCTGGCCCGCGAACTGGACCTGGCGAAAAACACCCTGCGCCGATATCTGGAATATCTGGAAAGTGCATGGTTGGTGCGCCGTTTGGAACGCGTGGACCAGGATGCCAAACCGTTTCAGCGCGCGGTCGCCTTTAAGGTGCATCTGATCCATCCCGGCCTGCGCAGCGGACTGATTGGCGGGCGCGCCGAGGGCGAAGATACCGTCACACGGCTGGTGGAAACCGCCATTCAAACGCAGTTTCTGGCGTCTAGCACCGGTATGGAAAGCCTGTTTTATGCCCGTTGGGGTCATTACGAAGTGCCATTTGTCTTTTTGGATCGGCGCAGTGGCACGCCGCTTTTTGCCTATCATTGCCTGTGGCGCGATGAGGCCATTCGCAAACCCAAGGAAGTCCGCGCGCTGGTTAATTTCAAAACCAGTCATGATCTGCCCTTGGGGGCATTTGTTCTGACCAAGACACAATGGCATGGTGGTAAATTGGGTGGCGAGCCCATGCGCTTTGAACCTGCCAGCGTGCTGGCCCTGCGCATCGGACTTGAATTTTCGCAGCTATAGCGGGCGGTGGTCTTGTCCGGCGTGCGTTTGTGCCGGGCTCCGCCACTAATCGTCATGGATCAGGGGCGCTTGCACCATGTTTGATCGATTGCGTTTGCACAAATTCCGTTGGGTTGTCGGAATATTGCTGCTGGTGGGTGTGGTCGTTCTTGCGGCCACTTATACGCAAAGCCGAGAGAAAACATCCGTCGCCGGCCGTGATGCGGATAATCCGCCATCAACATCGAAGGATGTGGCGTCCTCTGCTGTTATCTGCCCGGGTTTGGGGCATGGTGACGATGCCGTGCCGATCAATCTGGAGCATATTTTTTGTGGCGAGCTAAACCGCAAAAACCGCTTTACCGGGTTTCATGCCCGCCCGGGCGGAAAAAATCCGGCGACCATTGCAAAGGTCCAGGTAATGCCCGGTTCGGAAAATGCCAATGGCATTTATGAAGCGACAGTTTTCTGGAACATGAACCGCGATTCTGATGCGCAGCCGCTAAATGCGTCGAAATTTTCCACCATGTTCCCCGATGCTTGCAGCAAGCGCCAGATCATTGCCTCTATTTTGTATGCCAGCCGTCATCCCGTTTCGGCATGTCCAGCTGGTGCGCCCGGCTGGACAACATGTGGTTTGAATCGACCGGCGGTAAATGATCGCGTCGATGCCGCTAAGGATAAGCAATATTGCCTTGGGAGTGCTCCTGCATCTCGCTTCATGATTGCTTTTGCCAGCCATAATGGTCGTATCAATACGGCTTTCCCCCTGATGACTGGTGAATGATTGGGGTTTTAAATCATTAATCTATGGGGCACGGCCGCGACGTTTTTATGATCTTCGCTTCAGGCTCCCAATGAAAGCACAGGGGCCTGAAGAACTGCCGTTTTGGAGCCGTCACTGAGTGCAAATACTGTTTGGGCGAGGGGGCCATAAAAAGCGGGCTCGGTGGCAAAAAGCAGAAAACCCCGGCACGAAGCCGGGGTTTTCTATCAAAATGCAATCTTGTCTGACGACGGCAAAAACGGTTTAGAACGGCAGGGAGAGGCTGACCTCGATGCGGCTGGCGTCGTTTCTATCATCATCATCATTCGCAATCGACATCATGTGCGACAGCATCACCTGGCTGGTTAAAGAGCCATAGGCATAGCTGAAACCACCGCGCAAACGCTGGTTGCCATATTCGTTCAAGTTACTGCCAAAGAACGGTTTAACAGTGCCGAGATTGCGCCCCTGATCGTCCCGGAGTGCAAAGCCATATGTGATCGTCCCCGCAAGGGTGTATTCGTTATAGTCCGTGCGGCCGGAAAGATAATTGCCTTCCAGTGACCCGTTCAGGCCAATATCATTGTCAGACAGGCGCAAACCACCCCCCAGATTAAAAGCTGTGGAGTCGTTATTCACTTCATCTGTGAAATCATAGATCATGCCAGCTTCGATAAATGGCGTCAGCGTGACGCTGCCTTGATAAAAATCATAGGCCATTTCAACAGCCGGTTTGAACTGACGGGTATTGGCATGCGATGTCTCGATCACGTTGCCGTCGCTTTCGGTGTAACCGTCGACCGTTTTCCGTGCGGCAAGCAGGGAAATACTGGGCGACAGAGACAAAGGCATTTCCTTGACCGGACGATATTTGTAGGACGCAGAGACTGCGCCATACCAGATGTCGGAATCGGTATTGCCCCGGACCGCGCCATTATCGCGTGTAACATCTATGTCGCCCATGCCAAAACCGGCTTCGGCGACCAGGTTTACCCCGGCAAATGGGTTGTAAATGGCGTAAGGTGAAACAGTCCAGCCGGTTTCATCATACGTCCCGTTATTAAATGTTGTCGTCAAATCCGTGTCGTTATAACCGACCGAGACGCCAGCTGTTATGGTTGGGGTAAATTGATAATCCAGGCCGACATTATATCCCCATACATCGCCGTCATATCGGCTGTCCGAGGTGCTGTTGGTATAGTCGTTATTCACGCGGGTATAGGAACCATGTCCCCAAACCGTAAAGGGTGAGGGCGTGGACAGGGCTGAACGCCCGTCTGGTCCTGCAGCACCCCCAATACCGCTATTTCCGCCCTGATCTGCCGGACCAAGATTAAATAAGTTCGATCCAAAAGACTGCGAACTGTCGAAGTCACCGACCATGGCAAGTTGTTTAAGGCCGTCGCTGCTATCATTGGTCGTGTAGCCGGTATTCCGACGATCATCTGGAAAAAGTGAATGCGTGGTGTTTCCAACGGACAACGATGTTTGTCTGAAGCCAGGATTGTTGCGGTCACTACCTCCGTCACCATTGGCACCGCCCCCAGTTGTGCCGCCACCAGTAGTGCCGCCAGCTGCGCTGCTTATGGCAGACACACGTGCGCCGATATTTTGCTGTACGACACTGGTCTGAGACCGCGACACCGCTGCAACAACGGCAGATGTTGTGCTGGCGGGTGTTTCTTTTTCTGCTGATGGCGTTGTTGGTGCAGCCTCGGCGACGCAGTTTATCGTCATACTAACGGAGCCAGACAGCTTGGTCACTCTGAGTTGGCCTGCATTCGTATCTTGCGGAACCGTAATGCTTGAAGTCTCGGTGGCACCGCTTGCGACAGTGACAGATCGCAAGATTTCGGCATTAGGACTATCATTATAGGTGAATGTAAGAGTGGATCCTCCGCCAGTATCGGTAACTGTTATCGAGGCGACTTCCCCAGCCTTGAAGTCAGTCGCGCTACCGGTGAGTGGTGAATTCACCAGGAAGGTACTGTTACCGTTCCATTGGGTGCAGCCGGTACTCAAATCTGGAGCAGCAGAGGCGGTTTGGGCGAGCGGCAATGACAGGCCCATAAAGGCCACTCCATATATGGCCAGCTTGAAAGGTGTGGATGTTTTCAATTTTCCCACGTCGTGTCCCCCTTTGTAGGAATAGCATTGCTTACATCAGATATTTTTAATTTTAGGCATATTGGATTCAATTTTGGGGGTCTGTTTTGAGATTTCAATAACCGAAGGTTTTTTTTTATACAAAAAAGAGAGAAAAACCTCATTTCAGATAAAAAATAAGTAGAAATTTTAGCAAATATGGGAAAAACGGAGGGTACCTTTCGGTATAGTTCTAAATCCGATAATATTGTGATGTCCTGTTGACGATTTCAGTATTGAGCTGTTCTGACATTGATTGCATGAAGCAGGAGTTGGCGATGGGGGAATCAATGGGGGGGCCTTATAATACCGTGCCCGACTGGCCGGGACGCGATGCAAGTAACAGCGGCCATGCGCGGATCACGGCATTTCTGGTGCTTGATATTCAACAGTCCCGGGAAAAGGCGGAGGCTGTGCGAAACTGTATCCTCAGGCAGATCGCCCTTGATCAGGACAAGCCAGGCGAAAACGAAATCGTCATGAATGCCTATATTGTGTGCGTTGGTAAGGACTTTTCTGTCATTGAGCCCGCCTTCGACGAAACGGGCGAGGCAACAATACATGTGCGCACGGCGGATCTTTTAGCGGCGATTGACCAGCGTATTGCCGATATAAAACGGGCCTGGCATCCATAGCGCCACGGTTTTACCCAAACCCATCTTTGATCTTGCTGGATATATCCGATTATCGTTGTGTTTTTCTTGGATTGTGCGCAAATGCTGTCCATAGTGACGGGGCTGTTTAATCAGTCGGGGGACAGAAACGGTGCAAAAGAATGCGTACCGACGGGCAGAAAGACGCAAAGGGGCTATGACCTTTGTGCTGGCATGTTGCCTGATGTTTTTGTCGGCGGCGGCGGTACCTGCTCTGGCACAGAAAAAATCATCTGCCCCGGGGCCATTGCAAACATTTTTGCAGGCATATGTGCAGCAGGCAGGTTTGCCAGGGGCTGTTGTGGGGATCACCTATGCCGATGGCAGCAGCCGGTTTGCCGCAGCGGGCCTTTCAAGTGCCAAGCCCAACCGGAAAATGCAGGGATCGGAGCGGTTTTACATCGGCTCTCTTACCAAGATGATGACGTCGGTTGTGATCTTGCAATTGGCCTCTGAACAGCGCTTGAAGCTTTCGGATCATCCGGCGCGCTGGCTCCCGCCTGAATATGCCCAGTCCATTGCCAACGCCAAAACCGCAACCCTCACCGATTTGTTGCATAACAGTTCCGGCATTCCCGATTATCTGGATGGCGATTTCTTTTTTGAACTGGTGGGCCGTGAACCGCAGCATGGCTGGCGCAATGCCGAGCTTTTGCCCCTGATTGCGGATCGCGATGCGGTTTTTCCACCTGGCAGTGCCTATGCCAATTCCAACAGCAATTATATCCTGTTGGGCTATATCATCGAACAAATCGAACAGGCCCCGATCGAGGATGTGTTTGAAAAACGCATTTTTACCCCGCTGGAAATGGATGCCACCAGTTTTGGCAGCTTCCCGCGGGATCGTGCCATTGCACGCGGCTATGATGATGCTGACGGGGATGGCAACCTTGAAGATGTGACGGATTATGACGTGGGCGATCATCTCGCCGATGGCGGGGTGGTGTCAAATGCGCGCGATATGCTGGCCTTTTTGCGCGGTCTGTTTGCCGATGGCGTCCTTTTGGGGCCAAAGGCGATCAAGCGGATGACAACCGATACCCGTTTTGCCGGCAATGGCTCCTATGGATATGGGGTGATGGTCGGTCAAAGCGACTGGGGGCCGGTTTGGGGGCATGATGGCATCTATTTTGGCTATAGCGCGGAAATTTCCTGGTTTCCCGAACAAAAGACCGGTGTTGTCTTTTTGTCCAATGGCCGCCCGCTGAACGAGGTTCCGCCTTTTACCCAGCAGCTGTTACCGGGATTGTTTGGCAATCCTTTCCAGTAAATTTTCCCCTGTTTTCATTTTGGGCATCTCGGGCTTTTGTCATGCGGCAGTGGCCGGAGCGTGTGTTTTTGTGTGCGCGTTTTAAGCGATATTCAGCGCTGGGGCAGGAGGTATGCCCCAGGTAACAGGCTGATTTATAAACGATAGTTTGCCATGCAATCAGATCATGTCTGATTGGAATTAAAATAGATAGGATTCAAACTAATTCAATGCTATCTATATTCCATGAAAGATTTTGATCGCTTTTCCGAACATCTGACCATGGGGGGTGCCCTGATTAATGTCGCGCGCAAATGGCGCCGCGAGATTGATCATGCGTTGCAGATTCATGGTCTGTCGCAAACAACGGCGTTGCCGTTAATTGTGCTTCATCGTCGTGGCGGAACGGTTCGCCAGGGGGCCATTGCCGATGAAATTGGCGTTGAAGGCCCGTCGCTTGTAAGGGTGATGGACGCGCTGGAGGCCGATGCCATGGTGCAGCGTGTTGCTGATCCGGCGGATCGTCGGGCCAAGATGGTCTCGCTTACGCCGCAAGGTGCGGCAAAGGCCATCAAGATCGAACAGATCCTCTCTCAGGTGCGCGAGACGATTACCGCCGATATCGAGGGTGATGATCTGGAAACGACCCTTAGGGTTTTAAAACAGCTTTTGGCAAAGCTGACTTGCCGTGAGGCAAAAAATTCCACAACCACGTAACGATAGGGAGGTGTGATGTTAAAAAATATTCTCGCGTCCCGTCCGGGGCTGGATGACTGGCTGTTTTCGGCCAAGACACTTGTCGCGGCGTTGTTGGCCCTGTTTATTGCCCTGGCCTTTGACCTCGACCGTCCGGTCTGGGCAATGGCAACGGTTTATATTGTGGCCAATCCGCTGACGGGTGTTTTGGCCTCAAAGGCAATGTACCGCGTGATCGGGACCATCGTTGGCGGTGTTTTCGCCGTCGCCCTTATTCCCAATGTGGTGGATGCGCCGGTCTTGCTCACCATGATGATGGCAGGCTGGGTGGGCTTGTGCCTTTATTTGTCCCGCCTGGATCGCACGCCGCGCAGCTATATTTTCATGCTGGCCGGGTATACGGCAGCGATTATCGGTTTTCCCTGTGTCACCGATCCGGGAACGATTTTTGACGTTGCTGTCGCCCGCGTACAGGAAATTACCCTGGGCATCCTGTGTGCCACCATTGTCAGTCATGTGTTTTTTCCGCGCCATTTGGGGCCGGTGCTGGCCGCGCGCATTGATCGTGCGTTAAAGGATGTGCGCGAGCTTGCCGCGCTCAGCTTTGCCGGTGCGCAGGATGACGGACAATTGCATGATGACCGCATCCGTCTTCTCGCCGATATTGGCGAAATTCATGGCCTTGCGGTGCATGTGGGGTATGAACGTTCGGCGTTAAATGGCATGACGCGCCCTTTGCAGGCCTTGCAAAACGCAATGGCAGCCCTGCTGCCCTCGCTGTATAGCCTGCATGATCGCATCAGTGCCCTGAATGCCACCGACCAGGGCATGCCAAAGGATGTATCGGCTTTGCTGCACAAGGTGGATGCCTGGATGCAGGATATATCGGCTGATCCGCTTGATCGAACCTGCATTGATGCCCTGCATCGCGAGATCACCACCTTATCCCGACAATATGAGGTCAACCGGAACTGGCATGACCTGCTGGTGATCAATTTATGTGTGCGTTTGCACCGCTTGATCGGCTTTTACGATGATTGCCAATTGCTGTGGGCCGGTATCCGCGAGGGCAATCCTCCCCGGCTGGTGGTCGATCGCTGGCGTGATCGCGGCGACAAGCCCTCGCTGCATGTGGATTATGGCTTGGCCTTGCGCTCTGCCTTAACAGCGGTGATTGCGATATCAATCGTCTGTTTGATGTGGGTGGAAACCGGCTGGCCCAATGGATCCCAGGCGGCCATGATGGCGGCCGTTGCCACCAGTATCCTGTCGTTTCTTGATGATCCGGTGCCAGCGCAAAAGGGCTTTATCAGCTATACGCTGATTGCGGTCGTGGTGACGCTGTTTTATGGCTATGCCGTTTTACCCTCGATTGATGGTTTCCCGCTGCTCGCCGCCGTGTTTGCGCCTTATCTGTTATGGATCGGGGTGTTGATCCCGTCGCCAAAAACCTTCGTATTTGCCCTGCCGATGGCGGTCAATACGGTGATGCTGCTCAACATTTCAACACGATATAGCGGCAATTTTGCCAGTTCGATTGATGCTTCGGTGGCAATGGTGACGGGGTTTGTTGTGGCCGCGGTGGTGACATCGATGGTGCGGTCCATTTCACCCGATCACAGCATTCGTCGCATGTTGGAGGCAAACTGGCGGGACCTTTCCAGCCTTGCCCGTCAGGATTCGAAAAAGCCCCGTATGGCCGTTTTGCGCCGTCTGTTGGACCGGCAGGGCTTGATTTTGCCCCGCCTGGCCCTAGCCCCGGTGCATCGCACCCGCTTGATGCGCGCGATGCCCGAAGTCTCGATTGCAGCCAACCTGCTGGATTTGCGTCGGGTCCGCCGGATGCTTGGGGGCGATGTTCGCGCCCGTCTGGACCGGTTTTTAACCGTCATGGGCACGCATTTTGATTTGCGCACCGACGACTATGACCGCGTGCCGGATGGCGAACTTCTTAACCTGCTTGATGAAATCTTGATGCTGGTTACAGAAGATGCCTTTCCACACCACATTTCCTGTTCTCCAGATCAGGCGTCGTCTGATGCTGATAAATCATCGCGCGACAAGGCAAAACCCGGCGGGCCGGGGGCCAAGATCGCCCCGCATATCAAGCGGCGCCTGGTGGTGAGCCTTGTTGCCATGCGCCGGGTTTTGGCCCGCGATGGTGAGCCGGATTTTAGCCGGAATTTTCGCTCGGTCGCGCTGTCTTTTGCCGGTGCAAATGATCAAACCCCAACCAGCCTGGAGGGACACGCATGATTAACGCAATGGTCGATCTGTATGGCGTTTTCCTGCCAAGCTTTCTGGTATCGGCAATTTTGGCCTGGTGCAGCCTGGTGTTGCTGCGAAAAGTTTTGCTGCGCGTGGGTTTTTACCGCGCCACGTATCATCCTGCCCTGATTGACCTGGCGCTGTTTGTATTGCTGCTGGCCGGGATCACGGCAGTCTTTATTAGGTAGGTGAGAAATGAAAAAATGGTTTTCCCGTGCCGGTCGGTTTTTACTGACCGGGGTTTTGCTTGTTGTCGCCGTTATCGCCGGTATGCAGCTGTGGGATTATTATATGAACGACCCCTGGACCCGTGATGGCCGTATCAGTGCCGATGTGGTGGCGATTGCGCCCGATGTTTCCGGCCTGGTAAGCAAGGTCTATGTCGGTGATAACCAGACGGTCAAAGCCGGTGATCCCCTGTTTGAAATTGACACAGCCCGGTTCAAGGTTGCGCAAGACCAGGCGCAAGCACAGCTCGACAGTGCGCTTGCTAGCGAAAAACAGGCCGAACGTGAAGTGCATCGTTATAAAAACCTCAGCAGCGATGCAGTTTCACGGCAGAAAAAGGAACAGGTCGAAACCGCCCTTGCCACGGCAAAGGCCAATGTTGCCCTGGCACAGTCCAATCTTGATCTGGCAAAGCTGAACCTGACCCGCGCCCGTGTTGTGGCCCCGGTGGATGGCACCTTGACCAACTTTTCCCTGCGACCAGGCAATTATGTCGGGGCTGGCAAGGCCATTGCCGCATTGATTGATGGCAGTTCCTATTACGTTGCCGGATATTTTGAAGAAACCAAATTGGCCCGCATCACCGTGGGCGACCGGGTCGAGGTCAAACTGATGGGCCAGCCAAAGCCGATTTACGGCCATGTCGCCAGCATATCTGCCGGGATTCAGGACAGTGAACGCACGGGCGCAAATGGCAACCTTGCCAATGTGAAACCCACCTTTAGCTGGGTGCGTCTGGCCCAGCGCGTTCCCGTCCGTATTAGCCTTGATGACGTGCCCCAAAATGTGCGCCTGGTGGCCGGGCGCAGTGCCACCGTGCGGGTGATGGATGCCGCGGCCAGCAGCCCGCTTTATAAATTGTTCTAAGCGCAATGAAGATGATGGGCCGGCTCCTATAGGGCCGGCCTTGGTCTATCTGGCGCTGTAGCAGGGTTTGCGCGTTCCCTATCTCGTTCCATGGCGATTTACATGGCGATATCGGAAATTGTCGGGTGTTGCGAGGCGGTATTCCGTGTTGGCGATTGTACCTTTGTCGGGGCTGCAAATGGTCTGATGCCGAAATTTCCGCTTGCTGCATTGCGAAACAGTCTGGTAATTTTAGGAAAGAAAATTTCTTCGTTTTAAACTAAAATTTCAATGAGGCTTGTCATGGCAGTTTCGTCGCGGCCGCGCCGGTCGGTTCTTTATATGCCGGGCTCCAATGCCCGGGCGCTGGAAAAGGGGAGTTCCCTGCCTGCCGATGGCCTGATTTTGGATATCGAGGATGCCGTTGCCCCCGACTCCAAGGAAACAGCGCGTGCGCAAATTGTGGCCGCCCTTGATGAAGGGGGCTATGGACCGCGTGAAATTCAGGTGCGGGTTAATGGCCTGAATACCCCGTGGGGCTATGAGGATGTGGTGGCGGTGGCCAAAAGCCGGGCCGATGCCATTTTGCTGCCCAAGGTCGAAAGCCCGGAAACCATCCGCCAGGTTGCCGCCATCCTGCAGGCCGAAGGGGCACATGCCGATATGCGCATCTGGTGCATGATGGAAACGCCGCTTGCCATGCTCAATGCGCGTGATATTGCCGGGGCGCATCCGTTGATGGGCGGGTTTGTGATGGGCACGTCCGATCTGGCAAAGGACCTTAACTGTGCGCATACCCGCGACCGTTTACCAATGATCACCAGCCTGGGGCTGTGCATGTTGGCGGCCCGTGCTTATGACCTTGCCATTCTTGATGGGGTGCATCTTGACCTGTCAGACGAGGATGGTTTTGCCCATGCCTGCCAGCAGGGCCGCGAATTGGGGTTTGATGGGAAAACCCTGATCCATCCCAAAACCATCGCGGCGGCGAACCGCGCCTTTGCCCCGGCGGATAGCGAAATTGCCTGGGCCCGCAAAATCATTGCTGCCCATGAGGCGGCCGATGCCCAGGGGCAGGGGGTTGTTGTGGTGGATGGCAAGCTGATTGAAAACCTGCATGTGGTGACAGCCCGCCGGTTGGTGTCGCTGGCCGAGCGGATTGAAGCCATGTCGGCGCAAGACTGACCATCGCGCATTTGCACCCGGATTTGACGCCTGGGTCTTGCACCCAGAGACCGGCAGGAAACAGGGGATCAGGCCATGACATCCAAAAACAATCCCGGCAATTATTTCGAGGATTTCCGCATGGGGCAGGAATTGCGCCATGCCACCCCGCGCACCATCACGGCGGGGGATGTGTCGCTTTATACTGCGCTTTATGGGCCGCGTTTTGCCGTGCAATCCTCGGCCGAATTTGCCCGGGCCATCGGGTTTCGCGATGCGCCGGTGGATGATCTTTTGGTTTTTCACATGGTGTTTGGCAAAACCGTGCCGGATGTGTCGCTTAATGCGGTGGCCAATCTGGGTTATGCCGGGGGTGTTTTCGGGGTGCCGGTTTATGTCGGCGATACGGTTGCCACCGTTTCAAAGGTGATTGGCCTAAAGGAAAACTCCAACGGTAAAACCGGGGTGGTTTACGTCAATTCGGTCGGACGGAACCAGCATGGGGAAATGGTGGTGGATTATAACCGCTGGGTCATGGTCCATAAAAAGAACCCCGATGCGCCTGCCCCTGAAACCTGCCTGCCCGATCTGCCCGCTGTTGTGGAAGCCAGGGCCCTTCAGGTGCCGGTTGGGCTGGATCTGACGGGCTATGATTGTGATTTGGCCGGGTCGCCGCATTTCTGGGATGATTACGAGATTGGCGAAAAGATCGATCATGTGGATGGCATGACGATGGAAGAGGCCGAACATCAACTGGCAACACGGCTGTATCAAAATACCGCCAAAGTCCATTTTGACCAGATCACTGCCAATCAGGGCCGGTTTGGCAAAAGGCTGATTTATGGTGGCCATGTGATGTCGCTGGCACGCGCGCTGGCCTTTAATGGCCTGGGCAATGCGTTTAAAATTCTGGCGATTAATGCCGGTAGTCATGCCAACCCGGCCTTTGCCGGAAATACCGTTTTTGCCTGGTCGGAAATTCTGGATAAATTTGATCTGCCGGGGCGCGATGATGTGGGGGCATTAAGGGTGCGACTGGTTGCAGTGCGGGATCGCGCGGCAGCGGATTTTGCTTTGCGCGACGACGCCGGAAAATATGACTCCGCTGTACTTTTGGATTTTGACCATATTATTTTGATCCCCAAACGGTCTTGAATCGTAGAAAAGTGAAAAATAAGGCATTGGGGTGTTGAGGGGTTTTATAGCAGGAGATATCTCCGACTAAGGGGGATATTGCCTTGGGTTCAGCTATATGAAACAAGTCTAAATCAAGGGCAGGGATGGCCTTAATTCGCAGATTTCTTTGGTTTTCAAGGGCGTTGAGATTGACTTACCCCCGTCTCGTGAGTAAATAATCCCTGCTTTCCCGCCAGCTATTTGAGAAGAGGCAATTCCGTTATGAGCAAAGCCAATCGGCCGCTGTCTCCCCACCTTCAGGTGTATAGGCTCCCGCTGACGGCCAAAATGTCCATTTCGTTCCGCATCATGGGCATTGGCCTTGCCATTGGTTTCGTATTCCTGACGTCGTGGCTTATCGCCGCAGGCGATGGCCGGAATACGTTCGAGGGCTATCAGGCATTTTTCACCTCGTGGTTTGGTTTGTTGTTGCTGTTCGGTTGGACAGTGGCGTTTTTCTATCACGCCTGCAACGGTCTCCGGCATATGGTCTGGGATTCCGGTCGCTGCCTGTCGAATGAAGGGGCTGCTAAAACCAACCCGATCGTTCTTGGCGCGGCAGTCGTGCTGACCATCATCACCTGGATTATCGGTCTGGTTTGATCCAGGCAAATGGGGACAAGGTTGTTGTTATGAAGATGCAATCCGATCTGGGCCGTGTTCGCGGCCTCGGTTCCGCCAAAAGCGGCTCTTCGCACTGGTGGGCGCAACGCGTCACCGCTGCGGCTAATCTGCCGTTGGGACTGTGGTTTATTTATTCTATCCTTGCAGGGCATACCGCATCCTTTGATGCCGTTCATGCCTGGTTAAGCAGCTATTTCCACGCAACCATGATGGTCTTGTTGGTCATTTCGGTTGCCTGGCATTTCGTTCTCGGCCTGCAAGTTGTGATCGAAGATTATGTGCATAACCGTAAAGCAGAAATTGTTTCGCTGCTGTTGATCCGTGCGCTGACGTTTTTTATGTCTGTTGCCGCGATTATTTCGGTGCTGCGAATCGTTTTTGCCGGAGCCTGAGAAATGACAGAATCCTATAAAATTATTGACCATAACTACGATGTCGTCGTTATGGGTGCCGGTGGTGCCGGTTTGCGTGCCACGCTCGGCACGGTTGAAGCCGGTCTGAAAACGGCTTGTATCTCCAAGGTTTTCCCGACCCGTTCCCACACTGTTGCCGCCCAGGGCGGTATTGGTGCCTCGCTTGGGAATATTTCCGAGGACCATTGGCAGTGGCATATGTATGACACCGTCAAGGGGTCGGACTGGCTTGGCGACCAGGATGCCATCGAATATATGTGCCGTAACGCAGTGCCGGCTGTTTATGAACTTGAACATTACGGCATGCCGTTTTCGCGTACCGAAGAAGGCAAAATTTACCAGCGTCCGTTTGGTGGCCACACCCGTGACCACGGCAAGGCCCCGGTTGAACGCGCCTGTGCTGCGGCTGACCGTACCGGTCACGCTATGCTGCATACGCTCTATCAGCAGTGCCTGAAGCACAAAGCCGAATTCTTTGTTGAATATATCGCCATTGATTTGATCATGGATGATGACGGCACCTGCCGCGGCCTGGTGGCATGGGACCTCGATACCGGCATCATGCACCGTTTCAACGCCAAGATGACCATCCTGGCAACGGGCGGTTATGGCCGTGCCTACTTCTCTTGCACCTCTGCCCATACCTGCACCGGCGACGGTAACGGCATGGCAGCGCGTGCTGGCATTCCGCTGCAGGATCATGAATTCGTTCAGTTCCACCCGACCGGCATTTACGGTTCGGGCTGCCTGATCACCGAAGGCGCACGCGGCGAAGGTGGCTATCTGACCAACTCCGAAGGCGAACGTTTCATGGAACGTTATGCACCGACCGTGAAAGACCTGGCCTCGCGTGACGTTGTGTCGCGTGGTATGGCCCAGGAAATTCGCGATGGTCGCGGTGTTGGCGAACATGGCGAATATATCCATCTGCATCTTGAGCATCTGGGTTCGGAAGTCCTGTGGGAACGCCTGCCGGGCATTACCGAAACCGCCAAGATTTTCTCCGGTGTTGATGCGACCAAGGAACCGATCCCGGTCCTGCCGACGGTCCATTACAATATGGGCGGCATTCCGACCAACTATAAGGGCGAAGTCCTTAACCCGACGGCGGATGACCCCAACCGGATCGTTCCGGGCCTGATGGCTGCTGGCGAAGCGGCCTGTGTGTCGGTTCACGGTGCCAACCGTCTGGGCACGAACTCGCTGCTTGACCTGGTTGTGTTTGGTCGTGCGTGTGGCATGCACGCGGCTGAACTGGTTGATCCCAAGGCATCCTTCAAGGAGCTTAAGGCATCTGACGGCCAGAAAGCCCTGGATCGTTTCGACCGTTTGCGCTGGGCCAAGGGTGCCCGCCCGACCGCCGAAATTCGCCTGGAAATGCAAAAGGTCATGCAGGGCAATTGCGGTGTGTTCCGGACAGCCGAAATCCTGGGTGAAGGCGTTGAAAAACTCGCCAAAACCGCATCAAGCCTGTCAGATGTTTCCGTGTCTGACCGTTCGCTGATCTGGAACTCCGATCTGGTAGAAACGATGGAACTGGAAAACCTGATGGTTTGTGCCGCTTCCACCATGAATTCTGCCGAGGCGCGCCATGAATCCCGCGGGGCGCACGCGCATGAAGATTATCCCAAGCGCGATGACGAAGTCTGGATGAAGCACACCATTGCCAAAGTTGCCTGGGACAACAACTATGGCGTTGACCTCACCTATCGCCCGGTTAACAGCTTCACCCTCACCGATGAAGTTGAATATATCGAGCCGAAGGAACGCGTATATTAAGGCGCGGAGAGAGAGGATTTGAGAGATGGCTGAATTCAAACTTCCCGCCAATTCGGTCGTGCAGGACGGTAAATCGTTCTCTGCACCGGCGAACGCGAAAAATACCCGGAAATTCCAGATCTATCGTTATGATCCGGATTCCGGCGACAATCCGCGCACCGATACCTATGAGCTTGACCTTGATGCCTGCGGTCCGATGGTTCTGGACGCGCTGATCAAGATCAAGAACGAAATCGATGCGACCCTGACATTCCGTCGTTCCTGCCGCGAAGGTATTTGCGGTTCCTGCGCGATGAATATCGATGGCCGCAACACCCTGGCATGCCTCAAGCCGATTGATGATATCGATGGGGATGTGAAGATCTATCCGCTGCCCCATATGCCGGTGGTCAAGGATCTGGTGCCTGACCTGTCACAGCCCTATGCCCAGCTCGCCTCGATCGAGCCGTGGCTCAAGGCCGACAGCCCGACCCCGCCGGACGGGGAACGTCTGCAGTCGCATGACGAACGCGCCAAGCTTGATGGTTTGTGGGAATGTATCCTGTGTTTCTCCTGTTCGACGGCCTGCCCGTCCTATTGGTGGAACTCGGACCGTTACCTCGGCCCGGCTGTTCTGTTGCAGGCCTATCGCTGGCTGGCAGACTCGCGTGACGAATATACCGGCGAACGTCTTGACGCGCTGGAAGATCCGTTCCGCCTGTATCGTTGCCACACGATCATGAACTGCACCAATACCTGCCCGAAGGGTCTGAACCCGGCGCTCGCGATTACCGAAATCAAGAAAATGATTGCGGAACGCGGCGCCTGATCAATCGGTTAGCGCAAGGTAATAGATATTATATGCAAAGAAGCCGCCGGCATTTCCCGGCGGCTTCTTTGTGTTTTTAAAACATGTTGCCCTGTCGGCTGCTCTGGCGCTGGCTTCTACCGGTTTGCAATGCGTAAAATTTATTGAGAACGGGTGAGGCGCGACGTGCCGCGTGGCTCAGGCGCAATTGGCAAGAGCGCTGGAAAAGCCCGCCCGCTGAATTAGGCTGCACGGATATGTTTCGATCAGTGCAGGTTGGTAATAACGGGCTTAGGCCGTGAGTTTTTCGGCTACATGCAGGAAATTATCGATATAGTCCTGCAAGAAGGTCTTGGTATCCTCGATGGCAATGCTGCCGTCATCGCCAATCAGCTCTGGTTTAAAGGCGATATAGGCTTCACCGCCCATTACCAATGCGCCGAGAATACCCATGATCTGGCGTAAATGCTGTTGGGCGACGGCCGTGCCAATGGCACCGGGCGACGTGCCGGTAATGGCGGTCGCCTTGCCTTTCCACACATTTTTGTCAGCCGGTTTTGACCCCCAGTCGATGGCGTTTTTCAAAAGCGTCGTGATCGACCGGTTATGTTCCGGTGTGACCATCAAAACGGCGTCACAGGCGGCAACCTCGCGGGTAAAGCGGTTAACCGTTTCGGGGCGGTCGCCTTCATGGTCCTGGTTATAGATGGGCAGATCATCAATTTTGATGACGTGGGCATCCACACGGTCGCCGGCCAGATCAATAAGGGCATGGGCCAGTTTCTGATTGATCGATCCGCTGCGGTTGCTGCCAACAAGAACGGCCAGTTGCACTTTCGCCATGGGGAACTCCTTTCAAAGAAGTTTTGTGAAACGGGATTTAACAATCAGCCCAGGCGCTGTTTCCTGGCGATAAAGGCCAATACGTGCAGGGGCCTTGATGTTTGGCATGCCGTCTGCGGCCATAGGCTGATAAAAATCTTTCCTTTGATAACAACAGGGCGCGCTGTTTGTTCCTTGGATCAGGTTACAGGTGGCCGTCTGGCGAAGGCCTTTGTGATAGGGGGCTGAAATTAATAACGCTTTTGTTTTTCGAAAGTTGTTCCCTAAACTGCCATAATGACCCTTGGTTGTGACGTGGCCTTGAAAAATCCGTAATCTCGTGGCCGATTGCGGGGCGCGTAAAACGCAAAAACGGGTATGCTGCAGCTGGCCCCTGAAAACCCTGCGGGTCAGGCAGACAGCCCAAAGGAAAAACAAATGGATATGAAGGCACAATGAGCAAATTGTGGTGGCTGTTCCCGTTAAGCGGTGGATTTTACGGCGTGGCGGCATGGTATTTGTGGGACCAGGCCGAGCGCGGCCTGTTAATTGCCCCCTTGGCCATGTTTGTGGCGGCAAGTGCTTATTGCTGCTGGTTTGCGCTAACGCATGGGCGGTTCTTTGCTGCCCTGGCCTTTACCGTGCTGGTCGCGGTACTGGCGGCAGGGCAGGTTGCTGCTTTTCAGCATATTGTCGGGTTTGCGCATCTTGACGGGACAGTGGTGTTCGGTTTTTTCACAAGCCAGGCTGTCTGGGTCGGGGCGCTGGTGGCGTTGTGGCGGGCGCGTTATGCGACGGCGGAGGGGGAAAAGACGGGTTCCCATCCCGATATTGACGCCAGCCCCGGCCCCGGCCCTAGCCCCAGCCCCAGCCCCGGCCCCGGCCCTAGCCCCAGCCCCAGCCCCAGCCCCAGCCCCAGCCCCAGCCCCAGCCCCAGCCCTAACCACAATCCTGATGGCAAATTGGATGCTGCCTCGCGCGGTTTGATGGGGCCTATACCTTATCAGGCGATTGGCCCGGCGATTTGGGATGTCAAATTATCGATATCCTTTGGCGTTGTGTCGATTGGCGTGTTCTGGATCATGGCCTATGTGCTGGGCACGCTGTTGAATGTGGTTGGTTTTACCGCCTTTATGGATTTTCTGAAATCCACCCTGGGGGGCTCGATGCTGACAGGGGCGGCCTTTGCCACCGGCATCATGCTGACCCGGGAAAAACCCGGGCTTTTAAAGGCGGTCCGCCAGGTTTTGGGAACGCTATATCGGTTCTTTTATCCGCTACAGGCGGCTGGTGTGTTTTTGTTTTTGCTGCTGGGTGCATTGGGCGGTTGGGAACAGCTTTTGGGCCGCGATACCAGCACGGGTATGGTGGTGCTGGCCGCTGCGGTTTGGCTCAGCTATTTGCTGTTCGGTGCGGTGCAATCCGGGGCGATGACAACCTTGTTTGGCCGGTGGGGTGATGTTGTTTTTCGCTACAGCCTGTGGATGGCACCGGTTTGTGCGCTTGCCGCCCTTGGCTGCGTCTGGATGCGGGTGGATGATTATTGGCTGACACCGGTGCGTTTATATGCGACCTGGCTGGGCCTTTATGTGCTGCTTGCCACCCTTTGGATCATGCGGGCAGGCATGATGCGCAGCACCCCGATGATCCCGCGTTTGCAGCGGGCCTTTGGTCAG
>JBNKVZ010000066.1:0-22358 GCA_050299455.1 Thalassospira sp.
GGCAAGGGAGTTGCCACCACCCTCGGAACGCTTTTGGCCGTCAACTGGATTATGGGGATTATTGCCTGTCTGGCCTGGCTGGTGATGGCGTTGATTTTCCGTATTTCGTCACTTTCTGCCCTGATGGCCCTTGCTGTGGCGCCGCTAGCCGCCTTTTTCATCGCACATGATGTCGGCGCTGGCTGGCTTGCCCTGTTCCTGGCCGTCATTGTCTGGGCCGCCCACCACGCCAATATCCGCCGCCTGCTAAACGGCACCGAACCCAAAATTGGCGATAAGAAAAAAGCAGACGCGACCACCGAGGAAAATTAGGACATGCCAGATCATTAACTTTCTGATTGTGCATCAGAAATGCTTGACGTTTTAACGCCCGGATAGTCACAATCCCGGCGTTATGACTTTACACACATCACAACCCGAGCGACTTCCCCAATCCGAACGACTGGCCCGCATGCGCCTTGCGCGAAGCAGCCAGATCGGACCGGTGACTTTTCGCCGCTTGCTTGAGCAATTCGGCTCCGCCCGCACGGCACTGGATGCCCTGCCTGACATCATTGCCAAAAGCCGGGCCAAGCGCCCGGTACAAATTGCCACGCGCGACGATACGATTGCCGAAATCGACAGCGCCCGGGTTCTTTCTGCCCGCCCCATCATTTGGGGGGACCCGGAATATCCGCCCGCCCTTGCCGCGATCGAGGATGCACCGCCCTATTTTTATGTGCTGGGGGACCCGGATTTGTTAAACGCCCCCACCATTGGCATTGTCGGCGCGCGCAATGCATCGTTGGGCGGCTGTCAATTTGCAGGCAAGCTGGGGCGCGAACTTGCCCTGGCCGGGTATAATGTGGCATCGGGGCTGGCACGCGGCATTGATGGTGCGGCCCATGAAGGGGCCATCAACGCCTTAAAAAAACAAACCGGCACCTTATCGATATCAACGCACCGCAATACCGGCGCGACAATTGCCGTGGTTGCGGGGGGTGTTGATGTTATTTATCCGCGTGAACATGCCGATCTGTACCGGCGCATTTGTGAAAATGGCTGTGTTATTTCCGAAATGGCGCCGGGCCTGAAACCGCAGGCACGGCATTTTCCGCGCCGCAACCGTATCATTTCCGGCCTGTCGCAAGGCATTGTGGTGATAGAGGCCGGGCGTAATTCCGGCTCCCTGATTACGGCCCGCATGGCAGGCGAACAGGGGCGCGATGTTTTTGCTGTTCCCGGTTCCCCGGCCGATCCGCGTGCGGCGGGGCCCAATAGCCTGATCCGCGACGGGGCAGTATTGTGCGACTCCATTGATGCCATTCTTGATGTTGTGGGGCCCGCACAAGCCCCCCGGCAATTTGATGCCCCGATGCCAAGCTTTAATACCGACAGTCGCCCTGCCCCTGCCAATAGCGGGGCAATCGACATTGAAGCAATTCTGGCAAGTATGGATCAGGACCGGGCAACAATGCCCGATGACGGGGAAAATAATAAAACGGAAAAAACCGCGAAAATCGCTGTAAAGCCGCCCGTTTTGAAGCCAGAATCCTCTTTGAACGACGCGGCCCTTGCTGCTGATAAATTATATGAATTGCTTTCAAGTGCGCCGATGGCAATTGACAGTCTGATCCGGGCATCCAACCTGTCTGCGGGGGTTGTTTCCACCCTGCTGATCGAACTTGAAATTTCAGGAAGGGTTGAACGTCACCCCGGAAATAGGGTATCGCGTATCCCTAATTGAGTCTTGCCGTCGTTGAAATAAGCCCAATATCAAACTTCAACAGCGTTTCAAGACACAATCCGTGCGCATTTTTCGTCATTCTGTGATGGAGACTTGCGATCAATATGCTTTGCGGCATACCTTTTCCGCCATCAGGCGCAAAAATCGGACACGTAAGAAGTAATGAATCTTGTCATCGTCGAATCGCCAGCCAAAGCCAAGACGATAAACAAATATCTCGGTGATGATTATAAGGTATTGGCCTCTTTTGGTCATATCCGCGATTTGCCATCCAAAGACGGATCGGTCGATACAGATAATAACTTTGCCATGATCTGGGAAACCGACAGCCGGTCGGAAAAGCAGATCAGGGACATTGCGAATGCCGCACGCGAGTCCGATACCATATATCTCGCAACTGACCCGGATCGCGAGGGAGAAGCCATTTCCTGGCATATTCTTGACGTTCTGGAACAAAAAAAGCTTTTGCGGGGCCGAGATGTTCACCGCGTCGTATTCCATGAAATTACCAAACGTGCCGTCACCGAGGCCATTGCCCATCCGCGTGCCCTTAATCAGGAACTGGTCGATGCCTATCTGGCGCGCCGGGCACTCGATTATCTGGTGGGCTTTAATCTTTCGCCGGTTCTGTGGCGCAAGCTGCCCGGTTCACGCTCGGCCGGGCGTGTGCAGTCAGTTGCACTGCGCCTGATTTGCGAACGCGAAATTGAAATCGAAGCCTTCCGCCCCGATGAATATTGGTCGCTGGAAGCCAATTTTGGCGTCCCCGAAGGCAAATTCAGTGCGCGCCTGACCCATCTTGATGGCAAAAAGCTTGATAAACTGGCACTGGGCAGCGAAGGCGATGCCAAACTGGCCAAGGAAAAGGTCGAGTCCCGCAGCTATACGGTCTCGAAGGTAGAGCGAAAGGACGTCAAGCGCCGTCCGCAGCCGCCTTTCACCACGTCTACCCTGCAGCAGGAAGCCTCGCGCAAGCTGGGCTTTGGCACCAAACGCACCATGCAATTGGCCCAGCGCCTGTATGAAGGGGTTGATATTGGCGGTGAAACCGTTGGTTTGATCACCTATATGCGTACCGACGCCGTTGTGCTGTCCTCCGAAGCACTGGCCGGTGCGCGGCGCCTGATCGACAAGGATTATGGCAAGGATTACCTGCCGGAAAACCCGCGCAGCTTTGCCAACAAGTCCAAAAATGCACAGGAAGCCCACGAAGCCATCCGCCCGACCGATGTCTTCCGCCGTCCCGAACAGGTTGCCCGCCACCTTGATAAGGACCAACTGGCCCTTTACACCCTGATCTGGAAGCGTACCGTCGCCTGCCAGATGGAAGATGCCCGCTTTGACCAGGTGGCGGTTGATCTGGCATCCAATGACAATCATGTCGTTTTGCGCGCCAATGGCTCGGTCGTGAAATTCGATGGCTTCCTGAAGCTTTATCAGGAAGGCAAGGATGATTCCGATGACGACGACAAGGACCGTCGCCTCCCGCCGCTCAAAGAAGGGCAGAAACCGGGCCTTGAAAAAGTATCGGTCGATCAGCACTTCACCCAGCCCCCACCCCGCTATACCGAGGCAAGCCTGGTCAAGCGTTTGGAAGAACTGGGCATTGGCCGCCCGTCAACCTATGCCTCGATCATTTCGGTTTTGCAGGACCGCAATTACGTTACCCTGGAAAAGCGCCGCTTTATCGCCCAGGATCGCGGGCGTTTGGTCACGGCATTTCTGTCGAAATTCTTTGAACGGTATGTCCAATACAATTTCACTGCCGAGCTTGAAAACCAGCTTGACGATGTCGCCAATGGTGAACGCGCCTGGCGCGATGTCCTGACCGATTTCTGGACCGCCTTTAAAGGCAATGTCGACGAGGCCAAGGAGCTCAAGATCAGTGATGTTCTTGATGCCCTGCAGGTGATGCTGGAAAACTATCTGTTCCCGCCGCGTGACGATGATAGCGACCCGCATGTCTGCCCGAAATGCGAAAACGGCACCTTAAGCCTGAAGCTGGGCAAGTTCGGGGCCTTCCTGGGCTGTTCCAATTATCCGGACTGCAATTACACCCGCCCGATGGTGGCCAATGACAATGCCGGCGATACCGCCGAGCTTGATGGCGGCCCAAAGGTGCTGGGGGTTGATTCCGCCACCGGCAAGGAAATTACCTTGCGCAAAGGCCCCTATGGGGTATATGTGCAGCTTGGCGAGGAAGAAACCGTCGAGGGCAAAAATGGCAAGCCCAAGAAAGTTAAACCCAAACGCACCTCGCTGCCCAAGGGGCTGGAACCCTCCGTCGTTGATCTGAGCAAGGCGGAAGAATTGCTGACATTACCGCGTGATGTTGGTGTGTTTCCGGAAACGGGCGAAACCATCAAAGCCAATATCGGGCGTTTTGGGCCATATGTTCAGGCCGGCAGCATTTTTGCGTCCCTGAAGGCCGATGACGACGTTTTGACCGTTGGTGAAAACCGCGCCATTACCCTGATTGCCGACAAACGTGAAAAAGCCGGCAAAGAAATTGGCAAACATCCTGACGATAACGAACCCATTTTGCTGGCCGAAGGCCGCTGGGGCCCGTTTGTCAAACACAAGAAAACCAATGCCAATTTGCCGCGTGACACCAAAAAAGAAGATGTCACACTGGAAATGGCCATTGCAGCCTTAAAGGAAAAAGAAGCCAAAACCGGTAAAACGGCGGCTTCGGGTGCCAAGAAAACCGCCGCAAAAAAAGAACCGGCGAAAAAGGCCCCCGCCAAGAAAACGGCAACCAAGAAAACGGCTGCAACAAAAAAAACTGCCAAAAAACCGGCAGCAAAAAAGACAACCACTAAAAAGGCGGCTGCCAAATAAAAGGCAGCCCCGCCTTTTCGGGCCGGAATTGACGATAAAAGTGCTTCTGGCCCGCACAAGAATTTTGAAAGGACGCCACAAACTTGGCGAACAATAACGAAGATAACATTCCCTTCCCGACCAAAGAGCAGATCCTCGAATTTGTCGAGATGAGCCCGACGCCGGTTGGCAAGCGCGAAATTGCCCGCGCTTTCAATATCCGTGGCGCGGCCAAGATCGAGCTTAAAAAGCTGCTTAAGGATCTGAAATTTGGCGGGGACGTCGTTGCAGGGCGCAAAAGGTTTAACAAACCCGGTCGCCTGCCCCCGGTCGAAGTACTGGAAATTACCGGACTGGACGAACATGGCGAAGTCCTTGCCCGTCCCAATGTCTGGAAAGAACCCTATGATCCGCCGGTTATTTACGTAAAATCATCACGGCGTGGCAGCAATGGGCCCAGCGCGCCGGGCATTGGCGATAAAATCCTCGCCAAGCTGCGCTATACCGGCAAAAACACCTATGATGCCAGTGTTATGCGCCTGTTGGGCAGCGGACCGCAGCGCATTTTGGGTATTTTCCGCCCCAATCAGCGCGAAGGCCGTGTCGTTCCGACCGACCGCAAAGATAGCGGCGAGATTGCCGTGCCGTTAGATGACCATCCGGGCCTTGAAGTCGGCGCACTTGTTTTGACGGAATTGCTGCCCGGCAAACATTTTGGCCTGCGCAAGGGCCGGATTGTTGATGTGCTGGGCAATATCAACGAGCCCAAATCCATCAGTCTGGTTGCCATCCATGCCCGTGGGATTCCGTTTGAATTTCCGCCCGAAGTTGAACTTCAGGCCCGGGAATCCAAGGCAACCCCGATGGATAACCGCACCGACCTTCGGCAAATTCCGCTTGTCACCATTGACGGTGAAGATGCCCGCGACTTTGACGATGCCGTATGGGCCGAGGCCGATACCGACCCGGAAAACCCCGGCGGCTGGCATGTCATGGTCGCGATTGCCGATGTGTCCTGGTATGTGCGCCCCGACGACGCGCTGGACCGCGAAGCGGTAAAACGCGGCAATAGCTGCTATTTCCCCGATCGCGTTGTGCCGATGCTGCCGTTTGAACTGTCAAATGGCTGGTGTTCGCTGGTCCCGCATGAAGACCGCGGCTGTATGGCGGTTGAAATGTGGCTGGATGCCAAGGGCCATAAATTGCGGCATAAATTCTGCCGTGGCATGATGAATTCCGCCGCCCGCCTGACCTATAACCAGGTTCAGCGCGCAATGGATGGCACGCCCGACGAAACAACGGCCCCGCTGCTTGATACCGTCATCCGCCCGCTTTACGGGGCCTATCATGCCTTCCTGAGCGCACGTGACAAACGCGGCGTTTTGGAACTGGATGTGCCTGAACGCAAGATCGAGCTAAATGATCGCGGTGAGATTGTTGCCGTGGCGCCGCGTGCCCGCTTTGACAGCCACAAGCTGATCGAAGAATTCATGATCGCGGCCAATGTCTGTGCTGCCGAGGAACTCGAACGCCTTAAGCAGCCCTGCATGTATCGTATTCACGATGCGCCAAGCGAGGAAAAGCTTGAAGCCCTGCGCGAATTTCTCGAAGGGGCCGGTTATAACCTGCGCCCGGGTTCCGTGCTGAAACCGCGGGATTTCAACCAGATTTTGCAACAGGCCAAGGACACCCCCGAAGCCGAACTAATCAATACCGTGGTTTTGCGCAGCCAGTCCCAGGCGATGTATAGCCCCGATAATATCGGCCATTTTGGCCTGGCGCTGAACCGTTATGCCCATTTCACATCGCCCATTCGCCGCTATGCTGACCTTTTGGTGCATCGCGCATTAATTGCCGGTTTGAAACTGGGTGAAGGGGCCTTGCGCCCGCAGGATGGCGAACGGTTTGAACAGCTTGGCGAGGATATTTCCGGAACCGAACGCCGCGCTGCAATGGCAGAACGTGACTCGGTTGATCGTTACGTCGCGGCCTATATGGCCGACCGTGTCGGGGCGGAACTGCCGGGAAGAATTTCCAGCGTGACGCATTTTGGCCTGTTTGTCACCTTGCAGGAAACCGGGGCCGATGGCCTGGTACCGATCAGCACCCTGCCCGATGATTATTACGTTCACGACGCGATCAATCATTGTCTGGTTGGTGAAAATCGCGGCAAGACCTTCCGCCTTGGGGATGATGTTGTGGTGCGCGTGGCCGATGCCGATGCGGCCACCGGGTCGCTATCGCTGCGTCTGGCTGATCATGCCGATATTACGGCCCGCGACCTGGTTGAACGCCCCCGCGGACGGCGCAGCGGCCCGCCACGCGGCAAACGCAGCCCCGGTGATCGCAATGACCGCCACGGGGCCAAACCAGGTTTTCGTGCCAGTGCAAAAAAGGCAGCCGGTAAAAAGGCCGATGGCAAAAAGACAATGCTCAAAAAGCAGCGCAAATTGCGCACGGCCAATCGCGCAGCCAGCAAGCCAAAATCATAAATCACGCCGAACAGCAAAACCCCGCAGAAAAATGCGGGGTTTTGTTTTTTGAACGATCAAAAAGATAGTGTGAAAATAGCCGGGATCAGCCCAGCGTTTCAATAAACTGCACCAGATGCTTGGTGGTTTCGCGCCCGCGATTGGTAATCACGGTCACATTGGATGGCAGGCCTTCAAGGTCCGGATGGCTGGCATCAAAACTGGTCAAAAGACCCAACGGTTTGCCCTGCAGGGTTTTCATCGCGGAAAGGGCACGAATAAGCTCAATGCCGCTAAGCCCATCCAGCACGGCCGCCGAAATGATCGCATCGGGGCGTGACTGCACCACCGTTTGAAAGGCCTCGACCGCAGAACGCGCCGCAATGGTGCGATAGCCGCGTTCACGCAACTCGCGCTGTAAAAAATGCGCCTGAACGGCGGTTGCCGTCACAATCAGGACTTCCAGGTGGTTCGCCGGCCCGGCGGTTTTTCCTTTTGCCCCATCTGCCGCACCGCCCGATGTCGTACGCGATGGCAAAGAACGCAAAATACGAATTTCTTCTTCCGCGGCAGGGTTGGTGCCGCTTTCAACGATTTCGCGGATCCAGGTGGTAAAGTCCACCAGCGATGCGGCATGTTGATCGTCAATTTTGGTCATATCGGCGATATAATCTTCCAGCCGATGGGCAATTGCCCCAACCAGCGGAAACCCGAAAGACCCGGCAAGCCCCTTGACCGTGTGCGCCTCGCGGCGCAATTCGGCGATACCGGCCGATGCCTCATCCATACCGCCGGCCACCCGGTCGATTGTGGTTTCGATCCGGTCGACCCGATCAATCGTATCTTCAATGAAGTCCTGCTTTAACCGCGAAATGATATCGTCAGAATTGTCCATGATAGAGAAGGCTCCTGAGTCTGTCTGTCGCGTCACGAGAACACGTAAAAATGCTTGCCGATCGCAAGGATCGCTCCGACAATGGTATTGTTTAAATCAAACATATACGTACGGTCATTTGCGTGCATTAAATTTACACGTTTGATCGCAAAAAAATGATTAGTTCCATATGGATATCCATAATCACTGTCAGGGACGCTAAAAATGATGACCCCCGACCCGCATGATACATCGCATGATTATCCCCCGGAATCCGGCGCGTCGCGGTTTTTTACCGGCCTGCGCCGTGGTTTTCGGCGCAAATGCCCCAATTGCGGGCATGGCCTGGCCTTTAGCGGGTATCTGACAGTGCGTGAAACCTGCGAATGCTGTGATCATAAACTGGGCGAATATCGCTGCGATGATGCTCCGCCCTATTTCACCATTCTGATTGTGGGTCATTTGGTGGTGCCCGGTGCGCTGGCAGTGGAACAATCTGGCACCCCGTCAATGGCGCTGCAATTGGGCATCTGGATTCCGGTTACACTTGCCCTGACACTTGGCCTGCTGCCCTTCATCAAAGGCGGGGTTTTAGGGGTACAATGGGCAATGGGCATCCGGGGTTGACAAAGCGGGCATCGGTCGCAAATTCTTGCGCCATGGCCTTCCTACCCCCAAAAAACTTTGAATTATCCATGTGGTAGACAGCTTTTTAGGCATATGATGATTGGCAGGCAATGTCTGGCGTCACAACGCAACATTAACGGAATCGCACGGCATACAGGATATCTGATTACAATGACTGAAGGGTACCGCCACCGCTCCGGGGTAAAAGGGGTCGGTTTTGTCAAATCCGTGATCACCCCGATCGGACTTGCCCTGTTTTTATTGTCATCCTGCACATCTCGCCCACTGTCCCCCCTGACAGACACCAGCGATGAGGCCACCCGGAGCGTCGTTACCCAGGCCTTGAATTTACTGGGCAACCGCTATATCGACCCGCTTCTTCCCGAACAACTGACCGTAAAGGCGATTGACGGGCTTGAAATGATTGATCCCGAAATTTCGGTGGCAATCACCCCGGATGATCTTGTGGCGCGTTATGGCGCGGATCAGGTCGCAAAACTGCCCCTGCCCGACGCGGAATATGCCGACAGCAACAACCATATCCATAGCAATATGTGGGTAAACCTGATCATGGAGAGCCTGCGAACCTATCGGATTTATTCACCGGCAATCCGACAGGCCAGTGCGCTTGAAATCCAGTCACGGCTTATTTCGGGCGCGATTGATGGACTGGACCCCTATAGCCGCTATGAAACCCCCAGCCGTGCCGAAACCTCCCGCGACCGGCGCGAAGGATATATTGGCATTGGCGTCGATCTGATTGCCGGAAATGGCTATCCGGTGGTTAAAACGATTGTCGAAAATGCCCCGGCCCTGAATTACGGCATTCATGCGGGCGACCAGATCATCAGTGTTGATGGCACGGACCTTTATAATCATAGCCGCTCAGATGTGATCGAACGCCTTAAAGGGGCACCGGGCAGTATCGCAAAGCTTGAAATCAACCCGACCGGGTCAAGCCTGGTTCGCAGGCTTGAAGTGCCGCGCGAACGGATCATTGCCCGCACGGTATTTGCCGAAATCCGCAATCATGTCCTGATCGTTGAGGTGCGCAGTTTCAATAACGATACAGCCGACGAAATTGAACAGGCCATTGCGGATGCCAAAATATGGTCTTCCGGCCCGCTGGTGGGCGTTATCCTGGATTTGCGCGGCAACCGTGGCGGTATATTAAATCAGGGGGTGTCGGTTGCCGATGCCTTCCTCAGCAACGGTCCGATTGGCACCACCACCACCCGCGTTCCGGCGGCCAAACATAATTTTACCGCTGACGCGCGCGATTTCACCAATGGCCTGCCCCTGGTCGTGCTGATTAACGGGCGCACCGCATCCTCGGCAGAGCTGGTGGCCGCTGCCCTGCAGGATCGTGGCAGGGCCGTGCTGGTTGGGTCAACCAGCTTTGGCAAAGGTTCTGTTCAGGCCATCAATGATCTGAGAAACCAGGGCAGCATCACCTTTACCTGGTCGCGTCTGGTGGCCCCGTCGGGCTATACGTTTGATCGAATCGGTTTGCATCCGGCGATATGCACATCCGGCATTGCCAATCAGTCCCCTTCAGCGCTGATTGCCCATGAAATGCAGCAAAAAAACCAGTTGGCCAACATCATGCAGGCCTGGCGAACGGTTGATTTTAAAAATGAATCGGAACGTCGTGCCCTGCGCAAAAAATGCCCACCCAGCTATAGCACCGACAAATATGATGTTGATGTTGCGCTCGACATCCTGAAAAACCCGGTCGCATATCGCTATTTTCGCCAGCAAAGCAGCCGTAAAATCGCGATAAAACAGGCAATAAACTAAAAAAACAGATCAATGCGCCAATATGTGTTGACACTGCGGTCATATTCTTTATGTTCCGCCGCCTAGGACACACCTGAATACAGGATGCAGAGACATGGCGAAGCCCGCTTCGATCCTCGTTAAGTTGGTAAGCACCGCTGATACCGGTTACTTCTATGTTGTTAAGAAGAACCCGCGGAATACCACCGAGAAATTCTCGTTTCGCAAATATGATCCGGTCGTGCGCAAGCATGTCGAGTTCAAAGAAGCGAAAATGAAGTAATCAGTTTACCCGTAAGGGAAGCTGGATTACCCGAATTTAAAAGGCGTGACCCGTTTTCGGATCACGCCTTTTTTTCGTGTTTTCTTTCACGATGATGATGTGACGGCACCGGCCATCACATCACACCACATCGCATTCCATAATATCAATTCACGTCATCAGCACCGGAACGCGCTGGAACCACCTTGAAACCGGCAATGGCAAGCATCAGCCAACCGGCCATAAAGCTGACCCCGCCAAAGGGGGCAACCATGCCAAAGGCACGCACACCGCTAAAGGCAATCGTGTAAAGCGATCCACAAAAAAGCAGGCTTCCGAGCAAAAAGGCCGCATTGGCATAGCTCAGCAAACGTATATTGGGGCGGACAAGCGCAAGAACCGCCACGGCCACAATCACAACCGCATGAACCAACTGGTAATGAGCGCCCTTTTCCACCAATTCACGGGCATAAGCCATATCGTCGCCCGCCATACCGTGGGCGGCAAAGGCCCCCAAGGCCACGGCACTCATGCCACTTAATCCCGCCAGTCCAATCGATATTCGCATTTTCTTCTCACCATTCCGTCGCACTGCTGCGGATAGTAGAATAAATGCCACCGACAAACCAAAAAAAATGGCCGCTCCCGAAGGAGCGGCCAGTAAATTTATCTCTTGGGGGAGATTTGCCACGATCACTAGATCGGACGCCCTGACTTTACGCTGCCCCCCATCCTGAGGCTGTGACAGCCATCACAAGATAGATTATTTTTAGCTATTCTAAAATTCAGGCGCAGTTCGGGCGCAGTTCAAACGCAGTTCTGGTGCATTTGGGCGGCTCGCCAACAGGACGCCCTCTTCTCCTCATTCAGACTGCGTTACCAATGCCTCAAGACGTACAATATCGGGGACAAACAGGCTGTCATTCTGTTTAAGGACCACCCCCTGACGGGCCAGACTGCCAAAAACACGCGCCACCGTCTCGCGCGAGGTACTGACCTTTGCTGCCAGGTCCGAATGCACCGGAACCGGTTTTATCACGGCAGACCCGTCTTCTTGTGTCATCGGTTGCGCCATGCGGAATATTTCGGCAATAACCCGGGCATTCGCCCCCAGGGTACTGACATCGACAATACGCCGTGTGGAGGCCCGGACAATCCGGGCCAGTTCGCAAATCACGCGCCATGCCACAGTAGGATGATTTTTAATCACGGTTTCAAAGCTGGCGGGGTTAAGCATGGCAACTTCTGTCACGCCAACTGACAGCACAGTGGCTGATCGCGGTTCGCCATCAATTGCCGCCAAATGGCCAACACAGCCCCCGGCACCAATTTCTTCCAATGTCACTTCCCGGCCCGACAGGGAATAATTCACCACGCGCACCGAACCGGAAAGGATCAGGAAAACATCACTGCTATCCCCTTCGGATTCAATAATTTCCGCCCCTGGCTGAAAAACACGGCGTCGCACATGTTTTTCAACATCTGCCAGTGCCTTGTCGTCCAGGTCGGAAAATATCCCAACGACATCCAGTTTTACCATCACCCCCGGCCTTTTATGACCTGCAATTCATATCCGGCAATCTCACCCTGCTTGCCGGGAACTGCATGTCGATCATGCGTCGTCATTCGTATCATATGTAATGCACATGATGACCGCAATCCTATCTACAAGGGATGGAACGTGTCATTTGAAGGATAATGTGTTAAATTACACATCATTGATATTCGCGGCTTGCCCGGCAGATTATATGCTGCCAATACAGACGCAGCGTGTGAAACAGCCATCCGCCTGCCCGGGCCAACCGCCGCAAAGTGCCTTTGCCCAATCCACGATCAATAGACTATTACGCCCCTAAAGCCCGGCAACCTTGACCGATATCCGCCCGAAACAACCGCGTAAGGAGGCCCTGATGAGTCCTGAACTGGAAATTTTCCGTCGCAAGCCAACCGGCCCTCACCTGTGTTCCAACCCCGTTGTGCTGGTTCACGGGGCCTTCACCGGTGCCTGGTGCTGGAATGAACATTTCCTGACCTATTTTGCCGATCATGGTTATGAAACGATTTCATTTTCCCTGCGCGGACATGGCGGTTCTGGCGGACGGAATGTGCGCAGCCTCGCCTCGATTGATGATTATGTCGAAGACCTTGAAACCGTCATCGACACCCTGGGCCAAACCCCGATCCTGATTGGTCATTCAATGGGGGGCTATGTTGTTCAAAAATATCTGGAAAAACATCCGGCACGGGCTGCGATCCTCATGGCGTCGGTTCCGCCCGAAGGGTTACTGGCAAACAATGCCATGATGGCCATGTCCCAGCCCGATCTGTTTTTACAAATGTTCTGGTTACAGGCGATTGGGCCGCACACCCTGTTACGCAACCGTTTGGGGCGGGCCATGCTATCCAGTGATGTCGCCTCTGACGAAGGCATGATCTATTTTGGCCGCCTGGAAACCGAAAGCCACCGGGCGCTTATGGACATGGCTGGGACAAATCCGGTCTTTTTATCGCCGACAGATTTGCCGCCCATGCTGGTCATGGGTTCAAAACGCGATGAAATCGTGCCCAGCGAAATGGTTCATCATACGGCTGTGCGCTATGACGCGGATTATATTCTGCTCGATCATATGGCCCACGCCATGATGCTTGATACCAAATGGCAGAATGCCGCCGATAGTATTCTGGGCTGGATGAAGAAAAATGTCGCCGATCACGACGACAGTTCCCCCAAAAGCAAAAACGCGGCGTGATTTTAGGCAAATAAAAGGGGCATCCGTTTCACAACCGATGCCCCGCCAAAGCTGAATTGCAAAAAAGGCAATACACGCCAGGCGGGATTGTTTGCTTTCCAAATTTGCATTTTTCTGAAACCATTCCTTCCTATCGTCAAAACATCACAACAAGAAGATAGGAAGCCATGACAGGAAAATTCTCTTCGGCAGCCGTCGATGCCACACCCCAGCGTGCGGCGCGCAACAGCATTCTTTCTGTTTTCCCCTTCATAAACTCCCCTTCACGCCCCTATCACGCCCTGCCGTGCCTTGCCCTGGCGGCATTCGTGGCTGGCGTTGGCCTTGCCGCCATTCCTCATCATGCCCAGGCACAACAGGTCACCGATGACATCGCGCCTGAAAGTGGTTCGGCGACCAATCAGGCACGTCAGGCCGTTAAATCACAAAACTGGATGATCAGTGCGGCCAATCCGCTGGCGGTTCAGGCCGGGGCCGATGTGCTGCGCCGAGGTGGCAACGCGATTGATGCAATGGTTGCCGTTCAAACCATGCTCGGCCTGGTGGAGCCGCAATCCTCCGGCCTGGGTGGTGGGGCGTTTCTGGTCTATTACGATGCCGCGCACAAGAAACTGACGACCCTTGATGGCCGCGAAACCGCCCCCATGGCCGCAGATGAAAACCTGTTCATGGGCAAAGATGGCAAACCGCTGAAATTTTATGATGCGGTTGTGGGCGGGCGTTCCGTTGGTACCCCCGGCACGCCGAAACTGCTGGAAAAGGCGCATCAAAAATGGGGGCAAATGCCCTGGCCCAGCCTGTTTGAAATGGCAATTGACCGCGCTGACAAGGGCTTTCTGATCAGCCCGCGTTTGGCAGAGCTCCTTAAAGAAGATGGCGGACGCCTTAAAAAAGACCCCGAAGCGGCAGCCTATTTCCTTGATGCCAAAGGCGAGCCACTGCCGGCAGGGAAATTGCTGAAAAACCCGCAATATGCCAATACCCTGCGCACCCTGGCCCAGGGCGGTGCTGATGCGTTTTATAACGGGCCTATTGCCGATGCGATTGTCAAAAAGGTCCGCGGGGCAACATGGAATCCCGGCCTGCTGTCACAGGAAGACCTGGCCGCCTATGACGTCAAGGAACGGGATCCGGTTTGCGCCTTTTACCGCAGCTACGATGTTTGCGGCATGGGCCCGCCCTCGTCTGGTGCGCTGACCGTCGGGCAAATTCTGGGTATGATTGAACCCTATGAAATTGGCAAATACGGCCCCTATTCTGCCACCAGCTGGCGGCTGATTGGCGATGCCTCGCGCCTCGCCTTTGCCGATCGCGGGCGGTATATGGCCGATAGCGATTTTGTCCCGATGAATATCAAGGGCCTGCTGGACGAAGGTTACCTCGCGGAACGGTCGCGCTTGCTTGATCGCGGCATGGCCTTGCCAGCCGATGCTGTGAAACCGGGCAACCCACCGGAAATCCATGCGTCGAACTGGGGCGATGACAATGCCATCGAATTCCCCTGCACCAGCCATTTCTCGATTGTGGATTCGTGGGGCAATGTCGTTTCCATGACCACCACCATCGAAAACGGTTTTGGCTCCCGGTTAATGACAAACGGCTTTTTGCTCAATAACGAACTGACCGATTTTTCGTTTAAGCCAACCGGTGCCAATGGCATGCCGGTGGCCAACCGGGTCGAACCGGGCAAACGCCCTCGTTCATCCATGTCGCCCACCATTGTCATGCAGGGCGATAAACCGGTCATCGCCACAGGGTCGCCCGGTGGCAGCCGCATCATTGGTTATGTCGCGCAATCCATCATCGCCATGATCGACTGGGGCATGGACCCGCAACAGGCCGCGGCCATGCCGCATTTGGTCAACCGTTTTGGCACCTTTGATATCGAAGCCAACACAAAGGCCACAGAACTGGCACCAGAGTTGGAAGCCGCCGGATTTAAAACCAATATCAGAGACCTTAATTCCGGCCTGCATATCATTAAAATCGGCCCGGACGGCCTGACCGGCGGGGCCGACCCACGCCGTGAAGGCATTGTGGTTGGTCAATAAGCCCCAGCCCCAGCCCTAAAACTGGATACAAAAACGGGCCCCAATCAGGGCCCGTTTTTGCGTCAAAATTTACAAGATTTATCCGTTCAGGCCAGCCAGCCTTTAAGCATCTCGTAAAGTTCACGATGGTCATTGGCAACATAATGCGCGCCATTTTCCAGCAGCAAAGGCCCTGCTGTGGCCCCGGCCAGGCCAATTGTGGTCGCCCCGCTGGCAACACCCGCGCGAACGCCGCTAACGCTGTCATCAATGACAATACAATCATGAATATCAACGCCCACCCGGCGCGCCGCAAGATGATAAACATCCGGTGCGGGTTTGGCGTGCGGCACATCACGGGCAGAACAAATCCTTCCGGTAAAACGGCTTAGGATATTCACCTTACCCAACGAAATATCCATTTTGTCATGCGGGCCGTTGCTGCCAATGGCAAAGGGGATGTTTGCCCCGTCTAACAGGTCAAGAATATCTTCGACATGGTCAAACGGTTCCATGTCATTGCGCAGCGCCTCGAAGGTGCGGGCATAACATTCGTCAGTCCAGTTATCTGGCAGGGTCACACCATACATTTCGTGCATTTTCGGACCGATCATGGACAGCGTGCCGCCCATAAACAGCTGATGTGTCATATCCTCGGTCACCGGGCAGCCATATTCGTTCAACAGCTTGACCAGAACGACATTGCCCAAATTTTCGGTATCAACCAGCACCCCGTCGCAATCAAACAGCACGGCACCGATTTTCGGTTTCACAACAACCTGATCCATTATGCCGACACCAAATCATTCCAGCGGGCTTCATCATAAGCCACCGTGCGCACCGTCCCAAAATCCACAACGGGGCGTTTGATCACGGTCGGATGGGCCGCCAACACGCGGGCAGCATCCGCACCACCCGCTTCAAGAACGGCTTTGTCCGCATCGGAAAGATTGCGATAGCTGGGGCCACGTTTGTTGATCAAAACCTTACCGCCAACCTCGTCAAGCCAGGCCTCAACCTGGGTTGGCTCCAGCCCATCAACGCGAAAATCATGGAATTTGGTTTCAATCCCTTGCGCTTCAAACCATTTCAGCGATTTGCGCACCGTGTCACAATTTTTAATGCCATAAACCGTAATCATCAAACTTCCTGTTTTTCTGCCCAGGCACCCGCCGTTTTCTATCTCGTGCAAGAACGGGTTCGCCCTTAATTCTGTATCTTATATAATGAAAGCCACGGGTAAACAGCAATCCCGCCCATGAAATTTCTGTTCATCCAGCCAAATGGCATCCGATGGTTGCAGACTTATAATTCGCGACACAACATTCCCCGCCCCAATCAACCATAAAGAGGCACCATAATTGATCTGTCACCCAGCATCATTGCCTTGATTGATGTAATAATAACGGCATCTGATCTTGCACAAAGGTTGCGGCATGAACGCGCACGCATCTGCACAGCACGATACCGGTCCGAACCCTCAACCAATATGGAAATGGTTAGCTGGGGTTACGGTAACCCTTGTCATCTGGGGATTGGTTTACAACCAGCTTGTTCCCTTGTCCGAATGGCTTGTCTCCCTGCTGCCGGTAGACCCGGCAAGCCATGCAGGACAAGCCCTGACTTTCTTCTTTTATGACACACCAAAAGTCTTGATGTTGCTGGTGCTGATCGTCTTTGCGATGGGCGTCGTCCGCAGCTTTTTTTCGGCTGAAAAAACCAGAGCCTTGCTGAGCGGCAAGCGCGAAGGATTTGGCAATATCATGGCCGCGGGCCTGGGGATTCTCACCCCTTTTTGCTCGTGCTCCGCTGTGCCGCTTTTCATCGGCTTTGTCTCTGCCGGGGTGCCCCTTGGCGTGACATTTTCCTTCCTGATCGCGGCCCCGATGGTCAACGAAGTTGCCCTGGGGCTGTTATTCGGACTGGTCGGCTGGAAGGTTGCACTGACCTATCTTTGCTTTGGGCTCAGCGTTGCCATTGTTGCAGGCTGGGTGATCGGCCGCCTGAAACTCGAAAACTGGCTTCAGGACTGGGTAAAGGAAATACAGTCGGGTAACGCCGTTGAAATCCCGACCGAAAAAATGACATGGGTTGATCGCATCAAACTTGGTATCGATGCCATAAAGGACATAGTTGGCCGGGTCTGGATCTGGATCATCGTTGGGATCGCAACCGGTGCTCTTATTCATGGTTATGTGCCAGCCGATCTGATGGTGCGCATCATGGGGGCCGATAGCTGGTGGTCTGTGCCCGGCGCCGTGTTAATTGGCATTCCGATGTACACCAATGCAGCAGGTGTCATTCCCATCGTCGAAGCCCTGCTGGGCAAGGGCGCTGCACTTGGCACCACGCTGGCGTTCATGATGTCGGTCATCGCCCTGTCCCTGCCGGAAATGATCATTCTGCGCAAGGTCCTTACCGTGCGGCTGATTGCGGTTTTTATTGGTGTCGTCGGAGGTGGCATTCTCGCCGTTGGGTTCCTGTTTAATTTTCTTTTCCAATAAAACACATTTGGAGCAACCGACATGAAAGACGTCAAAGTCCTTGGCCCTGGCTGCAAGCGCTGCGAAGCGACCGAAAAAATGATCGCCGAGACGGCCTCGAAACTGGGGATTGCCGTGAATATCGAAAAGGTAACGGACTATGCCGAGATCGCAAAAGCAGGCATCCTTTCGACGCCTGGCATCATCATTGATGGCAAGGTCGTTCACGCGGGTGGCCTGCCAAAACCGGAATTGCTTGAAAAATGGTTGCAGGCCTGATGTATCAGGGATTGCTCTGGTTTTGGGGCTGGTGAAAGTGGATTAACGTGCCATCATAGATGCCTTGCGGGTCCTATTCTTGACTTTGGGCCAGGTTTAAGGCATCGCAAAGGACAGTTTTGTATGATGAGACGTATTTTGGCATGACCACCCGGCACGATATAAACCGCAAAATTTCCATCGCCCCGATGATGGACTGGACAGACCGGCATGATCGTTATTTTCTTCGGCTGATCAGTCGGCATGCCCTGCTTTATACCGAAATGGTCACAACAGGTGCCCTTATCTATGGCGATGCCCACCGGCATTTGCGTTATAACGACGGCGAACATCCCGTTGCGCTGCAGCTTGGTGGCAGCAACCCCGATGATCTGGCCCGTGCCTGCGACATCGCCAATACCTATAATTATGATGAAATTAACCTGAATTGCGGTTGCCCGTCCGACCGGGTGCAAAACGGGGCCTTTGGGGCCTGCCTGATGGCAACACCCGATATTGTCGCCAATTGCATCCGCGCCATGATTTCGGCGTCAAACGCCCCCGTCACGGTTAAAAACCGCATTGGCATTGATGACCAGGAAGATTATCCGTCATTAAAACGCTTTGTTGAAACCGTGGCGAATGCCGGATGCAAAACCTTTATCGTCCATGCCCGCAAGGCGTGGCTAAATGGCCTGAGCCCCAAGGAAAACCGCGAAGTTCCGCCGCTGAAATATGATCTGGTTTATCAGCTAAAGCAGGATTTCCCGGAGCTTGAAATCATCATTAATGGTGGCATCAAGACGCTTGATGAAACCGAAAGCCACCTCGCCCATGTTGATGGCGTGATGATCGGGCGCGAAGCCTATCAGAACCCCTATGTGCTGGCAGATATTGATGCACGTTTTTACAGCAAGGATGCACCCCCGCGCACCCGCCATCAGGTGGTTGAGGCAATGCTGCCCTATATCGAAGCCCACCTTAGCGAACCCCACGCCATGCTGGGCCATGTCACCCGGCATATGCTGGGCCTGTTTCAAGGGATGCGCGGGGCCAAACAATGGCGCCGCTACATTAGCGAAAACGCCCATCGCAAAGGGGCCGATGCCAATATCGTACGCGAGGCCCTGGCACTGGTCGCCGAACAGCCCGACGAAGCCCTAAGCGCATGACCAAACCGGGGGGCGAGGCACAGGCCGGTTACAAACTGGCCGACAAACCGTGGTTTGCCCCGGCGACACCCTTTCTTCGCAGCAATCACCACACCAACGATGTCGCCGTCATTGGTGGTGGCATTGCCGGCACTTCGTGCTGCCACGCGCTTAACCGGCAGGGCATTGGCACCACCCTGTTTGAACGCCATGCCAACCTGGCAAATGAGGCATCAGGCAACCCGATTGGCATGCTTGAACCTTATATCACCGCCGATAACAGCCTTGCCGGGCGCTATTACGAAGCAGGCTTTCGCCATAGCAGCGCGCTTGTACGGCAAAAGCTGGATGAAGATGCCGCGATCGAAGCGGCCTTTTGTGGTGTGCTGTCCCTGCCCGCCACAACGCGCGATGAAAAACGCCAGCAGGCCATTTTGGAAAAACAGGCAACCGGCAAACTAAGCGATGACACGCAATCGGTCAGCCATCTTTCTGCCGCCGAAGCCGGCGATGTCCTTGGCATGGATGTACCGATTGGCGGGCTGTTTTACCGCGATGCAGGGTGGGTTAACCCGCCATCCGTGTGCAATGCTCTGGCCGAAAAATCTGTTCGGCGCACCGGGCAAAAAATTGCCCACATTCAATCACTGTCCGCAGGTGGTGTGCAGTTACGCGATGATCACGGGGCCGTGCTGGGCGATTTTGCCGCGGTGATCATTGCCGGCGCGATGGAAACATCCGCCTTTGCCCAAACCGCCTGGATGCAGGATTATCTGGTCGCACTGCGCGGGCAAATATCTTTATTTTCCAAATCATTATTGGGTGATTTGAAAGTAAATTGTGTCCTAAGCCACAAAGGGTATCTGACGCCGGAACGCAATGGGCAGCATGTTTTTGGCGCAACATTTGACCGCCATGCCAACGATACTGATGTTTTCGACGCCGACCACGAAGCCAATATTGCCCAACTGGCCCTTGCCCTGCCCGCGCTGGCAAAACGCCTGTCACCGGCACAACTGGGCGGGCGGGCCGGTCTTCGTACCACTACGCCGGACCATCTGCCCCTTATTGGCCCCGCCCCGGATTATGATGCTTATCTAAACGCCTATCCTGACCTTGATAAAGGGCGGCATTATGCGCGATATTGCCGTGCGCCCTACCACAAAGACGTGTATGTCTGTACAGGCTTTGGCGCGCGCGGCATGATTGGCGCCCCGCTTGCTGCCGAGCTGATTGCCAGCCACATCACCGGCCAGCGTCACCCTTTGGCGACCCCGGTGCAAGAAGCCGTACATCCGGCACGTTATATTGTTCGCGCCATCAAACGCGGGCTTATCGCCCCGAAAGAAGTCGCCCCCAAAGAAGCCGCCTCAAGAGAAATCGCCCCATGAGCAGTCACCCCATAACACGCCCCGCCGATGCCACCCGCCGCCAGACGGCCATTATTCTGGCGCTGTTTTTTGTTGGCCTGTTTTTGATCCAGGGCGTGTTTTTGCCTTATTGGCCGGTATGGTTAAAGGGGCACGGGCTTTCGGGGGCGGAAATTGGCGTTTTACTATCCCTGCCCAACTGGATCCGCATCTTTGCTGACCCGTTAATCGCCCAGCAGGCGGACCGGTCGGGCAACCGTAAAACCCCGATGATCATTCTGGCCGGGATCTATATCCTGACCATCATCGCCTTTTCCTTTGCCGACCAGTTCTGGTTCCTGTTGGGGCTTTCAGCCATCATTGGCTTTACCTATGCGCCGCTTTTGCCGCTTGGCACCACCATCACCGTGCATGAATGCAAGCATCGCGACCTGGATTATGGCCGTATTCGCCTGTGGGGGTCGCTCGCTTTCATTGCCGCCTCCTATGGCGCGGGCTGGGTGCTGGATGCGCAGGGTAATGATGCCATCATCTGGCTGATCTGTGCCGCCGGGATTGTGAATTTCGTCATCATCACCCGGATGCCCAACCCGCAAACCGACCGGCCCTTGCGCAGCGGGTCCTCCATCCTGTTTCTGATAAAATGCCCAACCTTCCTGATTTATCTGGGCTGCATCTGCTTTGCCCAGGCCAGCCACGGCACCTATTATGGCTTTGCCTCGGTTCATTGGGAAAATGTCGGGTTTTCCCATGATCAAATCGGCCTGTTCTGGGCAACCGGGGTGATGGCCGAAATTGTGCTGTTTGCCTTGGCCGGGAAATATATGCGGTCCTATCATCCGGGCCTGCTTTTTGCCATTGGTGCGGCGGGGGGCATTGTGCGCTGGACGGTTCTGGGCCTGACCGATAATTTCTGGCTGATCCTGCTGGTCCAGCCCCTTCATGCCCTGACATTCGGCATTGCCCATCTGGCTGCGATTGGCTTTATCGCGCGTGCCGTACCGGCCCAAATTGCAACCTCGGCACAAAGCCTGATGGCGACATTGTCGATGGGCTTGTTCCTGGGCGCGTCAATCTGGATTTCCGGGCCGATTTTCGAGCGTTACGGATCACATACCTATTTCCTGATGGTCGTGTTTGCCGCCATTTCATTGCTGTTTTCGTTATGGCTAAAACGGCGCTGGCAAGAAGGAAGTACCATCCCCATATAACGCCGGTTGCCTGGTTCCAGGCTGTCACACCTCATAACGTAACCTACAGCATATCAAATGTTTCTGCCCCTTTACCTGCCCGGCAAAAACCGGATAGATAACGGGCAAGGATAACCATGAATTGCCTGCTCCGGCCACAAAAGCCGATATAAAGGATAATGATGACCAACCTTCCCTTTGCCAAAAAAATGCGCCGCTGGAAACTGGGCCTTAAAACCCTGTTCGGGAAGGAACCAGCCGGTTATTTCATTCCCTATCGCTATGCCGCACAAACCCGCCACGCGGTGGGCCGCCCGCATTACACGGCCCTGGAACAGCAATTTGCCAATCACCGCGAAGACATTAAATCCTGGCTGCTCAAGGCGGAACTTTATCGCGACGCCCTGGTCGGGTTCAAGCAGGCCACCCCGCCTGATCCCCGCTGGGAACAGGGCTGGTTTCCTGGGATGGATGGCATGATGGCCTATGTCATGACCCGGGAATTGCGCCCGCAGCGCCTTGTCGAAGTTGGATCGGGGCACAGTACGCGTTTTTTCTATCGTGCCG
>JBNKVZ010000067.1:0-22206 GCA_050299455.1 Thalassospira sp.
CCCAAAGACAACATGATCCAGGGTTCGGACAGGGACCAGCCAGCTTCACGGGCAAGAAAATACCCGGTGATCGGCTGAATGATTGCTGCTGTCGCGGTAAATACGGTATCGGCCAGAACAACGATCCGCCCAACATGGCCGATCATTTCGGGCGTTCCCCGGTAATTTGAGATGACGAAAAAAAACGCGATACCGGCACCGGTTCCCAACAGCACGCACGCCCCCAGAATATGGGCATATAGCAGCAGGTGATAGGTCATCGTTCATCCAGTATGCTCAGGGTAAATAGCGTCAGGATGATTGACGGCACAACTTTGACCAAAGGCCCCAAAGGATCGAGCCACAGATCAGGGGCAGTTGCCAAACTGCTGATCAAATAACCGGCGGATAATGCAATCATGCCAAAACAGGCATATTTGCTGAACCGGCGAACAAGTATCCCTGTACCAAGAACAATATCGGCAATGGAACCCATGACCACAAGCAGCGTGGCGGCCTCGGCTGGCATGCCGCGATCACTCAGAATTTGCCGGGCATCAGACAGGGCGTAAAAACCGATAGCCCCACTTGCAAGCCAAAACAAAGACAAGATGCAGATCGAGACGGGCAGCATCATATAAAGCCTGGCAAACCAGCGTTCCTGCAAGGTTGATGGCATTGCTGTCAGGGTATCTTCCAGGGACCGGAAGGGCGGGTTTCCGGTTTTAAGCCAGCTATTTGCATCACCGATGATGCCATCTTGCAAGGATTTAAGGGCATTTGTGCGCAAAGGGGCGCGCCAGCCGAGCAAACCGGCAAGGTCGGCACATTTTCCTACCAAACGCGTCAGGCATCCGGGGACCCTTATTTTTAACTTCCATGCAGGCAAACCAAGCCATTGGCGAAAGGCGGATTTGAGTTCGTCAAAGCTATGTGAGCCCTGTTCGGTAATGTCGGCAATCGTCCCCTTTGGGATCACACCATTCGCAGCTTTGACGATTGCATAGGTCAAATCATCAATCGAGACGGTTTGTATCCGCGTTTCCGGGAATATCTGAAAATTGATGAGGGGAAAGGCGGCTGCGGCACGCAAAAGGGCCGTGCCACCATAAGCATCCCGGCTAATGACAAGTGACGGTCGAAATATCTGCCAGGGGATTGGGCTGTCCATTAATATCCTGTCGCCGCGGGCCTTGCTTTGCATAAAGGATGTGGAGGCTTGCGCATTTGCACCGACGGCAGATATCTGGATGAATTGCACATCCCGCCCGGCAAGGGCGCGGGTGATGTTGTCGATTAATGTGACATGAATGGCTTCAAGATTGTCCGTTGCGCCATCCTGAAGCGCGCCGGCGGCATTTACCACAATGTCTGCATCTGCAAGCATTTCTGACCAATCGGCAACAGAAGCCTTGGCAATATCGGCAATACACCATTTTATCTGACTGTTGCTTTGCTGCGCCTTTTTAAGCGATCGCCCCACGCCGGTCACATCAAAGCCTGACCGAAGAAGGCTGCGGACACAGGCGGACCCAATCAGTCCGTAGGCACCCAAGACGTAAACCTTTTTCGTCATATGCCTGATGCTCCCGTCGGTATGGATTATGTGTGCGACGTTATTGTTTTATCGTGACCGGGATGATGAAATCATTGAAAAAATCTACTGATTTTTACCCGGTGACGTGATGAGGCCAAGCAGTTCCTCGACGGCGGCTGTCGGGTGGGTTGTGCCATCCAGAACGCCGCTTTCCAGCGTTTTCAAGCGCGATTTCACATCTTCGCGCCGGGTAAAGGTTTCCAGCAGCCGGTCGCGCAGCATGGTCCACATCCATTCATGTTGCTGGCGGGCGCGTTTGGCGGCAAATTCGCCTTCTTTTTCCATGATCTGGCGGTGCTGTTTGATCAGGTCCCACACGTCATCCAGCCCCTCGCGGGTCAGTGACGATACCATCATGGATTGCGGGCGCCAGTGATGGCTGGTGGGCTGTAAAATGCGCAGGGCCGATGAATATTCCCGTTTGGCCTCGCGGGCCTTGGCTGGGTCGGCATCGCATTTGTTCACCGCAATCAGGTCGGCAATTTCCAGCACCCCCTTTTTAATGCCCTGCAATTCATCGCCTGCACCGGGCAACATCAGCACCAAAAAGAAATCGGTCATTTGCGCGACCATGGTTTCGCTTTGCCCGGCCCCGACGGTTTCGACCAGCACCACGTCAAAACCTGCGGCCTCGCACAGCAAGATGGTTTCGCGGGTCATGCGGTTAACCCCGCCCAAATAGCCACTGCTGGGCGAGGGGCGGATATAGGCGTTGGGGTCAATCGAAAGTGCGTTCATTCGGGTTTTATCGCCCAGAATGGAGCCACCGGATCGTGCGCTGGTCGGGTCTACCGCCAGCACGGCGACCTTGTGCCCTTCGCGGGTGAGCTGGGTGCCAAATGCCTCGATAAAGGTGGATTTGCCAACACCGGGAACGCCGGTAATGCCAATACGGCGCGCGCCGCCGGTATGGGGCATTAATTGTTCCAAAACCTGCTGTGCCTGAACGAAATGTTCGGCCTTGCGGCTTTCAACCAGTGTAATCGCACGGGACAGGATGGTGCGGTTGCCCGCAAGGACGCCCGCGACAATTTCGTCACTGGATAATACGCGCCGTTTTGCCCGGGGGCGCGGGTTGGTGGTGCTGTTGGTGCCGGGGATGGTTCGCAGGGTTTCCTTCACCGGGAATCCTTTTTGTCGCGCAATTTACAGGTGCTGTGACAGCTATTTTGCCAGCTATGTTATGTCATCGCCCCATCATAGGGTGGCTTTGATTATGCAGGCAAGCCCGGCGGTGGGGGTGCCCACCGGGCTTATCCATGTGTGATGCTTTTGCCTGTGTCGGCCATCACGCCGCGTCTGATGTTTCCCCATCCAGCAGTTTTTCCAGCAATTCGCTGGCGGCTTCGGCAATCACGGTGCCAGGCGGGAAAATGGCCTCGGCCCCGGCGGCAAACAGCTTGTCAAAATCCTGCGGCGGGATCACGCCGCCGGCCACAATCATAATATCCTCGCGGCCGAGTTTATCGAGCTCCGCACGCAATTGCGGCACCAGGGTTAAATGCCCGGCGGCAAGGGAGCTTGCACCAACGATATGCACGTCATTTTCAGCAGCCTGGCGGGCGGCCTCTTCTGGTGTTTGGAAAAGCGGGCCAATATCGACGTCAAAGCCCAAATCGGCAAAGGCCGTCGCGATGACCTTTTGCCCACGGTCATGGCCGTCCTGGCCCATTTTGGCAATCAGGATACGCGGGCGGCGGCCTTCGGCCTCGCTAAAGGCCTCAATCAGTTTGTCGACCTTTTCAAGGGCAGCGTTATTGGCCCCGACCTCGGTTTTATAGACCCCGGCGATGGAGCGGATAACGGCCTGATGACGGCCATAAACCTTTTCCAGTGCATCGGAAATTTCGCCCACGGTGCATTTCGCCCGCGCGGCCTGCACGGCCAGTTCCAGCAAATTGCCCGATTTTTCACCTGCCGCATTGGTCAGTGCTGTAAGCGCACTTTCAACAGCGCTATCATCGCGTTCGGCCCGCAAACGTTCCAGCTTGGCAATTTGCTGGCGGCGAACTTCGGCATTATCAACCTGCAACACATCTACCGGGCGGTCATCTGTCACGCGGTATTTGTTAACCCCGACCAGGGTTTGACGGCCGCTATCGATGCGGGCCTGGGTGCGTGCGGCGGCTTCTTCGATGCGCATTTTGGGAATGCCGGCTTCAATCGCCTTGGCCATGCCACCCTGTTCTTCAACCTCGGCAATATGCGCCCAGGCCTTTTCGGCCAGATCGCGGGTAAGACGTTCGACATAATAACTGCCGCCCCACGGGTCGATCACGTTGGTGGTGCCGCTTTCCTGCTGCAAAAACAGCTGGGTATTGCGGGCGATGCGGGCGGAAAAATCGGTCGGCAGGGCCAGGGCCTCGTCCAGCGCATTGGTGTGCAGCGACTGGGTATGCCCCTGGGTGGAGGCCATGGCCTCGACACAGGTGCGGATCACATTGTTAAACACATCCTGCGCGGTTAGCGACCAGCCCGATGTCTGGCTGTGCGTGCGCAGCGACAGCGATTTGTTGCTTTGCGGATCAAACTGTTTGATCAGCTTGGCCCAGATCATGCGGGCGGCGCGCATTTTGGCAATTTCCATAAAGAAATTCATGCCAATCGCCCAGAAAAACGATAGGCGCGGGGCGAATTTATCAATACCCAGCCCGGCTTCCATACCGGCACGGGCATATTCCACGCCATCGGCCAGGGTATAGGCCAGTTCCAGGTCCGCCGTCGCCCCGGCTTCCTGCATGTGATAGCCGGAAATGGAAATGGAATTGAATTTCGGCATGTTTTGCGAGGTAAAGGCAAAAATGTCCGAAATGATCCGCATCGACGGTTTGGGCGGATAAATATAGGTGTTGCGCACCATGAATTCTTTGAGAATGTCGTTCTGAATGGTGCCGGAAAGCTGGGCATGTTTAACGCCCTGTTCCTCGGCCGCGGCAATATATAACGCCATCACCGGCAACACCGCGCCATTCATGGTCATGGATACCGACATTTGATCAAGCGGGATGCCATCAAACAGGGTGCGCATGTCATAGATGCTGTCAATTGCCACCCCGGCCATGCCGACATCGCCAGCCACCCGGGGGTGGTCGCTGTCATAACCGCGATGGGTGGCCAGGTCGAAGGCAATCGAAAGGCCCTTTTGCCCGGCGGCAAGGTTGCGGCGGTAAAAGGCGTTCGATTCCTCGGCGGTGGAAAAACCGGCATATTGCCGCACCGTCCAGGGGCGCTGCACATACATGGTCGGGTAGGGGCCCCGCAAAAAGGGCGGCATGCCCGGCATGGTGTGCAAATGATCCAGGCCGTTCAGGTCATCTTTATTGTAAACCGGTTTGACATCAATGCCTTCGGGCGTATGCCACGGCACATTCGAGGCCGGGGCGGACGGCGCGCTGGCGGTGGTGTCAAACAAGGGCAGATCGGAAAAATCAGGGATCCGGGTCATGGTTATTTCACTCCCAGATGGTCAAGGACGGCGGTGGTTGTGGCAACCACATCCGATCCGACAAAAATGAAATCATCAATACCTGCGGCCTCAAAGGCAGCACGGTTATCGCCGGGATGTCCGGCAAGGTAAATTCTGCGCGCCCCAGCCGCCTTCAGGGCCTTGGCCATTTCGGCGGCATGTTCGGCATATTGGGTGTCTGATCCACAAATGATGGCGATTTTGGCCCCGCTGTCGCCAAAGGCATTGGTGGCATCATGGCCCTTGGCAAAGCCGTTATTGCTAATGGCTTCGATCCCGCCAGCACCAAAGAAATTGCGCGAAAAGGAGGCCCGTGCCGTATGTTCGGCAACCCGGCCAATATTACACAGGAAAATTTGCGGCGCTGTGCCGGTTTCCTGCTTGTGCGCTGAGGCGCGCCGCCGGTTGCCCTCGAAGGCTTCGGACAGGCGGTGTTGGGCAAGGGGCGTGATGCGGGTGGGGGTTGCATCGTGGTAAAGGGCATTAAAAAGCTGCGCGATGCTGGCACCGTTTTCGGCAGCCTTGACCAGATCGGCAAAGTCATGACCGATGTCATCACTGGCGGCGCTTTGACGTGCGGTGGCATCGGCACGAAGGGCGGCAATATCGGGCGCCTCGCAGGTGACGGCGGCTTCGTCGATATTGGGGAACTCCGACACACCGGTAAGCGGGTCGCGCCGTGTGGCAACACGGCTTTCGCGTTTTTGCCATTGATCGGCGATTTCGCGGGCCAGGCTGCCATTTTCAACGGTGCTGACAATGCCGCCTTTGCCTTCAATTTCCTGGAATTTCTGCCAGGCATTCAGGGCGAGATCGCGGGTCAGATTTTCAATAAACCAGGAGCCACCCGCCGGGTCGATAACCTGGTGGACATTGCTTTCTTCCTGCAAAATCAGTTGCGTGTTGCGCGCAATGCGGCGTGAAAAACTGTCGGGCAGGCCAATGGTATGGTCATAAGGCAGGCAGACAACACTATCCGCCCCGCCCAGCCCGGCGGCAAAGCTGGTGACGGTGGTGCGCAGCATATTCACCCACGGGTCCACCTTGGTCATGATCTGGTCGGCTGAAATTGCGGTAATGCACACCGGGCCATTTTCAACGCCCGATGCCTGTAAAACGCGGCGCCACATCAAACGCAGGGCGCGCAGTTTGGCAATGCCGGCAAAAAAGTCGGCACCAATCGCGGTGGTAAAGGTGATGCTGGCCGCGGCCTTGGCCCCGTCCATGCCGCCTTTTACCAGGGCACGGAAATAGGCCAGCCCGGTTGCCAGGGCAATGGCAAGTTCCATGCTGTCGGTGGCCCCGGCATTGTACCAGCAGGTGCTGTTCACCGTGACTGCCGTGGCATGGGGAAAATTTGTTGAAACGGTTTGGGCAAAGGATGCCGTTTGTTCCAGGGCATCTTCGATATTGGTGGGGCAGTATCCTTCGCGTGCCAGGGTGCCAATCGGGTCCAGGTTAAAGGCCGGGGCGGCGTCCTTGCTGTCATCATCCTGGGTAATACGGGCGGCCAGCAGGGCGGCAAAGGGAAGGGCCGCTGCCCCGCCATCCAGCGCGACAGGGGCAAGGTTGGTATACACCCCGGCAAGCACCTGTTTGAGGTCCTCAAGGTTATAAATCATGATGCCGCCCAGCCCGGCATCGTCGCCACTTGCTGTGTTGCCAAAGCGTGCGGCATGATCCAGGCGCAGCAAAACCGATGTCACACCATTTTCCAGGTCTTCGAGGATGGCGCTATTGACGGCTTTGGGGGCGGGATGGGCATGAAGCTGGCGAATATCCCAACCGGTTTCCTTGGTATCGTCACCTGTTGGAAGTTTCTGGTGGGTGGCAATCAGGCCGTCATGGATCTGTGCGGTGTCACCATCAAGATCGTCGGCTGTGTAAATGGGCTGAACATCAAAACCGTCGCGCATATGCGTGACCAGTTTTTTGTCAAACGGCGCGCCATTCAAGGCGGCTTCGGCCAGTTTGCGCCATGCCGCATAATCGGCAGGCGGAAATTCAGATGCCAGTTTTAAGCTCTGATCGGTCATGGTTGCTCCCGGTCGCGGTCGATACGGAACACCGGCATGTTGATATGCGGTGCTGTGGGTCCCCGTCGCCCGGTACACCCCGCCCGGCCAGCTAGAGAGCGAAACATTCCCGGTAATCTGACTTGTTTCGTAAGGATGAAAGGCCCTGTTTGGGGCCTGACGTTACGGAACCAACAGTTGCGGGGGCAGTTTCGGCTTTGGCAAAGGCCGCACCGAATTCCCGGAAAAGGTTTCATGTCACGCGATGGCGACGGCCCTGTTTATAGCACCCTCCCTCAATTCAGTAAATAGGCATGGAAATACCTATTTATTCGGATGATGCCAGCCGGGGTGCCTTGAGGGTGTGAAAAAATCCTTTGGCCTCAATGTCTAACAGGGCGTTGTGCCAAATTGACCGAAGCCGGGGACGTCACGGAATACAAACCATGGTCTCAGACTTTGGTGGCAGATGTGGCGGTTGGGGGATGCTTTTGAGCGAGTGATTTGGTGGATCAATGCGGATGACGATTCCACATAAAATGGAATTTGAATTAACAAAGTTCGTATCAAACCGGGGCGTAAAGGGAGGTGTGGTGCGATGTTAAAGCACTTTTGTTGTAAATCTTGCCTGGTCTGAAACCGCAGATTTGTTGGGGTTTCGCGCAGTTTTGAGCGAACTATCCGTTTAAATGCGGCAAAATTTCGACATTTAACCAATTCGACATTTTCAGTCTCTATGGTCGGGATGTCCTGAAATTCGGAGTGATGCCATTCATGAACGCGCTCAGCGCCGCGCCGCCTTATCCCAACTTGCCGGGGCTGGTGGCTTTTGCAGATGACAGCCCCAGTGCCAAAGCCGCCCTTGAAACGGTTTTGCGCCGCGCCGGTTTTGCGGTGGCGGGGTTTGATTGCGCCGATGATTTGATCGATTCTCTGGATGGAATGGCGCCGCGCGCGATCATTCTGGATCTTGAAATGCCTGGCATGAGTGGCTTTGAAGCCTTTTGCGAAATTCGCCGCCGGTTTCCGTGTTCCAGCGATGTGCCGGTTCTGTTTTTCTCGGCCCATTTTGATGCCGATACCCGTGCCCAGGCCGAAGCCCTGGGGGCGGCTGATTTTATCAGTAAGGATTCCAGCCCGATGGTGGTGGTGGCCCAGCTTAACCGTGTTTTGGAAAACCTGATCAGCCATTAAAGGCGGTGGGCTTTCGGCCGTTTTTCTTATTTCATCTTTATTGTTAGTGTCATTTCGCCCGTTTCGTTGGGGCAAAATAAAACCCGCCGGTCACACGGTGGCAACCGGCGGGCAAGCTCCCTTGTCCAGGCACCTGGTTTTAATTGGTGCCATCGAAGGCGTATCCTTCGTTACCGAAGTGATACACGCGGTCTGACGATAGAACCCCGGAAGGTGGAATCACCGGCAGGGTGGCCAGCCGCGCATAGAGATCTCCAAAATCCTGCAATGTCGCCTCGAAAAGCTGATCATAGCTTTCAAGAACAAAGTAGGTTTTTTGAAAATCGTCGATCTTGTAGTCTGTTCGCATCACACGTTCCAGTGCAAATCCGATGCGATTTGGTTTCGGGTCGTTAAGGCAATATAAAGTCTCGCTTTTTGACGATAACATTCCCGCACCATAGGCACGCAAACCGTCTGTAGTTTTGATCAGGCCAAATTCCACCATGTACCAATATAGCCGGGCAAGTTGCTTAAGCGCGCCCTGGCGAATGGCTTCTGGTCCTTTGGCGCCATAGGCGGCCAGATAATCGGCAAAAACCGGGTCAAACAGCATGGGCACATGGCCGAAGAAATCGTGGAAAATATCGGGTTCAACCAGATAGTCGATTTCTTCGGGTTTGCGCAGCCACACCGTGACGGGAAAACGTCGATTGGCAAGATGGTCAAAAAAGGCATCATCGGGCACCAGGCCCGGCACGGCGACCAATCGCCAGCCCGTTGCAGCAAAAAGCTGCTCGCTGATTTTATCAAAGCGGGGAATGGCATTTGCCGCATCCATGCGGGCGAGGTTGGCAATAAAATCATCTGCCGCCTTGCCGGGTAAAATGGCGCTTTGTCGCTGGTAAAGCTCGCGCCACAGGGCATGTTCGGCCTCTGTATATTTCTCCCAATCCTGATCGACGGTGTAATCGTCATGCACATGGCTGTAATCGCCGCGCAAATTGGGGGCCGGGGCTTGATGTGCGGTTGAGGCGGCTTTGGCGGCTTTGGCGTCGACCTTGCTAAAGGAAGGCGTGTTGCTGGCGGCGGATGGTTTTTCGGCCTGAAACTTGTTCATGACGTCCTCACTGATGTTTTGTATCCGGCATTCTGTGGCCGGTTTTCCTGTTTTGAAGCTTTCAATTTTACATCAAAGTCGGCGTCATTTCCCGGCGAAGTGGGTGCGGTTTTAGGGTGGATGTGTCATAATGTGACGTGAAATTAGAAAATATGGGGCCAAAATGACCGAAATCTCATTGTCTGCTGCGGATGTGAAAATCCTGACCATTTTGCAAAAGGATGCCGGGATCAGCAATGTGGCGCTGGCCGAAATGGTTGGCATGTCGCCATCGCCGTGCCTGCGCCGCGTCAAACAGCTTGAGGCCGCAGGGCTGATTCGCAAAACGGTGGCATTGCTGGACCGTAAGAAAATGGGTTTTGGCGTTCTGGCAACCGTGCAGGTTCGTTTGCAACGTCATACCGAGGTCGGGACCGAGGATTTCGCCCGCGCCATGAATGACCTGCCAGAAGTGTTGTCCTGTTGGGCGATGACGGGGCGCCAGGATTTTCTATTAATGGCACTGGCCCGCGATATTGAAAGTTTTGGCGATTTTGTCACCCACAAGCTGATGTCGATGCCCAATGTGCGCGATGTGCAATCCAGCCTGGTCTTGAAGGAATATAAAAACGAAACGGCGATTCCGGTGATTTCGTGAGGGGCGCGACACGGAAAGAAAACCGTGTCTATGCTGCGTTGCAGCTTGTAACGGTTCTTGCCTTTTGCTGGCTATTTCAGGCATAGGAGAAGGCTGTTTTGCCGTTTTGTGTCCTCCCAATATTTGCGGAGCCTTTTATGTCCAATATTGCCAATCCCATTCTTGCCGAAGCGACCCGGGGCATGATGGTGGAAAGTTTTCACCGGGGCCGTTATGTGGTGATGAAGGCCGATGGCACGGTCATCGAGCAGGGCGGCGATATTGACGCGCTGATGTATCCGCGTTCCGCCATCAAGCCTTTATTGGCCATTCCGCTGATCGAAAGCGGTGCCGCCGATGCCTTTGATCTGGAAAACCAGCATATTGCCCTGGCCTGTTCGTCGCATAATGGCGAGGAACGCCATGCCCATACTGTGGCAGCGTGGCTGGAAAAGCTGGGGCTGTCGGTTGATACGCTGGAATGTGCGCCGCATTATTCGCTGCGTCAGGCTTCGGCGATTGAGCAGGCGGTGGACCATGTGCAACTGACCAAGGCGCATAATAACTGTTCGGGCAAACATTCCGGCTTTTTGACAACGGCGGTGCATCTGGGCGAAGACCCGGCAGGCTATATCGAAGAAGCCCACCCCGTGCAGCAGCGCCTTATCCGTGTGCTTGAGGAAATGGGCGATTGTGATTTGTCTGACAGCCCGCGCGGGATTGATGGTTGCGGTATTCCGGTGATTGGCATGCGTTTGCGTGATCTGGGCCTGGCAATGGCCCGGATGGCGGACCCGTCCGGCTTGTCGGAAACCCGGAAAAATGCGGTTGAACGTATTCGCAAGGGCTGTGCGGCGGATCCGTTTATGGTGGCGGGCACAGGGCGTTTTTGTACCAAGGTGATGGAAGTCTGTGGTGAGGATGCCCTGGTCAAGGTTGGGGCGGAAGGTGTTTATTGCGCAGCCTTCCCCAAACAGGGGTTAGGTGTTGCCCTTAAAATTGATGATGGTGCCCAGCGCGGTGCCGAGGTGGCAATGGGGGCCTTGTTGCGCCGTCATGGCGTGATTGATGATGCCCGGGCCGAAACCCTGAAGGATTGTCTGACCCCGGTTTTGACCAATTGGGCCGGTAAATATGCCGGTGATTTGCGCCCTGCCTTTTAAGCATCCCTTTGGACGGGCAGCACGCAAAGCGGGCAGGTCGGTTTTAAAGCCTGGTGCCAGAAAGATGGTTTTTGCCGTTTGCCCGCTTTTTACCAGGATTGGGGCTTTCGATGTCAGTGCTGCTTTATGTTGTTGCGGCCATTGCGGAAATTGCCGGCTGTTTTGCCTTCTGGTCGTGGATGCGTGCCGGCAAGTCGGCCCTGTGGCTGATACCGGGGATCGTGGCGTTGGTGGTTTTTGCCACCCTGCTGACACGGGTGGACAGTGCCTTTGCCGGGCGGGCCTATGCGGCCTATGGCGGTATTTATATTGCCGCCTCGCTGGGCTGGTTATGGGCAATTGAAGGCCTGCGCCCGGATCGCTGGGACCTTGCCGGGGCCAGCCTGTGTATTGTTGGGGCAATGATCATTTTGTTTGCCCCGCGTTAAGACGCATCTTGAACGATCATCAGGCGTTGTGGAGCATTTGGTCCTCTCTGGTCCTCTCTGGTCTCCCTTATCCCGGCCTTTGGGGCGGGCTGTTTGTGCCTGGCCGCGTGATTATTCCGCGTCATCGGTTGGGGCTTTGTTGCTATTGCCGCGGTCTTCACCGGGCAGCAATACATGGAAGGTGGTGCCTTTGCCCATTTGGGTTTCAAACCAGATGCGCCCGCCATGTTTGATCTGGACAATATCGTGGGTAATCGACAGCCCCTGACCGGTGCCTTTACCGACTTCTTTGGTGGTGAAAAACGGGTTGAAGATTTTCGACCGGTTTTCCTTGGCAATTCCGGTGCCATTATCGCTGATGCTGATCAGGATCTGGTCGTCCATATTGGTGGTTTTGATGTGAATATGCCCTTCTTCCACACTGCGACCGGACATCTCAATGGCCTGGGCGGCATTGACGATCAGGTTCAGGAAGACCTGGTTGATTTCATTCACAAAACACGGAATGTGCGGCAGTTCAGGGTCCAGTTCTTCGGTCAGATCGGCGTTGTGTTTCCATTCGTTGCGCGAAATGACAATCACATTGGACAGGACCCGGTTAATGTCGGTGGCGGTTTTTTCGCTGCTGCCGGGGTGGGAAAATTCCTTCATCGACAGCACGATCCGCGCCACCTGATTGATGCCATCAAGCGATTGCTGGGTGGCATGGGGAATTTCATCAAGCAGGAATTCCAGGTCGGCGTCGCGCATCTGTTTGGAAAATTCGCGAAAGGTGCCTTCGGGCAGGGCATCGCGATGTTTCCACAGGGTATTTAAGGCGGAGCCCAACAGGCGCGATAAAGACCCATAGCCATCATTAAGGAATTTCAGGTTGTCGCGGATATATTGGCTGGGTGTGTTGATTTCATGGGCAATGCCGCCGGCAAGATGGCCGATGGCCTCCAGTTTCAGGGCTTCGCGCAATTCACCTTCCAGTTTCTTTTGCGATTCTTCGGCCTTTTTGCGCCGGGTAATATCACGGAAAATATATAGAAAGCTGTTTTCCCCCATGAAATGCGCCGGGCTGACAATGATTTCCATCGGAAAGCTGTCACCATCGCGGCGCTGGCCCATTGTTTCGGTATAGTCATAGCGCAAAATGCCGCTGCTGATATTGATGCAGCGGTTCAGCAATTTGTGGCGCACGGTGTTTTTGCGGTCGATGAACATTTCATCGGCACCGGAATTGACCAAATGGTCATGTTCGGTACGCAACAAAACACAGGCCGATTTGTTGCAATCCTGAACACGGCCAACCCCGTCCACAATTAAAATGCCTTCAACAACACTATCCAGAATGGTTTGCAGGCGCTGGGCGGATTCCCGTTCGCGTTTTTTCTGCGCTTCGATCAGCAGTTCCACCCGTGCCGAAATGTCATCGGGCAGGCCCAGTTCGCGTACCGCCGCGATCAGGTCAAAATCGGCCTTCTCATTGGACGATAAAAGCTCCTTTGTTTCCGAAGGCGTCTCAAGGGCCGTATCAGAGATGGCAGCAGATGCAGTCATGATGTGTCAGCCCTTTGGTTCTTGCGCTTGTGGTGACGGTGCTGCCTGGCTGGCCTGTGTGCCGCCGGCTGTGACAGGCCCGGCCTTGCCAGCCTTGGCGGGTTTGGCGGCGGGTTTGGAGGATTTGGGGCCTTCGGTTACGTGTTTCAACCCGCGTCCGCCCCGGCGCACATCAATCGGTTCGTGGAATTTGTGGATGCGTTCAAAGATGCGCAGGCGTTGCAACTGGACTTCGGAAATGAAGTTTCCATGCGTCAGCAAAATGCGGTTTTCGGTGGTTTCAAGATCGGTCAGAAGATAATCCCCCACCCGCAATTCCTTGATGGTGATGGTGAGTTCCTGGCCATCGGGATAGACGACTTCATCATACACGTCATCAACTGCGGCAAGCAGCGACCGCAAGCGCGACATCAGCTCCAGGTCGTAGCGATTTTTGTTATAAAGCAGCTCGTCAAAATCCTGTGTGACCAGGGTGTCGCTGCTTGTGCGTTCGGCAAGCATATTTAAAATGCGCAAAACCCGCGCACCAAGGGGAATATCCATGCCGGCCGGGCCCTGGTCCGGGAAGCCGGTACCATCGAAATTGCGGTTTTGCATGCCGACAATTTTCGCCACATTTTCCAATCTGGGGATATTGGCAATCAGCCGGGCGGCAACTTCGGGGGTGCGTTTGACAATATCACGTTCAAGCGGTTGTAGCGGTTTGTCGCCAGTCATGCGGCTCAGAAGATCCGGCGGCAAAGAAACCATGCCGATCGGGCAGAGCAGGGCGGCCAACCCCAGTTCCCAGGGCTGTGGATATTCGATGGCCGATGCAATTTGATCGCACCAGCGTTTCACACGCATGGAACGGCCAAAAATGGTGGGGTTCAATTGTGCCAGAACATCGGTCAGGACCTTGATGCTGCCTGCCAGCGATTGTTCAATCAGGTTGCGTTCGGCGGTGATCAACTGGTACTGGCGCAGGGCGGCGCGAATGCCGCTTTCAAGCAGTGCATCGTCACAGGGTTTGTTGAAAAACCGGAAAATACTGCCCCGATTGATCGCTTCGATGGCGGTTCCCTGATCGGCATTGCCGGTGAGCATCATGCCAACGGTTTCCGGGTATTTTTGGGAGATGGTTTCGAGCAGTTCCACCCCGGTCATGCCGGGCATCCGCATATCGGCAATACAGACGGCAAAGGGGCCATCTTCGGCCAGGGTTTTCAGGGCCTGTTCGCCGCCAACGGCAACGGACAGGTTGAACTTGCCGCGCATGGTGCGACGTACGCCGCGCAGCAGGTTTTCATCGTCATCAACAAAAAGAACCTTTTCCGTTTCCATCGCACCCTCCTTTTCTGGTTATTTGGTCAGGGCTTTATATTGGTCGTTTACCGTGATGGCGATTTGCCGCCATGTTTCCAGTCTGTCGGTTTTGTCAATCTCGGCGAGATAGGTCATATCGATCTGCTCGGCGAAGGGGTGGGCCCGTTTTTCATTATTGATGTCGCGGCATAAAAGCTGGGCAACATAGATGGCGGCCAGGGGCGTCATGGTGCGTTCTGGCACCCGCGACGGGTTGTGGTGGAACGCGATGGCCTGCACGACCGGCCCGGGAAACCCCCATAACCCCAAAAGATACGCGCCAATTTCGGGGTGGGCCGCGCCAAACTGTTCGGTTTCGGCATCAATGATGGAAATGTTTTCATTTTCCACCCGTGTGATGACATCCTGCATTTCATCGGGTTTGTTCATCATCAGGACCAGGCTGCCGATATGGCTTAACATTCCGGCGGACGGCACCATCATTGTAATCTGTTTGTCCAGCCCCTCGGCTTCGGCAATCAGGGCGGCGGTCACACCGATTTGCTGGCTGCGATGACAAAGACGTTTCAAATGGGCGGTCACATGTGACGGCCCGGTGAAACTTTGAAACAGGCCAATAAACAGGGCCAGGGATTTCAGGGTATCCATGCCGATCATGCGAATGGCATGGGAAACCGAACTGATTTTTTGTGTGATCGCGAAATAGGCCGAGTTGGTCAGTTTGAGGACTTCGGCGGTTAACGCAATATCGGCCGACACGATACGCGCAATTTTGTCATTGCCCGCTATCGGGTCTTCCAGGGTTTCCACCAGCCGCATATAGGTATCGGGCGGGGAGGCAATGGCATCAATACCCGACATCAAGGCGCGCAGGGCCGGTTTTTGCAGCATGCCTTTTAATTCAAGCGCATGTTCAATCGTGCTGACCAGCAATTCCTCGTCACAGGGTTTGGCCAGATATTGATGGGCCGGGCCAACGGTGCGCAAAATCGCCTCGTCTTCGGCAAAACCGGAAAGAATGATGCGTGTTGTGGCCGGATGGGCAATGCGGATTTTCTCAAGCAGGGCGGAACCATCCATGCTGGGCATACGCATATCGCTGACCACGACATCGATATCAGTGTCGTCACACATTTCCAGCGCCATTTTGCCACTGGTGGCGAAATGGGTTTTCCATGCCGGGCGCCGGGCATGCAGTCGTCGGCGCAATCCGTTTAGTATGTTTTCGTCGTCATCGACGAACAGCACTTTATCCATTTGTCGGCCCTGCCAAACACTGCATCCTGTTCTTGAGTATTTGGGGGTTCGCGATACAGAAAAAAAGGAAGGGCAGCGGAAATACTGACTTTGCCGGTGATGTGGATTTTCTCCCTTTAGGTGTTTTGGTTTGTATTTTTGTTAATTATTGGTTGAATTTAGGCCAAATGCAAGGAAAAGGCGGCGCACCTCCCGGCATCGTGACGCCGGGAATGGCACAACAAAGGCGCCCGAAGGCGCCTTTGAAACCATGACTTATCACTGTACATCGCGGACGATTGCCAGGAATCGACAATCACCAATCGCCATTCAGGCCTTAGCTGCGATAATCGGCATTGATGGAGATGTAGCCATGCGTCAGATCGCAGGTCCAGACCGTGGCCGTGCCATTGCCAAAGCCAAGATCAACATCGATATCGACATATTGCCCTTTGATATGGGTGGTGACAGGGGCTTCATCAAAATCGGCAACGCGCTCGCCCTTCTGGGCCAGCGGAATGCCGCCGATGGATACGGTCAGTTTATACGGGTCGGCCATAACACCGCATTTGCCAACGGCCATAACGATACGGCCCCAATTGGCGTCTTCACCGGCAATCGCGGTTTTGACCAGCGGGGAATTGGCAATCGCCTTGGCGGCAATTTTGGCTTCGTCGTCATTCAGTGCCGAGGTGACATTGATGGTGATGAACTTGCTGGCCCCTTCACCGTCCCGCACGATCTGGTGGGCAAGGTCGACCAGCACGGCTTCCAGCGCGGTTTTAAAACCGGCCAGGTCGGCACCGTCGGGATCATCAAATTCGGCATTGCCTGCCGCACCGGTCGCGGCACAAAGCAGCGTATCGGATGTCGAGGTATCGCTATCTACCGTGATGGCGTTAAAGCTGCGGCTGTTGCAGTCTGCCAGCATCGCCTGAAGGGTTGTATGCGGGATGTTGGCATCGGTAAAGACGAAGGCCAGCATGGTTGCCATATTGGGTTCGATCATGCCAGACCCTTTGGCAATCCCGGCGATTTTAACCACCTTGCCACCAATTTCGGCGCTGGCGGTTGCACCTTTGGCAAAGGTATCGGTGGTCATGATGGCGCGGGCGGCATCCCCCCAGCTGGCGGTTTCTGCGCGCATGGCGGGCAGGGCATCGGTGATGCGCTCGGCCGTTGCCGGTTCGCCAATCACACCGGTCGAGGCGGTGAAAATTTCGGTCTTGTCGCAAGACAGAAGCTGGCTGGTTGCGGCGACTTCGTCGGCAACAAATTGTTCACCTGCCGCGCCGGTAAAGGCAATTGAATTGCCGGCATTGACCAGAAATGCCCGGGCCTTGCCCCCGCGCAGGGCTTCGCGGCCCCAGCGCACGGCAGCCGACGCCGTGGTCGATGTGGTGAAAACGCCAGCAACACTGGTGCCTTCGGCAAGCTCGGTCAGCAGCACATCCGGTCGCCCCTTATAGCGGATGCCAAGGGTGGCGGTGTGCAGTTTCACGCCGTCAATTTCGGGCAGGTCGGGAAAAGAAACCGGGGCAAGCGGTGAAACGGAATGTGCAGCCATGTATATAAGTCCCTTGTCTGGCCGGTCATTGCCGGCAATGCGAATTCGGGTGTTATACCCGTTTTCCATGCGTAAAACGCAGTGAGAACGGGGTAGGCGCGACGGGGCCGCGCGGCTGGTGCCGCGACGGGCACGGGCCTGGATAAGCCCGCCCGCCGATTAAGGGCTGCACGGATCGGTTTTTATCCGTGCAGGTGGGGTCAGTATGCGTTGCAACCCAAAGGCTGTCTTGCATAAAAAACGGGGCTGGCCTGTGGGCCAACCCCGTTCTGTCATCTGCAATAATGCCGTTTACGTACCTGGTGGCACATTTGTGGGCTTATTTGCTTTCTTTGGCTTTCGGGGTTTCCAGGGTGTTGTCGATTTTCGCATTGGCGCGAAGATCGGCAATAATTTTTTTGTAGGCTTCCTGGGTCATTTCGGCGGCCAGCTCGTTACGCTTTTCTTCAAAGGTCGGCTGTTCGCCTTTTTTGGTTTCTTCCACCTTGATCACATGCCAGCCAAACTGGGTTTTGACCGGTTCTTTGCTGTAGGTGCCCGGCTTCATTTTGAAGGCGGCATCGGCAAATTCCGGAACCATCTGTTCGTGGGTGAAGAAGCCCAGATCGCCGCCATTGGGGCCGGACGGACCGGTGGATTTTTCTTTTGCCAGTTCGGCAAAATCCGCACCGTTATCGAGTTCCTTGATCACGGCCTTTGCGTCGGCTTCGTTTTTCAGCAGGATGTGACGGGCATGAACCTCGTTTTCCGGCTTGTTGGTCTTGATGAATTGCTCATAGCGTTTTTTAAGAGCGTCTTCGGTGACGATCTTGTCGATCTGGCGATCAAGATAGGTTTCGGCAACGATGCGGCGCTTCATGGCAGCAACGCGTTCCTTAACCTCTTTGTCGTCATTCAGACCGGCTTTTTCGCCCGCCATTGTCAACAGGCGCTGGCTGATTTCGCGGTCCAGCAACATCGGTTTCAAGGCTTCAAACGGATACTGGCGGTACTGTGCCGGAAGACCCTGCTGCGTTGCACGGACTTCGGATTCCATGATTTTTTCGCCGTTAACGGTTGCCAGAACCTTGTCTTCGGTCGGTGCGGAATCCTGCGCCAAGGCCGGTGATGCAAGAAGGATCGAGGCCAGTGAGGCAGCAAGAAGGGTTTTACGCAGCATGTTTTCTCCAGATTTATTTATTTCGGGGCCAGCGTGGTCCCGTTCCTGATATTCTACGGGTAAATCATATCCTTTACCACGGCACAAGAGGCAGCCCGCCGAAGGTTCGGTTTTTTCCGGCGGGGTGACACAAACGTGATAATGCGACAGTCATTTCCGTGTACATAAAGGCATAATGCGGCAATTTAAGGGAAGTTCCATGCCAATAGGGTGCGGTTTTTGCCGTGCCGCGGATTTTTTGGCTGTTTTTTCCGTTTTATGCCTGCATATCAAGCAGGACTTCGCCTGTTTTCCCCAAGCTGCCATCATCGCGCACAAAATCGCCTTGTGCGGCAAGGGTGCCGCCAATCAGGCGTTGTGATAACGGGGTGATTGCCGAAACGCGAATGCTGGTAATGCCTTCATCTGCAAGGCTGGATTGCGACCCATCGGCATGCAGCAGGATCAGCGATGAAAAGACCTTGTCCTGGGCATCGATGGTGCCATCTGCATTATCATCATAGGTCGCAAGTTCGGCAAAACCGTCTTTGGCTCCGTTCTGGTCGCCAAAAAGCTCGGTGCCGTCATCAATCTGGCCGTTTTTGTTTTTATCAAGTGCCAGCAGGGCATCATTGCCCGCAACCCAGGCAACCCGGTCTTTTGTCCCATCGCCATCCAGATCAAAAACAGCCCCGTCACGCAGGCTGGTAATATCAATGCCATTGCCATCCAGGTCCAAAATCAGCGGGTCCTCTTGGATGACATTGCTGATTTCTATGCGCACCTGTTCGACATGCATTTGGAAATCGGTTACGGAAACGCTGGTGCCGCCACCAACATTCGTAAAGGATGTCATGTTGGTTTGGCTGAAATTAAGTTCGACACTGCTGGCAACCAGCGACAAATTGCTGATTTGCCCGTCGAAATTGCGCATCGAGGCGTTCAATCCGTCCGGGTTTGTGATGTTGTTGGTGGCGCCTGAAAGTTCCTGCGCCATTTCACGGGCCCGATCCGCTGGGATGCCAAGCATGGAAAAGACCAGGAAGGCATCGCGATTCATGCGGCTGGAAGCCTCGTCAATCACAGTGCCGCCGATTGTTGATCCAGGTAATGGCAGCGATATTTGCGATGCCGCGCTTGTTGCGCTTGATGCGGCGCGTGCGGTTTGACCCGCAGCCTGCGACGACGCACGAGACGCCGGGGCTGTGGCGCCTGCACTTGCTGCGGTGCCGGTTGTGCTTTGGCCGTTGATACGCGTGCTGTTGCTGCTGCTGGTACCGGCGAGAAGACTGGCGGCGCTGTTCTTTCCGTCCTGTTGGACGGAAAGCAGGGCGCTTGCGCGGCTTTGCGCCGCGCTATTCATCGAAAGGGATACCATCGGCTGTCTCCATTGTGACAGCGTTATTGAAAAAGGCGGTTCAGGCTTTCACGTCGGAAGTCTTGGCATCCGGCGCAATTTTAAGCGTGTCGCCATCAGGCATCTGGAAGGTCGGTGAATTGCCATCATTACCGGCACGTCCCAACGGCAGCATCAGATCGATGCTTAGTTTCAGCGTCGGACGATCCGCACCGGATGCATCCGGCTGGCTGATTTCCTGAATGTCACGAACAATGACAGCGGCCTGTTTCATGATTTGGGCGCGCAATTCATTGGCCTGTTTCAGTGCCATATCTGCTGCATTGGGGGCTTGTGCGGCCACCTGGGCAGAACCGTCGGTATTTGCGGTGCCATCCTGTGCGTTTTCCTTGTCGGCCGCCTTGGTGGCAGCACTGGAATCGCCGGTGGTTTTTTCTAAAAGATCCTTGATGAAATCTCTAACGCCGCTGGAATCCATATCAAACAGAAGCTTGCTTATATCCGCCCCGCCCGGTTTGCCCCCACTTGTGATAAGGTTATTGCCGTCATTTAGGGCGCCCAATGCGGTGTTGAACGCATTCATCATCGAATCAGCAGTGCCCGTGGCAGAAACCGCCAAGCGCGAAACTTCAAGTTTCTGGGTTCTATAGTTAAAGGAAAACTCACCCGATTCTTTATCGATGCTGATATCGAGCGAATGGGAGGCGTAGATGTCAGAGGAGCTATAGCCTACCGCTGATGAATTACTGTCGTTATAGGAAACTGCCGTGCTCGAATGGGCGGCAATGGCCTGACTGAAAGAAAAATCAAAGCTGGACGATTTCGCGGCCTGGTCCTTAATGCTTGAAAACAGGGCATCGGTTGCTTTTGCGGCGGCCTCGTCGGTCATGCCGGTGAGGGCAAATATCTCGGTAACATTGTCGCGAATCAGCTCCAGCGATGCTGACAGGGCGTCTTTGCCCAGCCCATTGGCGGCAACCTGTTTGCCCGCATCGGGTTTGCCGGCTTTTTCACTGTTCTGCAGCGCATTGAGCGCCCGCGGCGAAAGTGAAACATTGTCAGCTAATTGCTGTGCCGGGCGACCAAGCGTTGATCCCGTTTCGGATTCGGGGCTGTGCCCCCTGGTGAATCGGGCATCGTTTGTCGGAATCGAAGCACCGCGAAGCGGGCCGAACGTGGATATGTCCACCATTTTATCCTCCTCCTGAGGCACGCTGTCGCCGGATTTTGGCTGTTTTCCGATCATGCGACATGCTTGGGCTACTTGCCCGGATATTAAAAATTTAAGGGTGACACCCTATGGTTTCACCATAAAACGTTTTTGCGCGTGTCTCAAGTGTCAAAAATAACCATCTTTCGTACTGAATGACACGAATGTGTGCATTACAGATGCAAGTTAGTGGTTCGTTCCGTTGACAGATCAAAGTCAGGGTTCTATCTGTGATCGGGCCCGGTATTATCCCGGAACCCGTCTGTTTGTTATTTTCATTTTATCCAGGAACGTTTTAATGCTCGGCGTCATTGCCCGGAAAATTTTCGGTTCAGCTAACGATCGTGAAATCAAAGCCCTTCGGGCCACGGTCGAGCAAATCAACGCCTTGGAACCCGAGGTCGAGAAACTGTCTGATGAAGATCTGCGCGCCCGCACCGACTGGCTGCGCGATCGTCTCAAGAATGGCGAAACGCTGGGCCAGATCCTGCCGGACGCCTATGCCACGGTTCGTGAAGCCGCAAAGCGCGTGCGCGGCGAACGTCACTATGATGTGCAGATGACCGGCGGTATCGTTCTGAACGACGGCAAAATCGCCGAGATGAAAACCGGTGAAGGTAAAACGCTGGTTTCCACCTTGTCCGTTTATCTTAACGCGCTTGAGGGCAAGGGCGTTCACGTTGTGACGGTCAACGATTATCTCGCCCGTCGTGATGCCGAATGGATGGGCCAGGTTTACGGCTTCCTGGGAATGTCGGTGGGTGTGATCATGCATGGCATGACCGATGATCAGCGCCGGGCGGCCTATCGCTGTGACATCACCTATGCCACCAATAACGAACTTGGCTTTGATTATCTGCGCGACAATATGAAATTCCGTTTGGAAGACATGGTTCAGCGCGAATTCAACTATGCCATCGTCGACGAAGTCGACTCGATCCTGGTGGACGAAGCCCGGACCCCGCTTATCATTTCCGGCCCCGCCGAAGACGGATCGGCCATGTATCAGGCGGTGGATCAGCTTATTCCCAAGCTGGTGGAAGAAGATTACGAAAAAGACGAAAAAGCCCGTGCCGTGACCCTGACCGAAGAAGGGACCGAGCATGCCGAACAGTTATTGAAGGAAATGGGAATCCTGACCGAAGGAACCCTTTATGACCTTAATAACATTCATTTGGTGCATCATACCAACCAGGCGCTGCGCGCACACAAGCTGTTCCAGCGCGATACCGATTATATCGTCAAGGACAACAAGGTTGTCATCATTGACGAATTTACCGGTCGTATGATG
>JBNKVZ010000068.1:0-22127 GCA_050299455.1 Thalassospira sp.
TGGCCTTTGCCATCGCCAACGAACAGGCAGCGTTTCTTTTCGCCCGGCAGGCGTTTTCCGGCCCGCCACTCGGGCGGGGGGACCATTTTGGCGCCATAAAGGCCGATGCCGGCATTGGCGGCCTGTTTGGCCTGGTCATCATAATCCAGTGAAAAGCCGGGAATCGGCAGGGCTTCACCATCGGCGATCATGGCGGTTCCCACATCCCGATCTCCGACCGAACATTCGACGCGAGGCCAGCTTTTGCCATCCTTGCCGCTGTTTTTGTCGGCATCATCGCGCTGGTCATCGGCCAGAACGCATTCGGCCGGGAAAGGCGACATGGTAAAATATTTCTGCAACTGCATACCCGCCGACAGGCCGCAATCCTGCAAATTGTCGTCATGCAGGCATTGCTGGCCCAGTTCTGGCGCGTCGATCCCGGCAATGTCAAATACATGCCCGTCAATCAGGATGGTATCGCCATCAATGGCAAAAACCTTGTGACCATCGGCTTTAAAAACCGTCTGGTCGCTGACATTGGGCGGGGTTGCCGGTTTGGCCGCGGGCTTTGGGGCTGCTGCAAGGGGGCTGATGGCACCAGATGCTACCATCAACGTTGCGACCAGAACCGGAAGAACAATGCGATGGTGCAGGGGTTTTTGCCAGAATGCAGCACGCAGGATCATGGATATTCTCTTTGCTTTTGTCTTTGTTGTGGCCAGCCCCCGTCATCATGGTTTTGATCGTGCTGGTGGGCATGATCGGGCGCAGGATGCCGTGGGGATTTAAATACGGGAACAAGCCAATAAACGGAACCGTAATGCAGACCATAGCATTCATGATGGAAAAACACGGCGAAAAGATGCCTGATTGACGCCAAGTTTGCGATAACGGGATGCACATAACGTCATTTACGGTTATAGAGCATAGGATAAATGAAGGATCGGGGAAAATGCATGGTGAAAAACAGGCCATGCAGGCGTCGCCCACGCGATAAAGGGTAAATCAAACCGTCTCCCGGACCAACGCCACGGCATGGTAAATGCCGATGATACGAACTTGCATGGATGCTGCCTTGTTACGACTGCAACCGATTTTCTTTGTTGTTGGGCTGATGGTGATCATCATCGGTGCAGCCATGCTGATTCCGGCAAGTGTTGATTTGTATTTTGGCAATCCCGACTGGCTGATTTTCACCCAGGCATCCTTTACCAGTATCGGCGTTGGCGGCATGACCTGCCTTGCCTGCCGGTCTGACATTGGCCCGCGTGTCACCGCCCGCCAGGGCTATGTCCTGACCGGCTTTTCCTGGATCGCGGTCAGTGTGACCGGGGCCTTGCCCTTGTGGTTTTCGTCGCTCGATATCAGCTTTTGCGATGCCGTGTTTGAAACCATTTCCGGGCTGACCACCACGGGTTCCACGGTTTTATCCGGGCTTGATACCATGCCGCCGGGCCTGCTTTTGTGGCGCTCGATCATGCAATGGCTGGGCGGGATTGGCATTATTGTTACCGCCCTTGCCCTGCTGCCCATGATGCGGGTGGGCGGCATGCAGCTTTTCCAGATGGAAAGTTCTGACCGGTCCGAAAAACTCAGCCCGCGCATGCGCGACATGTGCCTGCAAATTGTTGTGATCTATGCGCTGTTGTCGATGACCTGCATGGTTTTATACCGCGTTTTTGGCATGACCTGGTTTGAGGCGATCAATCACGCCATGACAACGCTGGCAACAGGCGGCTATTCCACCACCGATCAGTCCTTTGGCAAATTTGCCGGAAACTGGCCGTTACACTGGGTTGGCACGGTTTTCATGTTTGCAGGCGGGCTTCCCTTTACCGCCTATGCGGTGATGGTGCGCAAACGCAGCTTACGCGCCCTGTTTGATAATCAGCAAATCCGGCTTTTATTGCTGGTATCGGCCTTTTTTATTGCCCTTCTGACATTCCGTCTGATGCAAATTTCTGACGATGGTTTGTGGGCCAGCTTTACCCTGGCATCGTTTAACCTGGTATCGGTTATTACCACCACCGGCTTTGCCTCGGGCGATTATTTGCAATGGGGGTCGGTGGCCGTCATGCTGTTTTTCTTTGCCACTTTTATCGGCGGGTGTTCAGGTTCGACGGCGGGCGGGTTCAAAATGTTCCGCCTTTATGTGGTATTTAGCGGGCTGCGCGCCCATTTTCTGCGCCTGCGCAGCCCCAGTGCCGTAACGGTCAGCTATATTGATCGCAACGAAATCACCAGTGACATTTATAGCGCGGTAACGGTTTTCGTGTTCCTGCTGTCGATCAGCTATATTGGTGTGACTGTCGCGCTCGGCCTTGCCGGGCTGGATTTGATTACTGCCATGAGTGCCTCGGCAACGGCCCTTGCCAATGTGGGGCCGGGAATGGGGCCGATCATTGGCCCGGCGGGTAATTTCCAAAGCCTGCCCGATTCCGCCAAATGGGTGCTTGATATTGCGATGATCCTGGGGCGGTTGGAATTTGAAACCCTGCTGGTGCTGTTGCTGCCGGCTTTTTGGCGCGATTAAATATAAAAAGTGTTGGGTTTATTGCCCCTGCAAAAACAGGAGGTTGCCCTGTTTTCGCCCCATCTGCGTTTTACGGTTTTGTTAAATTCAACCGGAACGGAGGAGCCTGATGGGATGGATGCAACGAATCCTCGTCGCCCTGGCCGCCATGATGATAACACTGACACTGGTGGCCTGTGCCCCCGAAATTGGTAGCCGTGACTGGTGCGATACCATGCAGCACAAGCCCAAACCAGACTGGACGGCGAACCAGACCAGCGATTTCGCCAAACATTGCCTGTCCTGATGCCGTGATTAACACCGTTTTGCGCGATGTTTCCCGGGCAATGGGGAACAAATGGCAATGTTGTGCGTTTTAAGGCGGTCATTGTGCGGGATAACCCGCATCAACCCTGATTTGCGTTATATCGGGAAATCAATATAATGCACGACCCGCGAATGATCGCGGAGGTCGAAAACGACACAACAATATACGAGGATAGTCAGATATTATGAGTGCCGAAAATCTCCATGTCGGTGTGATCGGCGCAACCGGTGCGGTTGGCGTCGAGCTGATCAATGTTATGTTTGATCGTAATTTTCCTGTGGGTGAACTGACCCTTTTTGCCTCCGAACGGTCGGCAGGAAAAACCCTGGAGACTAAATACGGCACTAAAACCGTGACCCTGTTCTCGGTTGAAGATGCCAAAAAATGCGACATCGTATTTTTGGCCGTATCTGGCGATTTCGCCAAGGAATATGCCCCGCAGATTGCCGAGGGTGCCCTTGTGATCGACAATTCGTCGGCTTTCCGTTTGAACGACGATGTGCCGCTGATTGTGCCTGAAATCAATGGCGACCTTGCCAAGAAAGCCAAACTGATTGCCAACCCGAACTGCACCACAGCCATTGCCGCTGTTGCCCTATGGCCGTTGCATCAGGCCTTTGGTCTGAAAAAGGTGTTTGTTTCCACCTATCAGGCAGCATCCGGGGCGGGTCAGCCTGGCATGAATGAACTGCGCGAAGGTTTGGCATCGGGCCTGAAGGGCGAAGAAATCAAGGCGGAAGTGTTTTCTTATCCGCTGGCTTTCAACGTTATTCCGCATATCGATACCTTCCAGGATAACGGCTATACCCGTGAAGAAATGAAGGTGACGTGGGAAACCCGCAAAATCTTTGGGGCGCCAGACCTGCCGGTTTCCTGCACCGCTGTGCGTATCCCGACGGAACGGACCCATTCGGAATCCATCGTTGTCGAAACCGAAAAGCCCGTGACCCCGCAGGAAGCCCGTGATGTGCTGGCAAAGGCCAAGGGTGTGAAGCTGGTGGATAATCCTGAAAAGCTGGAATATCCGATGCCGATGAATGCGACCAAACAATATGATGTTGAAGTTGGCCGTATTCGCTCCAACCTGATCTTTGGGGATCATGGCCTGGAACTGTTTGTCGCCGGTGACCAGTTGCTGAAGGGCGCTGCCCTGAACGCGGTTCAGATTGCCGAAGCCTCGATTGCCTGAGCATGATGATGCTGCCCGTTCGCGGGCAGATACATGACTGATTGATAAAAACGGCCTCGTCTGGATTTCAGACGGGGCCGTTTTTTGTTTCGGTACCCGTTGTTAATGCGTTTTACGCATCGAAAACGGGGATTAAGCCTGTGAAATCTGGTCGCGCCCGGCATTTTTGGAACTGTAGAGCGCCTGGTCGACCCGGTTGATGATCGAGGACAGGGTTTCGCTGCTGCGATATTCGGTCACACCCGCACTGATTGTCAGTGCAATGGTCTCGCGCCCAAAATGAACACCGTTTTCGCGGATCATGTCGGCAATGCGGCGTGCGGTCTGCATGGCCTTGGTGCGGTCGCGGCCAGGCAGCAAAATCACAAATTCATCGCCGCCCCAGCGGCACAGCGTATCTTCATCGGACATCTGGCTGCGAATCATGGATGCCACTTCGCGAAGGGCGGTGTCGCCGCCGGGATGACCATAGGTATCGTTGATTTCCTTGAACTGGTCGAGATCCAGGCAAATCATGGATAGTGGCTCTTTACGGCGGCGGCAAACCTTGGTCACTTTTTCAAACATCAGGTCAAAAACCTGGCGGTTGCAGGCCGATGTCAGCTTGTCAAACGAGGCCAGTTCTTCCAGCCGTTTCTGATAGCTACGGATGGTGAAATAGGCGGTAAAGCCGACCAGCAGGGTGATGAACAGCGAAATCGCGATATTGATCAGCAGGGTACTTTCAATGCGCTGATCCCCGATATGTTCATGCTGTTCGACCAGCAGCAGCCAGTTGAATTCGGGGACCAGGCGGCTATTGACGAAAATGGTTTCGGTGCCGTCATTGTAACTGAGCGACGTGCCCGGCGAGGTCAGAATCTGGGTTGCCAGCGGGCTGATGCTTTTATGCGCCTGCAGGGTTTTGTCATTGCCAAAATCGCTGCCATGCAGGGTGATATTGCCCTGACGGTCGGAAAAGTAAATCGTGCGACCATAGCGCTTCTGATAGGTCTCGATCAGGTTGGTGACAGAATTAACGGCCAGGCCAACCCCGGTTACGCCAATGACTTTGCCTTCGTAATCACGGACCTGATAATTCACAAAAATCGTCAGCCTGGAGCGATCGGCCGTGTCGTGGTCAACATTGATTTCGTATGGGGTCTGCATCTTCATGGCATGAAAATACCAGGAATCATTGGGGTCATCGGGCGACACCTTCTTTATAATGCCGTCCGTATGATAATAATTCCGGGTTTTGTCCGAGACAAAAAATGCCGTGACCGTGCCATAGCGTTTCTGGATTTCGCTTAGATAGCGCGTGACCTGTTGTGTGTTTTTTTCGCCATTCAGGGTCCAGTCCCGGAAAAACGTGTCATGCGCCATCAGCGACGAAATAAAAATCGGCTTTAAAAGATCGCGCTGGATTTCGGAATAGATATTGTCGCTGGTCAGCGGCAATGTGCTTTCGGCGATTTGTTCCTGTAGGGAATCCCGTGCCACATAAAAACTGACAAAGCTTGTTGTAAGAAACCCTATTCCTAAAAGAATACAAAGGATAAGGGCGAAATGTAGCTTCTTTCCCGGCACGTTGGATCCCACTTTGTAACATTCTTGCGCGAATGATGAGCGTGATATGTATAATATTGAATAGGCAATCTATGGGAAAATTGCCTGCAACGCCATGCTCTATTTGCTATCTGTTATGATAGGTCTTCTGAGATTTAAGATTAAAGTCCCGGCGTCATACAGATGAGGCCGGGACTTCTGAATGTTAAGATGTATTTCCGGGAATTTTTACTATCTCCGGAAAATAACCGTTTTGCTGCCATTACGAAAAACACGGTGTTCGCAATGCATTTGGATGGCGCGTGAAAAGACAACCGATTCAATGTCCCGACCGATTTCGACCATGTCTTCGGCGGTCATGGTATGGTCCACCCGTTCCACGGCCTGATGAATGATCGGCCCTTCATCAAGGTCGGCCGTGACATAATGTGCGGTGCCGCCAATCAGCTTCACCCCGCGTTTATGCGCCTGATGATAGGGCTTCGCCCCCTTGAAACTCGGCAGGAAGGAATGGTGGATATTAATGCAATGTCCTTCCAGTTCACGGCACAAATCGGTTGAAAGAACCTGCATATAGCGCGCAAGACCGACCAGATCGGCCTTATGTTCGCGCACCAGGTCGAGAATTTTGGTTTCCTGGGCCAGCTTGTTCTCGCGATCAACCGGCACATGGTAATAGGGAATGCCGTTCCATTCGACAATGCCGCGCATGTCTTCGTGGTTGGAAATCACGGCTGGAATTTCAATGCCCAAATTGTTCGATGCCACCCGGTGCAGCATATCGTGCAGGCAATGGCCGAATTTCGAGACCATCAAAACCACGCGCGGCTTGCGGAAATAATCGTGCAGTTTCCAGTCCATCGAAAACCGTTCGCCAATCGGCGTAAATTTTTCGACAAATTCGGCTTCGGTACGCAGGGCGCGACCGGCATCAAATTTGACCCGCATGAAAAAGCGTTTGCTTTCAGGGTCGCCAAACTGTTCAAGCTTGGTCACAAACGCCCCTTCATCAGCCAGAAAGCTGGTGACACTGGCGACAACGCCAAAGGTATCCGGGCAGGTGATGGTCAGGATAAAGGTTTTTGAAAGTTCGGACATTTCCGTTACGGCTTTCAGTTAGGAATGCGGTATGACCTTGCGATATAAAGGCTGACCGTGCCGCTGCCAACCCGCTTATTGGCCCGATGCTCCTCTGACCCGGCAAACAGATGGGCTATTTTATGCGAAATACGTAATATTACGGGCAGGGATCGCACCCCAAAGCCGGGAAAAACTGGACATTGCCCGCACTTTCCCCAAGAATCCGCCGCCAGCAATGTGTACTGTTGTCTTTGTTTCTGTACCGGGCTTGTGAGGCTGCCTGATATGGGGCATATGTCCGGCGCGGGGCAAAGCAGGATGCAATGACAGGGCGTCCGTGATATGGCGATACGCAACGGGCAAGAGGGTCTAATACCGACAGGGGAAGACGGGGCTATTCATTGATCGATTTTCGACCAATCCTTTTCATCATTGGCATTTTGCTTGGTACTCTTGCCCTTGGCATGATCGTGCCGGCACTGGTTGACCTGTATTACGGGCATCCTGACTGGCTGGTATTTTCGGCGGCCTCGGCGGTTTCGCTGTTTATTGGCGGGGCGCTGGTGATGATGAACCGCACCGATACCCTGCGCATGACCTCGCGTCAGGCCTTTATTCTGACGACAGCAAGCTGGCTGGTCTTGACGGCGGTTTCCGCCCTGCCATTCGCCTTTTCTAACATGAATATGAGCTATACCGACGCCTTTTTCGAGGCCATGTCGGGGATATCGACCACCGGTTCGACGGTGATGGTCGGGCTCGATACGGCCCCACCAGGTATTTTGCTGTGGCGTGCCCTGTTGCAATGGCTGGGCGGGATCGGGATTATCGTGATGGCGATTGCCGTGATGCCGATGCTGCGCGTGGGCGGGATGCAGCTTTTCCGCATGGAAAATTCCGATAAATCCGACAAGGCCTTTCCCCGTGCGACGCAAATCGCGATGGGTATTTTTACCCTGTATGTGGCCTTTACCATCATCTGGTCGTTTTTGCTTTGGTGGGCGGGCATGTCCGGCTTTGATGCGATTGCCCATGCCATGACAACCATCGCGACGGGCGGTTTTTCAACCCGTGATGCCTCGATCGGTTATTACGACAATGCCCTGATTGATGTGATCATCACGCTGGGCATGACCACCGGGGCCTTGCCGTTTTTGCTGTATTTGCAAAGCCTGCGCGGGAAACCTCTGGCCCTGTTTCGCGATTCCCAGGTGCGCTGGTTTGTGACCATTGCCGTTACCATTATTCTGAGTGTCGCCCTGTGGCATAGCGAGGTGAATGGTGTCAGCTTCCTGACGGCTTTGCGCTTTGCCTCTTTTAACATCATTTCGGTTATGACCGGCACGGGCTATGCCACCACCGACTACGGTTTGTGGGGCGCGTTTGCCGTGGCGGTATTTTTCTTTGTGATGTTCATTGGCGGCTGTGCCGGGTCCACGACCTGCGGGGTGAAAATTTTCCGGCTGCAGGTTCTTTATGAAATTGCCAAAATCCAGCTTAATCACATGCTGCGTCCGCATGGCGTTTTCATTGCCTATTATAACCGCAAGCCCCTGACCGAAGATGTGACCGAATCGGTGCTTAGCTTTTTCTTTTTGTTTGTGTTCTGCTTTGTTGTGCTGGCGGCGGGCCTGGGGGCGATGGGCCTGGATTTCATTACCGCCATTTCCAGTGCAGGCACGGCCATTGCCAATGTCGGGCCGGGGCTTGGCCCCATTGTGGGGCCGTCGGGCAACTTTGCCACATTGCCCGATGGGGCAAAATGGATGATGGCAATTGGCATGTTAATTGGCCGGCTGGAGGTCTTTACCGTGCTGATCTTGCTGTCACCGCAATTCTGGCGCGACTAATTTCATATATTGACGGCAAATTGCTATATTTGAAAAATAAAACCCCGTCAGGGCCCTTTCACGGGCGACGGGGTTCTCTGAATATCGGCCCAGGAGCGAGCCAATATCCATGCCAGTTCAGGGCTGGTCGATGAAATCTTTTCCCGTCGATACCTATGCCGCCTATATCGGGTAAAGCCGGTTTCGCACCGAAGGGTGATTTTTCTTATATGGCCCGGCTTTGCATTTTGCGCAGCCGGAACATTGTAAAGGCGACACCAGGCCCAGGGTCAGGAGCGGATCGGGGTTCGGGATAAAGCCCGGCGTCGCCTTGAGGTGACTATGCCAAATGTAGACTTATTGGTTAAATCGAATAAAATGTTATTTTTGATAGATTGAAACTATAATTCCGAGGCGTCACTCCGGGTGGGCGATGGCCGCATTGACCGGCAGGATGGCGGCAAAGGTGGTGCCATCCGGCCCGGATGCCCGCAGGCGCAGCGTACCGCCATGTGCCATCATTAATTCCCGGGCGATGGCAAGGCCAAGACCGGTGCCGCCCTGGCGCGCGGTGCCGGCAAAGGGGACAAACAGGTTCTTGATGGTTTTTTCCGGCAGGCCCGGCCCGTTATCGGCGATCAGAATTTCAATGGCCTTTTGCTCGTGCGCCGGGGTGAAATCATCAAGATCATCTGGTGCCGATGATGCCCTGCCCAAATCCAGCGGCCCGGCCAGATCGTTGCTTTGGGAAACCTGGGCGCGGTTACAGGGGGTTGCCGCGATGGTGACGTGGGTGGCACCGGCCTCAAAGGCGTTGCGGACCAGATTGCCAAAAATACGCAAAAGCTGGTCATAATCGGCCTCGACCACCAGTTCGTCGGCAACATTCAATGTTATTTGTGGGGATTGGCCGGCATCGCCATTCACGGCAAGGGGGCGGCTGGCAAGGTCGGTTTCCGGGCCTGCTGGGGCGTTGTCGCTGGTATATTGTTCCAGGATGGTTTCGGTGCATTCCTCAAACAATTCGCGCAGGGTAAAACGCGCAATGTCAAGGATCGGCGGGGCTTCGCGGGCATAGGACAGGGTTTGTTCGCTGATATAAACCGCACGCTCCATCGAGGCGAGCAGGCGGGGCACCACGGCGCGGACTTCCTTGTCTTCGCTGCTGGCAAGGCGTTCGGTCATCAGCATGGAGGTGGCAAGAGCATTGCGCAAATCATGGCTGATCTTGGTTGCCGCCGTGCCCAGCGCGGCAAGACGACGCCGCTGGTTGAGCATTGCCTGCAGGTCATGTTGCATATTGGCCAGTTCCTGCTGGGCAATGCCGATTTCATCTTCGCGCTGGTCGGGGATGATGATGTTGTCACTGTCTTGCGGGTTGCGCCGAAACCGGATCATCTCGCGGGTAAGGCGCCGCATGGGCCGTACCAGCAACAGATTAAGCGCAAAATAAACCAGGGCTGCCGTGCAAAAGGAAATCAGCAGCGACAGGCCCAGCACCCGCCAGCCAAACTCATACATGTCATGGGCCAGCTTGCTTTCATGGACCAGAATTTCGATTTTGAAATTTGGCGCCATCGAGGGCATGCCCATCACGCGCAACATGCGGTCTTTGCGCTGGATCAGGGTTTCAAAGGCTTCGGAAATGGCGGATGCGAAGGAAAATTCCCCCAGATCAATATTGCGATCAACCTTTTCGGGCATATCGTCACGTTGCAGCAGTAATTTGCGGTCATCCCGGCGCAGCACAACCGCTTCAACGCCCGCATTGGTCAGCAATTCGCGGGCCAGGTCCTTTGAGACCATCAGGTCGGGGGTGGCCTCTAGTGCCAGGGCCGCCAGATAGGCCGAGTCAAGATGGGCGCGCAACCAGTCAATGCGAAACCGGGCCACAGACGGGGCAAACACGAATATTTCGGCCAGCATGACAAACCCGACGGTTAAAAACAGCAATCGGGCCGAAAGCGATTTGGTCCAGGGGGGCAGGCGAAGATGTGGTCTGTCCATATGCCGGTTCATGTTGTTGGAGGTGGCGCGCATGACGGCATCATGCTGCATGTTTGTGTTTGCCGGTGCAAACCGGGAATGGGTACTTTATCCCAAAGACAGCAGCAACCGCACAATTTTACGGGTTTTTTTGCTAAAAAGGCTGGGTGTGTACCAGGTCCCCGCCACCCGTTTGGAAATTTCGCCCAGAGTGGGATAAGGGGCTATATGCCCGGCGACCGCGCCGATTTTCATTTTCTGGCTGATGGCAAGCGACCACAGGCCAATCAGTTCCCCCGCTTGCGGCCCGGCAATGCCGGCACCCAGAATACGGCCCGACGCGGTGGTGACAACCTTGATCATGCCATCGGTGCGGCGTTCGGCCCGGGCGCGGTCATTTTCGGCGTAATGCCAGCTTGCGGTACGGACACAATTGCCATGGGCGGCACGGGCGGCTTCCTCGGTCAGGCCGACCTGGGCAATTTCCGGGTCGATATAGGTGACCCAGGGCACGGCCCGGTAATGGGCCCGTGCGGGCAGGCGAAACAGGGCGTTGCGAATAACAATGCCCGCATCATAGGATGCCATATGGGTAAATTGCAGGCCGCCCGTGACATCGCCAATGGCAAAAATGCGTTTATTGCTGGTGCGCAGGCGGGCATCGACCTTGATCGCCCCCTTGTCACATTCCACACCGGCCTGCTCCAGGCCCAAATCCTCGATATTGGCGTGGCGCCCGGTTGCGATCAGCAAATGGCTGCCTTCCAGTGTCAGTTCCGCGCCCTTGTGCATCATGGTCAGGCGGTGGCCCGTGCCATGGCGGGTAACCTGTTTTGCCAGTGCGTTTTCATACAGGCTGACCCCGTCATCCTCCAGCGCCTGGCGGGCAATTGCCACCAGGTCGGGGTCATCCTTGGGCAGGATCTGGCCCTGTTCGATCACGGTAACGCGTGCGCCCAGCCTTTTATGGGCCTGTGCCATTTCAATGCCAATCGGCCCGCCGCCAACAATGATCAGATGCTGGGGGCAGTGATCATTGTCAAACAGGGTTTCATTGGTCAAAAACGGCACATCCTCAAGCCCTGGTATGGGCGGGATGGCCGCGCGCGAGCCCGTGGCAATGATAAAGCGTTTTGCCCGCACGGTGGTCTCCCCGGCCATAAGGGTATTATGGCTGGTAAAACGCGCATGATCGGTAAGGATGGTACAGCCCAGCCGTTCAAAACGTTCGATTGAATCATGCGGGGCGATACCGGCAATCACATCGCGGACATGGGCCATGACGCCGGCAAAATCAATGTTGGGCGGGCTGGTATGCAGGCCAAATTGATGGCTGTTTTTGATGGCGTGGGCATGGTGTGCGGCGGCAAGCAACGCCTTGGAGGGCACGCAGCCGGTATTCAGGCAATCCCCGCCCATGCGGCCCTTTTCAACCAATACCACGCGCGCGCCCATTTGCACGGCCCCCGCCGCGACCGACAAGCCAGCTGATCCGCCGCCAATAATGCAAATGTCGGTGCTGATTGTGCTGGTCATGATGCGGGGCTTCCGGCCTTGTGTTTACGGTATTTTTTATAGGCAACCGGGATCAGTGCCAGGATCGCCAGCCCGATGATCGGGGTTAAAATGCGCGGTTCAAAGATAATGCCAAAATCGGGTGTTTTGCCCTGCTCAAACAGGGCGCCCAGGCCATCGCCAATTGACACATACACAAATGTGCCAGGGATGATCCCAATCAGCGTGCCCAGCAAAAAGGCCCGTATTTTCACCCCCAGCAAGGCCGGAACCAGATTGACCAGCCAAAACGGAAAGATCGGCACCAACCGTAACACCATCAGATAGGACAGGGCATCCTCGGCAAAGCCATCCTGCATTTTGCGAATGGCATGGCCGGCCTTGGCGCGCATATAGTCGTAAAAGGCATAGCGCGCCGCCAGATAAACAATCAACGCGCCAAGGGTTGCCGCGGCGACAACATAAACGGTGCCTGCCGTTACCCCGAACAGAAAACCGCCCATAATTGTCAGGATCGAGCCGGCGGGCAGCGACAGGGCGACGACGACAATGTAAATCAGCATAAAGACGGCAACGCTTAATACCGGGTTGTCCGCCACCAGCCCTTGCAGTTCATCGCGATGGACATGCAGGGTGTTAAAAGACAGAAAATCGGTTGCGCCCAGGCAATAGGCAATCACCAGCCCGGCCATCAGAACCCCGACCGGGACCAGCCGGCGCAAGGTAAAACGCGATGCCGCACGATCCGCCTTGGTGTTGGCGGCGGGGGGGCGTCCATTATGCGTTGTACGTTCTGAAAGGGGCCGGTTGCTGGCTGTCATTACATCGCTCGTTGGTGTTTCTGCTAGGGAAACGTTCAGAACAGGTCTCGGGTTTCGTTGGTTTCGGCGTTTTTGCAGGTTTTGTCGGTCTTGATGGTTTTATGGGCCTATCGGGTCTTTGGGCTGGCGGCTGGGTCGGTAAAATGGTGCGCTATCGTCATGTGATGGCCCGGCCATTTCAAACCGCAACCCTGGAATGTCTTGCGTATCTTTCTGACAATAGAGCCTTATTTGCACTTTGACACATGAACTGCTTTCACCATTGCGTGAAGGAAACCGGCAGTTTCGTGTCACCCGGGCATATGGATTATCCCCTGTTGGCCGCTTTTTTGATCCGGGTTGGACAGGGGGCGGCCGGGGCATAAAAATATCGTGTAAAAAAATGCGCTTAGGCCAAAACCGGGATTTTTGGGCGGTTTTCCGCCTGTCGATGTCTTGACGTTGGTAAAAGGCGGGCGTAGTCTGCCCGTTCGTGGGATTTGTTGACCGGCTTGCGGCCACGTTAAAAACCGCTAAAGAGGACAGGATGGCATCGCCCCCCTGACCTGATCATGTGCCGGTCGGGTTTTTTTATGCCCGGTTCACGCAATCGCACCGGGCACAGGAGCAAGACGATGACGACCGACAAAAAGGCTTCCGATACTTGGCGCGCTGCCACCCGTTCTGTTCGTGGTGGAACCAAACGCAGCGGTTTTAGCGAAACGTCCGAAGCCATCTTTATGAATTCCGGCTATGTTTACGATACCGCCGCCGAGGCCGAAGCCTCCTTTGATGGCAGCGGGCCGGAACGTTTTGTCTATTCACGTTTTGCCAATCCCACCGTTGCAATGTTCGAGGAACGCCTCGCCTTGCTGGAAGGGGCACAATATTGCCGCGCAACCGCATCGGGCATGTCAGCGGTTTGGAATGCGCTGGTCGCCTGTACCAAGGCGGGCGGGCGTGTTGTTGGCTCGCGCGCCTTGTTTGGCTCGTGCGAATTTATTCTCACCACCTTGTTGCCGCGCTTTGGCGTGGAAACCGAACTGGTGGATGGCACCGACAATGCCGCCTGGGAAAAGGCGCTGTCCAAGCCTGCCGATGCGGTTTTTCTGGAAACGCCGTCAAACCCGACGCTTGAAGTCATCGACATTGCCTATGTTGCCGAACTGGCCCATAGGGCTGGCGCCAAGGTGGTGGTTGATAACGTCTTTGCAACGCCGATTTTGCAGCATCCCATCGAACTGGGGGCCGATGTGGTGGTGTATTCGGCTACCAAGCATATCGATGGTCAGGGCCGTTGCCTGGGCGGGGCGATCCTGTTTAACGACAAGGACTGGCACGATAATCATTTAACCCAGTTCCTGCGTCATACCGGCCCCTGCATGAGCCCGTTTAACGCCTGGACCCTGTTAAAGGGCCTTGAAACCCTGAACCTGCGCGTGGATGCCCATATTCGCAATGCCGCCGAACTGGCAAATTTCCTGTCCGAACAGCCGCAGGTTTCCAAGGTGATTTATCCCGGCCTTGCCAGCCACCCGCAGCATGAACTGGCAATGAAACAGATGTCGGGCCGGGGCGGCGGGTTGATCGCGCTGGAACTGGCAGGTGGCAAAGAAGCCGCATTCTCGTTGCTGGATAATTTGCAGCTGATTGATATTTCAAACAATCTTGGCGATGCCAAAAGCCTTGCCACCCACCCCTGGACGACAACCCACCAGCGTGTCCCGGCCGAAGACAAGGTCACCATGGGCATTACCGAGGGGATGTTGCGCCTTTCGGTCGGTCTTGAAGATATTGATGATTTAAAAGAAGATCTACTTGCCGCATTGAACGTATAAGATGTTGCGCAACCCAAAAGAGTAGCCAAACGGCCTGCTATGTGCGGGCCGTTTCTTTTTTAAGGATTTATGGCACAAATATTAGACTTCTCGCGTTTAGAGAGGTAGCGATTTGAACCGTGATTGTCTAAATGCTGAATTATTGAAAACCGGGTTATCCGTTTTGCGGAGTGATCCGGTCTGGAGTTCTGAATGTACAAGGCTGTAACACATAACATCAGAGTGACGGTGACCCCGACTTTTCTTGATGAACAGTCAGACCCGGATCGGCATCGTTATGTCTGGGCCTATCGTGTGCTTATCGAGAATTTGGGAAGTGGCGCGTCAAAATTGCTGCGTCGACACTGGAAAATTACCGATTCACGCGGGGCCACCCAAATCGTCGATGGCGAGGGGGTCGTGGGGGAACAACCGGTTATCGAAGCAGGTGAAAGTTTTAATTACACCAGTGGCGCCCCGCTTTCGACGCCCGGGGGCTTTATGGTGGGGCATTACGTCATGGAAGACCCGGATGGAAACGAATTTACGATTGATATTCCGGCCTTCTCGCTTGATAGTCCGCACAGTGTTGCAACATTGAATTGATTGAAAAACGATAGGGAAACTTTGCCAGGGTCAGGTGCAAAGAACCAAACCGTTCAGGACAGATAAAAGAGGAACAAAGATGTGCAATGAGGAAACGGCAGTGAACCGTCCCAGCCGTGAAGAGGCTGAAGAAGCGGTGCGGACATTGCTGCGCTGGGCGGGGGAAGACCCTGAGCGTGAAGGTCTGCTCGGCACGCCGGATCGTGTTGTGCGGTCCTATGGCGAGTTTTTTGCCGGTTATAAGCAAGACCCGGCGGAAATTTTACGGCGTACCTTTGAAGAAACCGAAGGCTACGATGAAATCGTCCTGTTGCGGGATATCCGTGTCGAATCCTATTGTGAACATCACATGGTTCCGATCATTGGCACAGCACATGTTGCCTATTTGCCGCGCAAGCGCGTCGTTGGTATTTCCAAACTGGCCCGTGTGGTCGAGGTTTATGCCAAGCGTTTGCAAATCCAGGAAAAAATGACCTCGCAAATCGCCAATACCATCCAGGAAGAACTGGACCCCCGTGGTGTTGCCGTTGTCATTGATGCCAACCATCAATGCATGAGCACACGCGGCGTTCACAAAACCGGTGTGTCGATGGTGACCAGCCGCATGCTTGGGGCATTCCGTGATGATGCGAATACCCGGCGCGAATTTTTCTCCATGATCGGCAAATAATCTGTCTGTCACGGATACGTATTTTACGGGGCTGCATCCTTATTGATGCGGCCCTTTTGTTTAAACGCGATGTACTCTAAAATCCCAATGCCGTCAGATTGCGCTCGACCGCGCTTACATAATGACCGCCAAACAGGCGGACATGCACAAGCAGCGGATAAAGATTGTAAAGATCCCGCCGTGTGTTGAAAAAATCCGCGTCAAGCGGGCGATACTGACGGTAGCGCTCGAAAAAATGACGGTCGAGATCGCCAAATAGGGTGCCAAAGGCCAGTTCGATTTCGGCATCGCCAAAATAAAGCGCCGGGTCAATCAGTCCGGCCAGTTTTCCCTGATGATACAGAATATTTCCGCCCCACAAATCCCCATGCAGCAGGGATGCTTTACTGTCTGGCGCGATGAAATCTTCCAGCCGGGTGCACAGTTTTTCAATGCGGTGGTGCAGGCGGGCGGGGAGGTTTCCGCTTTCGCTTGCGCATTGTGCCATGAATAACAGGCGCTGATCGCGGAAAAAATCCCGCCAGTCGCCGGACGGTGTATTGGGCTGGTGCAAACCGCCAATCAGGGTATCAAATTCCAGGCCGAAATCGGGTTGGGTGATCTCATGCTGTGCGGCAAGTTGTTGGGCCAGGTCTTGCGTGCCAGACGTCCCCGCCCGCCCATCGGCGGCGATATAATCCATGATCAATAAATGACGCGCGCCATAAATGACCTTTGGATAGGGGATGGGCGATAGTTCGCCCAGTTTTTCCAGCATCCTGCCTTCAATAAAGGCCGCATCGTCGCGGGTGTGTTTGGCAATCACCTGTTGCGAAATACTGCGCCCCGCACTCAATTTGCGCTCATTTTCAAGTTCCACCAGCATCACGCATGCCATGTCGCTTTGCGAAATCACACGCATCGTGCGTACCGCACACCCCGTGGCGTCCGTAATATGCTGCCGGGTTACGTGTCCCGTTTCAGTCCTGTTTTCTTCGGAAATGGGCATGTCGCAGACCTTTCGGACAGCTTTTGATCCTTCCGGGGGGTGCGGTGTTTTTGCCGCATGGGGCAGCCGCGCGTTAATGCGCCGTTTTTGGTCTGGGCGCTGTCGGCACCTGACCCATTATCGGGACTACAGCCCGTGGGTCTGGCGCAGTTCTGCCAGCAGATTGTGCGATGTTTCCTCGATCAGATCGAGAACATGGGTAAAGCCTTGTGTCCCGCCATAATAGGGGTCCGGTACGCTTTGTCCCTGGCGCGACGGATGATAATCGAGAAAAAGTTTTACGCGGTCGCGATATTGTTTCGGGCAGGCACGTTCCAGCGCATCGAGGTGGCCGTCATCCATTGCGATCAGGTAATCGAAATTTTCAAAATCCACCGCACTCAGTTTGCGGGCGCGCAAATGTGCCAGATCATAACCGCGTTTGCGTGCTTCCTGAATGGCGCGTCGGTCTGGTGGTTCGCCAACATGGTAGCCTGTGGTGCCGCAACTATCGACGGTGATATGCGCGGCAAGCCCGGCTTCCTCGACCATTTTGGCAAATATGCCATCTGCCGTGGGCGAGCGGCAGATATTTCCGGTGCACACAAACAAAACGCTGATCACAGTCATTCATTCTCCGTTTGTAAAACCAAAGCATGACACATTGTCTTCGATCCGCGAAGCCCTGCCAAGGTAAGGCAGGTTGAATTTGTCGATGGATTTTGGCGGAAAAATTGTTTTGTAACAGCTTCGTGATATTTTTTATGGCAGGATGACCTAAACGCAGAATGCTTGTAAGATTGCGCCATTCAAGAGGGGTGCGTTGCCTTAATGCAGGAATTTGTTTCGTTCGGTTTGCAGGGAGCCCTGATCCGTCAGCTCGCCTGGCTTCCACAGGGATATGACCTTGTCCCTGAGGGCACCGTCATGACGGCAGGGCGCTTGCGCTCGGTCATGCTTGCTCTTGAGGAAGCGGTCGGGTCCTATGTGCTGGTCAAGCTGGGGCGTCATCTTGCCCTTAAGGAACAGGCACCTGTTTTGACCATGCTGCGCTTTGGCGGCAGCCCGGAACTGATTGTTGAACGCTGGCGTCGCCTTGAAAGCTATTCCCATGCGCGCGGGCGTACCGACTTTACCTCAACCAGCCGCTCTATCACCCTGCATCGTGGCACCGTGCGGGGGCAGGCCCCCTCGCGGGTGGAAAACCTGTTATTGCATGGTTTTATTGTAGGCCTGCTTGAAGCCATCGGGGTGGAAGGCATTACCAGTGCGATTTTGCCCTCACACGGGTCGAGTGTGACGATGGTGCGCAATGGCAAGCTGGTGAAGGTGCGTGACTTTGCCGGTCGTGGCCTGCGCTGGCGCATCAGCTGGCAAAGTTTTGTTCCGGTGGCGCAGGGTTATCCGTTTATGGCCAATATGCCGGGCACGGCCCCGTCGGCGGTGGCCGGTCGGCCGGTGGTGCGCAAACTGGTGGCGATGCTGGAAAATGATGTTGGTCGGGGCTGGACGATTGACGATGTTGCGCGCGAGATGGACACATCGGCCCGCACCCTGCAGCGCCGGTTGCAAGCTGCCAATACCCGCTTTTCCGATTTGTTGCGCTTAACCCGCGTGCGCGAGGCGTGCCGCCTGATCAGTGGCACGGAACTTTCAATTGGTGAAATCGGCTATTGGTGCGGCTTTACCGATAATGCCCATTTCTCGCGGGATTTTCGCCGTCTTGTCGGCATGCCGCCATCGGTTTATCGTGAGGCTTCGCTGGGGCATGCGGGGCTGACCCGCGCCTGATCCCGGGCGATGTTCAAGGGGACCGATGGCTGATATCGTTCTTGAAATATGTGATCTGGTGGTTGGCGATTTGCCGCCGCTATCGCTGTGCCTGCATGTGGGCGAAATTGTCACGCTGCGGGGGCCATCCGGCATTGGCAAAAGCCGCCTTTTGCGCGCCATTGCGGACCTGCAAGCGGCCTCGTCGGGCAATGTCATGTTGCGCGGCACCGCAATGACAACCATGCCCGCCCCCAAATGGCGGGACCGTGTGCGCTATCTGGCGGCCGAACCGGGCTGGTGGGCGCAAACGGCGCGGGCGCATTTTCGCGAACCCAGTGCGGTGCAAACCCGCCTGTCATCATTGATGCTGGATGAAAGCCTGATGGATCGCCCGATTGCCGAACTTTCCACGGGCGAACGGCAACGCCTGGCGCTTTTGCGGGGTATGGAAGGCGCACCGGCGGTGTTGCTGCTTGATGAACCGACCTCCGCACTTGACCCGGAAAGCACGAAGGCCGTGCAGGATATGCTGCGCCAATATGCCGGGCGGGGCGGGGCGATTTTGCTGGTGACCCATAATGAAGCCCAGGCGCACGAGATCGGCGACCGGCATTATCACCTTGACCTTCAGGGCTGCCAGGAAGTGACGCCAGAGGTTGCCCCAACGCCGGAAGGTCCGCCAGCATGATCGATTCTTTTGTTCGGCTGGATATTTTTGATGTTGGTCTGGCCGCAATCCTGTTGCTGGCACATGGTCTGGTTTCGGTGATCTATCGGCTGGGGCTTGGGCGGCGTATTGTTGTTGCTGCACTGCGTATGGTGGTGCAGCTTTTGCTGCTGGGGCTGGTGCTGAAATATCTGTTTGCGCTGAATGCCCCGGTCTGGACCGCCTTGCTGGTGGTGCTGATGGTTCTGTTTGCCGGGCGCGAGGCAACGGCGCGTCAGAAACACCGTTTTACCGGGCTGTGGGGTTTTGCCTTTGGCACCGGGGCAATGGCGGCGGCCTCCATTCTGGTCACCGGTTTTGCTTTGGCAACCCAGTTTAGGCCCGAACCCTGGTATGATCCGCGCTTTGTGGTGCCGCTTTTGGGCATGGTTTTGGGCAACAGTTTGAATGGCGTATCGCTGGGTATGATGCGCCTGGGCGAAGCGGTGCATGATATGCGCCCGGCGATCGAGGCCCGCCTGGCCCTGGGGGGCACGCGCCGGCAGGCCTTTGCCCCGGCAATGCGGGTGGCGATGCAAAATGGGCTGACGCCGATTCTCAATTCCATGTCGGCCTGCGGCATTGTTTTTATTCCTGGTATGATGACCGGGCAAATCCTGGCCGGGATTGACCCCTTGCAGGCGGTTCTTTATCAGCTACTTTTGATGTTTCTGATTGCCGGTGCCACCGGGCTGGGTGTGTTGCTGGCGGTGCAGTCCGGTGTTTGGCGGCTAAGTGATGACCGCCATCGTTTGCGTCTGGACCGTCTTGTTACGCGCTAGCCCTTGTCTGATACCGGGCGATCATCCGGTTTTGTAAAAAAAGCGAGTATGTCTTATGTCCATCGATCAATATGCGGGCTTTCTGCCGCCGGTTTTTGCCAACCGGCCCGATGGCGAAGATGTCACCATTCGCACCTTTATGGTGGGCGAGGCCCTGCCCAACCACGATTTGGCCGATATTCCCGCTGCGTTGCAAATGTTTCTTGACCTGGTCGCCCCGGCCATGGAACGCGCCGGGGCCGATGGCTTTGCCCATTTATGGCTGGACCATCACCCCCATGAACAACCGGGCTGGCGCCTGTCGATTGCCCATATCGGCCCCTTGACCGAACTTGATGCCGCCCTTGAAAAACCGCTGGCGCGCCTGGCCAAATCCTTAAGCCTGGCTGATTTTGAAATTGCCAATTGGGATGAAACCCGCCCGCTGTGGCGCAAGCGGGCCGAACCTGTGCGCCTGGTGTTTTGGGGCCGCCTGGGGCGGCATGTTCGTGCTGTATTGGGGCATGGTGATGCGGCGGCATTTTATCTGCCGCTGGGCTCTGGTGTGCGCAGTGATCACCCTGCTGCCGCCTTGCCCTTGCTGGAAGATATGCTCGGCTCCCGCCAACTGGTTCAGGATGGCGGCATCGGCTTTGACGCCGCCCTGCATAGTGGCATTGCGCTTGGGCGTAGTCATTTGATCGAAAGCTGGATCGAAGCAGGCGGGGCGGAAAAGGAACCGTTCTTTCGCCCGATGCAAATCTGGCATCAGGCGTGGTTGACCCATGCAGTAATGGATCTGGCAATGGCCGCCCTTGCCATGTCGGGTCAGCCGCCTTTGCCCGCCCTGGATTATGGCGCAACCGCGACGCCGGCCAGCCGCAAGGCAGCGCTCGATGGCTTGTCGGGCTGGTTAATGGCGGTTTTCTTTACCGAAGACCGTCCGGCTTTGCGCAATGCCTTTGTTGCCGGGGTGCAAAATGCCGTGTGGCTGGATGCGGACCTGCAGCAATATGTTCAACCCGGCCAGCGCGACGAGATCATTCAGGGGCTGGTGCCCTATTGCCGCTGGTTTCTGGCAATGGCGCTGTATAACCATCTCTCCAATCTCGGCGAAGGCCGCGTTTCGGCCGATCAGGCCGGTTTTTTCGAGATGCTGATCACCAGCCTGCCGGAACTTGCCACCCTTAATGACCTTTCCACCCGCCGCGATATTGAACAACATATCATCCGGATTGATGCGCCGCGTGCTGCGGCCGCCTTTGATGCGTTGGTCATCCCGTTTTGCGATATGTTGATGCCCCGTTTTGAACTGGCGGCACTACGCAGCTAATCGGCTTCATTCCCCTGGTACAAACAAAAATGTATCGGGGGGCTTTGCTGCGGTCTTACGGGCTCTCGCCACCATCTGGTCCCCAGAAAATCACCCAGGTGACAAAATCATCGGTGAAATCCTCAAACCGGTGGTCCATGCCGGCGGGGACAAACAAAACATCCCCGGCCTTGCAGGGTCTGCGGTCGCCATCGCGGCTGAATATTCCGGCCCCGGACTGGATGATATAAAGCTCGTCCTGGCGGTGCGGGGTTTGGTGATCCTGCTCTTGCGGGGCATAAATCTCGACCGACATGCTGCCATGTTCCATCAGGATCTCAAACCGTGGATCGGCCTGGTTGCGTAAAACCGCCATCGCCTCAAACAGGCTGCGATGCCAGGGGGCGAGGGGCGGATTTTGCGGTGGGGCGGATGTTTCTGTCATGGCGATGGCCCTTTGGTTTTTGGGATGTGTCGGTTTGATCTTCATGTCTGTGGGGCGCAATAAAAAGGTCCGCTCCGAAAATATCGGGCGGACCATTTTGTCAGGGTGCAATCGGTTAATTGGGTAATCGGCGGTGTGCGTTTAAGGATAAGCGGGCAACTCGCGGGCCGATACAATCTTGAAGCGGATGGCAAGGCCGCTTACCGCCACCAGGCTGGCAATGGCAATGCCCCAAAACAGGCCGGTAACCCCCAACCCCTGAACAAATGCCAGATAATACCCCGCCGGGATCATGACAAAG
>JBNKVZ010000069.1:0-21660 GCA_050299455.1 Thalassospira sp.
CGCAATGCAATTGAACAAAGGTGTCCGAGCCCAGATGTTCGACCGACAAAACGGTGCCCTGCAGGGCGGCTGTGCCGTCATCGGTTGCCAAAACAAGATGTTCGGGGCGCATGCCAACCGTGACGGGTTGATGGGCGGTTAATTTGTGCGGCAAGGACAGGGCCGCGCCCGATGGCAACACAAGGTCCCCGTTTTCATTGGTTGTGGCATCCCAGAAATTCATCCTGGGCGAGCCGATGAAGCCGGCGACAAACTGGTTCACCGGGTGCAGATAAAGATCCAGCGGGGAGCCAACCTGTTCGACGATCCCGTCGCGCAGCACCACAATCCGGTCGGCCATGGTCATGGCTTCGACCTGATCATGGGTCACGTAAATCATGGTGGCCTTAAGGTCACGATGCAGGCGGGCCAGTTCCATGCGCATATCCACACGCAGGGCGGCATCAAGGTTGGATAGGGGTTCGTCGAGCAAGATGATTTGTGGATCGCGGGCAAGCGCCCGGCCAATCGCCACACGCTGGCGTTGCCCACCCGATAATTGTTTGGGGGTGCGTGCAAATAACGGCAATAATTGCAAAATCGTGCCGATTTCGTTTGTCTTGGCTTCAATCTCGGCCTTTGACTTGCCCGCCATTTTTAGCGGGAAGCCAATATTTTCCGCCACTGTCATATGCGGATACAGGGCATAGGATTGAAACACCATCGCGATGTCGCGGTCCTTGGGCTGCAGGTCGTTCACGATATTGCCGCCAATGCTGATATCGCCCGAGGTGATTTCCTCCAGCCCGGAAATCAGGCGCAGCAATGTCGATTTGCCACAGCCTGACGGTCCGACAAAAACAACCAGCTCCCCGTCTTCGATCGACAGATCAACGCCTTTGATGATGTTGGCAGCCCCAAAGGTCTTGGTGACATTTGACAACGATATTGATGACATCTCAGCCGTTCTCCACTTGATCGAAGGTCTTGTGATCGTTTGTTGGTTGGGGGGTAGGGGCCGATGTCAGCAATGTGCGAATACGGACATTCAAATCGGCAAGGGTGGGGTATTGGCGTGGATGGCTGGCAATGGCCTTGCCCGCCACCTCGATACCGGCATGAAGGCAATCAAGCAAAGATGCCCCGCGCTGAAAGGCCAGCAGGAAGCCGGCATTAAAACAGTCGCCCGCGCCAACGGTATCAATGACATTGACGCTGCCAGAGGGGGCTGCATGAAGGACCTGTTGCCCCGTGCAGGCCGATGCGCCGTGCGGGCCGCGTTTGACAACCACAATCGCCCCGGGGGCCAGTTTGTTGCTGATCGCGCGCATCTGGGCATCCACATTGGCGGTGAAGTTATCAATGGTGATGCCCAGTAACCCGGCGGCTTCGGCCTCGTTGATTAACAGGACGTCAACCAGCGGCAGCCAGTTTTGCATATGGCGTTGCACATCATTGGTCCAGCCGCCGGTGGGCCAGGCGGTATCAAGGGCGACAATGGCACCCGCATCACGCAATTCGCCTAACAGCTGGGTGCATTCCGGCACCAGGCGCGGCATTAAAAAATTGCCAACCAAAAGGGCGATGGCGCCTTTTAACGTGGCATTTTTCAGCATTTTGCGGGCCATGTCGGCATCAAAAAGCGAACTGTGCCCTTCGTTGGATAAAAAGGTTCGTTCCTTGTCGGAATGGGTCAGGCCAATGGTAACGGATGTCACCGTGTTGCTGTGATGCCAGTGATCGGCGAGAGGGCCGAATTGCGATTTTAGCCACTGTCCCATTTCATCATTGCCGATATTGACCACCATGCGCTGATTGGCACCAAGGGCCATTAAGGCCGCACCAAAGATGCCGCCGCCGCCACCCACCCGCATTTCATAATCGGGATAGACGGTTTCGGTACCATGATCGGGCCAATGGTCAATCGGGCCCAGCAACTGGTCGATATTGATTGTGCCAATGGAAATGATGTCGCGGGCCGGGTCGGGCTGGCGGGTGTTGGGTGTTTTACGCATGATATTCATCCCTTAACACTGCCGCTGGCCAGACCTGAGACCAGGGTTTTTTGCATGAAAAAGGCCAAAATAACCGGCGGGACAGCGGCGAGAATACCGGCTGCTGAAATCAGCCCGTAATCGGCAACGCGCCCGGCGGCCAGGTCGGCAATGGCGACCGTGATGGTTTTGGACCGGATGTCGTTGGTGAATAACAGGCCATAGAAAAATTCGTCCCAGGACAGCAGAACCGACATCATCACAGCGGCCCCCAATGCCGGGCGGGCGATGGGCAGGATGACATACCAGATCGCCTGTAACCGGTTGGCCCCGTCAATGATGGGGGCTTCGTCCAGATCGCCGGGGATGGTGTCAAAATTGCTTTTCAACAGCCAGGTCGCAAAGGGCAGCAAGATGGAACAATAAACAATGATCAGGGCGAAATGCGTGTTAAGCAGCCCCAGGGCACTCATGACCGTATAAAGCGGTAACACAAGGGCGACGGGCGGCAGCATGAAGATGGCGATCACGGCATAAAGCAGATTTTTGCGGTGCGGGCCGGGCATGCGCGAAAAGCTGTATGCGGCGGGAATGGCCGCACAAATTGACAGTCCTGTCGCGGCAAGGGCAATGAAAATGCTGTTGCGGATGGCATAGAGGAAACTTTGCGACGGGGTGTTTTCGGCATAGATCAGCAAGCTGCGATAGTTTTCCAAGGTTGGGCTATCGGGCCACCATTGCAGGGGCAGGGTTGTGAGATGGGTGGAGGAACTGATGCTCATGATAAACAGCCACAAGACGGGCAGGGCAATGACCAGTGCCAATAAGGCAGCAGCCAGATAGATACATATTTTTTTGGCCAGGGTTGTTTGCATGATCAGGCCTCTCCGTGCTTGCGGATCAGATACATGTAACCGGCAATCAGGCAGGCGCTGATCAGCACCACGATCAGGGCATAGGAGGCCCCCGATCCGACGCGCATATAGGCGAAGGCTTCCTGATAGACATAAAAACTGACGGTTTTGGTGCTGCTGGCCGGGCCACCGCGGGTCATGACATAGATAATGTCAAACACCTTGAAGGCTTCGATGGTGCGTAACACCAGCGCCACACTAAGCGGGCCCATAATGGCCGGCAGGGTAATGCGCCAAAACCGGTTCCACATGCCTGCCCCGTCAAGGGTTGCGGCCTCGTATAAATCCTTGGGGACGGTTTGCAGGGCGGCCAGTGCGATCAGGGCGACCAGGGGGAAGTTTTTCCAGACATCGGCAACAATCACCATATCAAGGGCGGTTGCTGGATCGCCCAGCCAGGATCGATAGGCATCAAGCATTCCGAATTGCACCAAAAGCGCATTAAGGGCCCCAAAATCCGGGTTATAAATAAGCCGCCACATCATGGCATTAACCACAGTGGGCAGGGCAAGGGGCAGGATCAGCATGGCACGTAGCAAGGTGCGGCCAATAAAAACCTCGTTTAGCAGCAATGCGACCATCACGCCGATGATCATTTCCACACCAACGGAAATCACCGCGAAATAGGTGGTGTGCCAAATGGCCTCGCGGAAATTGGACGAGGATAAGGCGCGAATATAATTGTGAAACCAGACCCAATTGTCGGTTAGTTCCGGGGCGACCAGTTTGGCACCCGTCATGCTGTAATAGATTGTTTTGATCAACGGGTATCCGCTGACCCCAAGGATCATCACAATCATCGGGGTCAGCAATAGCCACGCCGTCACCGTTTTACGATGGGAAATCATGGCGGTGGTTTCGGCTCCGGTTGGAAATCATCGTAAATGCTGGTGATAAAGACCGGCCGTCAAACCCCGGCATCTATGTCGGCGGGTTTGAACAGGCATTTGCCAGTCGCACTTATAATCACGCAGCGCCGTTGGGGCTGATGGGGCGTCCCCTGCCTTCAGGATAAAACCTTATGAAGGCAGGGGCCAGGTCAGTCCAAAAGGGTTACTGAAGGTCGGCAATATTGTTTGCCGCGTCATCAAGCGCTTCTTTTGGGGTGGTGGTGCCCAGCATGGCGTTTTGCAGGGCTTCTTGCAAAATAGCCGATGCTTCCTGATAGTCGGCCATCGTCGGGCGCGGGGCCATGACGGCAAGGCTGACTTTGGCGGCATCCACAAACGGTTCCTGACCTTTGATCACTTCAGGATTGCTATAGGATGCTTTCCAGACAGGCAGGCTCAGGCGGGCATATTTGTCCTGCACTTTTTCCGATGTCAGGAACTGGATATATTTCCAGGCTTCTTCCTTGTGCGTGCTTTTGGTCGGAATACCAAGACCCATCGACCCGTTGACAGCCGATGCCTTTGAAATGCCCGCAGCACCCGGTGCCGGGACAATGCCAACATGACCGGCAACCTGGCTTTCCGCTGGGTCATTGGCCAGGTTATACATATAGCCCCAGTTCAGGGCGAAGGCGGCCTGGCCGCTTGAAAAAACACGGCGCACATCTTCTTCGGCATATTCGCGCGAATTGGGGTTGGTCACGCCATCATTCAGGGTGCCAACCATATATTGCAGGGCCTTTAAGCCGCCACCTTGATTGAAAATCGGTTTGCCATCGGCATCCAGGAACTTGCCGCCCATCGCGGATAAAATGGTGGTGTAATCGCAAATCGCGGCTTCGGATTGTGACCAGGACCAAACCAGCGGATAATCAACAATCCCTTTGTCCTTGATGGCTTTTGCCTGGGATTCCAGTTCTGCCCAGGTTGCGGGCGGATGGTCAAACCCGGCCTTTTTCAGCATGTCCTTGTTGTAAAACAGGAACTTTGTATCGGCGATCCAGGGCATGCCGTAATATTTGCCGTCATATTCCACCGTCGTCCAGGCCCCGCTCAGGACAGCGTCGCGGGTTTTTTCGTCAATGCGGTCGGAGACATCTTCCAGCAATTTGTATTGGGCAAATTCGGCGGGCCAGATCACGTCATACAGTACCACGTCATAGCCATTGGCACTTTGCGACAGCACAATCTTGTCATGCAGGGCTTCGTAGGGGACCAGTTCGACATTGACATCAACACCGGGATTGGCGGCCTTGAAGTCTGCCGTCATGTTGCGAATGTCGTCTTCGCTATAGGCGGCCTGGGCCATGAACAGGGCGTTCAAGGTAACATCGGCGGCGTGTGCGGCCCCGGAAACGGCGAAAATGCCGAAAACAGCACCCTTTAGGACATTTTTGATCTTCATCTTTTTATCTCCCTGATAAATGAGATACGGAACGACCGAAATGTGATCTTTTGGATCACAGGCTTTATTATTAATTCAATTTGATGTAATTAATAATGGAAAAAATGGAGGAAGGCAACAGTGACGAAAGAAAAACAGTCAGAAAGTGTCACGGGCACCAATCTTCTGCATGCCAAAAGCCACAACCGCCGGGCGATTCTCGATGCGGTTCGTCGCCGTGACGGCTTGTCGCGCGCGGACATTACCCGCATTACCAACCTGTCCGCCCAGGCGGTATCAAACCTTGTTGCCGAACTCGAAGAAGCCGGGTTGTTGCTGGCGGGGGAGCCGGTGCGACAAAAACGCGGGCAGCCCGCCCGGCCGTATCGCTTAAACCCGGAAGGCGGTTTTGCCATCGGCTTTCAGCTCAGCGGTACGCAAATGGATGCGGTGTTGGTGGATCTGCTGGGGGAAGAACGCGGCCGTTCCAGCCTGCAAATCGACCATCCCGACCCGCATCAAACTGTTGATCTTCTGGTCGCGGCCAGCCAGGACATTATTGTGAAATCCGGCCTCGACCCGGACCGCAATATTGGCATTGGCATTGCCATGCCAGGCCCTGTGGGCATTGCCGGGCCAACCGGCATTGCGCCGGGCTGGGAAAGTTTTGACCTTGCCAGTGCCATGACGATCAAGGCCGGTTGCCCGGTTTTTGTTGAAAATGATGCCGATGCAGCAGCGATTTCCGAAAAGCTGTATGGCACCGCGCGCGAGCTTGATAATTTCGTTTATATCTTTATCGGTCATGGCCTGGGGGCCGGGCTGTTTCTGGATGGGCGGATCATTCGCGGCGCGCAGGGGGCGGCAGGTGAAATTGGCCATATTCCGATCCAGGCCAATGGCCGCAAATGCGGCTGCGGACGGCAAGGGTGCCTTGAACGCTATGTCTCGTTATTGGCGTTATATGACGAATTTGATGCCGCCCATCGCGATGATCTGGTGCTGGATCACAAATTAACCCGGCTTTCCGCCATGTCGCCTGATGATGTTCCGGTGCGCAACTGGATCGATCAGGCGGCCCCGCATCTGGCAACAACATTTCAAATCATTTCCAGCATGTTGAACCCGCAGGCGATTATATTGGGCGGGTTGCTGCCCGAGCCGATTTTGAATGCCCTGTGGCAGGAGGTCACCAGATTGCAAGGGGCCGACGGTCCAACCCCCACAGGCGCGCATTTGCCGGTTTATGTTGGCGATGCCAGCACCTATTCGGCAGCACGTGGTGCTGCGGCCTTGCCGATTTATCAGGAAATGATCCCGGATTTTCAAAATATGCTGAAGGTTCGCGATTAACGGAAAGGTGCTTTAGGCGGGCTGTAACAAATCCCACTTGTTGCCGTATAAATCCTCAAACACGGCAACGATGCCATAGGGTTCGTGGCGGGGGTTTTCTAAAAAACGAACGCCGTTTTCGACCATGCGCGCATGATCCGTTTGAAAATCATCCGTCATCAGGAAAAAACCGACCCGCCCACCAGTTTGCTGGCCGATCGCGCGTTTTTGACTGTCGTTCACCGCCCGGGCCAGCAAAATCCGGGTTGCGTTGACAGGGGCGCGTGGTGGCGCGATTAAAACCCAGCGTTTGCCATTGCCCAAATCGCTATCTTCTATCAGCTCGAACCCGACCTTTTCGCAATAAAAGGCGATGGCATCGTCATAATCCGCCACGACAGATTGAAATCTGCCCGATGATTGGCATCAGATAAGCCCCAGTGTCTTAAACGAATTATAGCCCGCCCGGCTGACAATGATGTGGTCATGCACGTTTATTTCCATGGCCTGGGCTGCGTCAACAATTTTGCGGGTCATATCAATATCACCGCGTGACGGCGTGGCATCGCCGCTGGGGTGGTTATGCACCAAAATGAGGGCCGATGCGTGCAGTTCAAGTGCCCGTTTGATCACTTCACGCGGATAAACCGGGGTGTGGTCTACCGTGCCGGTCTGGTGGCATTCATCGGCAATCAGGCGGTTTTTACGGTCCAGAAACAGCAAATGCAGTTCTTCGGTATTGCGATGGCCCAGCCTTACCCGGCAATAATCAATCAATTGTTCCCAGGATGCGATGACGGGCAGTTCCATTGCCCGTTCGCGCGATAATATTTGCGCGCTGGCTTCGGCAATTTTAATGGCGGCAATGGCGGCCTCGCCAACGCCCTTGCTGCTTGCCAGTTCGGTTTGGCTGGCGGCCAAAACGGCGGCCAGGCTGCCAAACCGGTCAATCAGCGATTTTGCCAGCGGTTTGACATCACCGCGCGGGATGGCCATGCACAGCAAAAGTTCCAGAATTTCATATTCGGCAAGGGCCGCGCTGCCGCCTTTTAAAAAGCGGTCGCGCAAGCGCTGGCGGTGGCCAAAATAATGCGGCTTGGGCGGTTTTGCGTCTTTTACGTCTTTTGCGCCTTTTGTGGCGGGGCTGGTTGCATCCTGCGCTGTGCTTGGCGCTGCATCGCTGTTCGCGGTGGGGGCCCCTTGCGGTGTGGGGGCAGGATGCCCTTGTTTTGACGAATTTTTCGCCTTTTTACGACCCTGCGATACATTTGTGGTGCCGGATGTTGCGGCCAGGCTGGCAAGGTCCCCGTTGGGATCAAAATAAACCCGGCTGCCATCATCGATGGAGGCGGTGGCGGTTTTACGGGGTTTTTCGGCACTCACGGCGGGCTCCTGTCATCCTGCAATTTGACGTTGCAGCTGCAGTGTGCGTTGCCCTGCCTTTGCTGTCCAGTGGGCAACAGCATTGGCCGCCGGGGAAAGTTCAAAAATGTTATTTTATTTGACTTGTGCATATACACAAGATAATCACCAGACATGACAATAGCATTGCCCGATGCCCTGACAGATGAATGTTTGGTGTTAAAAAGCCGCAAGGCGGCGCGCGCTATCACGCGGCATTACAATGTGCTGCTGAAACCCTATGGTTTGCAATCAACGCAGGCGTCGCTTCTGTTTTGCATTGGCGGGGGCGGGTTTCAGTCAATTAGCAGTCTGGCCCGACAGATGGACCTGGAACGCAGTGCCATGACCCGCAATCTTGCCGTTTTGCAACGTCAGGGGCTGATTGCGCCCGATAAAACCGGGCAGGGCAGAATGCAGGTTTTTTCCCTGACATCGCAGGGCGAAGAAAAAGTGCGGCAGATTTTGCCTGTTTGGCAACAGGCGCAGGCGGAAATTTTGCGCGAGCTTGGCGCGCAGGACTGGCAGGCCGTGCAAACGGCGCTTTCACGGATGGCCGCGATTGGCTGACCGTTTTGATCAACATGATTTACAGAACGAGGGTAGGATGACACAGCGGATTGTGGTGACGGGGATGGGCCTGGTAACGCCACTGGGATGCGGGCTGGATGCTGTTTGGCAGCGGCTTGTGGCCGGGCAGTCCGGTGTGGTGACCAACCACCGGTTTGACAGCAGCAATCTTTCAACAAAGTTCGCCGGCCTGGTGCCCAGCCATGAAGATGACCCGGCGGGCCTGAACGAAGAAGACGTTATTTCCAAAAAGGACCGTAAGAAAGTTGACCTGTTTACGGTTTACGCCCTTGCCGCGGCACAGCAGGCCCTAAGCCAAGCCGGTTGGCAGGACCTTGACCAGGCGGCAAAGGACCGTACCGGCACCGTGATTGGCACCGGAATTGGCGGTTTGCCGGTCATTACCCATGCGGAATCGATTTTGAACGAACGCGGACCATCGCGCATTTCGCCCTTTGTTGTGCCGTCCTTTCTGGCAAATATGGCGTCGGGCAATGTGTCGATCCGCCATGGTTTTCGCGGGCCGATTGGCGCACCGGTCACGGCCTGTGCCGCAGGTTTGCAGGCAATTGGCGATGGCATGCGCCTGATCCGGGCGGGCGAGGCCGATGTGGTGCTGGCAGGTGGCACCGAAGGGTGCGTTGACCCGCTGTCGATTAGTGGTTTTGCCGCCGTGCGTGCCCTTTCCACCCGTAATGATGCCCCGGCTGAGGCCTCGCGCCCGTTTGACCGCGAGCGGGACGGCTTTGTCATGGGTGAAGGGGCCGGGTTGATGGTGATTGAATCCCTTGACCATGCCCTGGCGCGCGGGGCGGTGCCGCTGGTTGAAATTACCGGTTATGGCACCAGTGCCGATGCCTATCATCTGACCGCCGGGCCCGAAGATGGTTCGGGCTGTGCCCTGGCTGTTGAGGCCGCGTTGCGCATGGCAAAGCGGGACCTGGAAGATATTGGCTATGTTAATGCTCATGCAACCTCCACCCCGGTAGGGGACCGGGCCGAGGTGGCCGGCTTGCGCCGCGTCTTTGGTGATCATTTGCCCAATATCCCGGTTTCCTCGACGAAGTCGGCGATTGGGCATTTATTGGGGGCCGCAGGCGGGGTGGAAGCCATTTTCACCGCCCTTGCCATTCGCGAGGGCATGTTGCCGCCAACGATTAATTTGCACACTGTCGATGAAGGCATGGAAGACCTGGATTTTGTGCCCAATCAAAGCCGCAAGGCGGATATCAATCATGGGCTGTGCAATGGGTTCGGCTTTGGCGGGGTGAATGCGTCGCTATTATTTAGTGCCTATGACGGGTGAGTTTTAAAGGGCGGATTACTTAAGATTCAAACGACGTTTTAGCGTCTTTCAAAAGGCCAGCCTGCAACTGTCGGGCTGGCCTTTTTATGTGCTTGCGATGCTGAAATACGCCAGCAGGTATGCGTTTTTGAATGCTTTCAAAATAGTGCTCTGGCTGGCTTGACCATGTTGGGGCTTTTGGCTATTTTGATCAATATAGAAAGGTAAACTTCGTAGATTGCCTTTGTACCTGAAAGTATCATCATGACGGACAGTTCGGAAAATCCGCTTTCTCCCACGGCGCTTGCTTTGGCAACCGACCTGCATGCCGTGCTGGGCCGTTTGCGCCGTAAATTGCGCAAACAGGCGCATTTGGGCGATTTGAACTGGACGCAGAAATGCGTGTTGCGCCACCTTGAAACAGATGGCCCGGCCACGGTGACCGTTCTGGCCCGTGCCGAGGGAATGCGCCCGCAATCAATGGGAACGCATATTACATCCCTTATCAAGGCCGGCCTGGTGGAAGGCACCCCTGACCCCAATGATGGCCGCCAGACTTTGCTGTCTTTAACCCCGTCCTGCCGGGAATGGATACAGGCCAGCCGCGCCCTGCGCGAAGACTGGCTGTATCATGTCATTCTGGATAATTTTTCACAAAAGGAGCAACAAACCCTGGCGGAAGCCACCCGCCTGCTACAGCGCATGGTCGATGTCGAGACCTAACCCGCCCCTATTTTGATATCGGGTTGGCGACCTGTTGCGCTGCCTTGCTATTGCCAGCCCAAAATAAACATTCCTGCAAATAAAGGCGGCCTTCTGCCTTTTAGCCCGTCTGTGGGGTTTGTTTTTTTTGCCTGTCTGATGCCGTGCCTTTCTTGTGCCTGTTCATCCTGTCCATCCTGTCCATCCTGTCCCCGGATGCCCCTGGTTTCGTACTAACGTTCCTGCCGCTGTAATCTGCCGCGCCCCGCGATGATCTGCCGCCATTGATGTCGCCCCAACCAAAAAGGATTGCGCCCCATGCCTGTTACCATCCTTGACCCCAAAACCGCCCTGATCGTGATTGATTTGCAAACGGGGATTCTGGCTTATCCGCTGGTTCATGCTGCTGATGATGTGCTGGCAAAGTCGGTGACGCTGGCACGGGAATTTCGCGGGCAGAACTTGCCGGTGGTATTGGTTAATGTGGCGGGCGGCGCACCGGGGCGCAATGAACAACCACCGCGCGACAGCAGCCTTCCGCCAGGATGGTCGGATCTGGCGCCGGAGCTTGAGATCAGCCCGACCGACCATAAAGTGACCAAGAAAACCTGGGGCGCGTTTACCGGCACGGACCTTGGCGATTATCTGACACAGCAGGGGGTGACGCAGGTGGTTTTGTGCGGGATTGCGACCAGCATTGGTGTGGAATCCACGGCACGCCAGGCCCATGAGCTGGGTTTTAACGTTACGCTGGCGATAGATGCCATGACCGATATGAGCGAGGATGCCCATGTTAACAGTGTGACACGTATCTTTCCGCGCCTGGGCGAGACCGGCACGACGGAGGAAATTCTGACCTGCCTGAAACAGCAGGGAGGCCGGAAATGATGTTACCTGAAAAATGGTCCCGGACATTCCGGGCCAATCATTACTCCGCCCGATTATGGGGGGACGTAAAATGAAAAATCCGATGCGGGGAACGTTCCGGTCGCTTGCGGTTTATAATTATCGGGTGTGGGCGTCTGGCTCGCTTGTATCGAATACCGGCACCTGGATGCAGCGTACCGCCCAGGACTGGATTGTCCTGACCGAACTGACCGACCATAATTCAACAGCGGTCGGGATTGTTATGGGCCTGCAATTTGGCCCGCAGCTATTGATGTTGCCATTTACCGGCTTTGCCGCCGACTATTTTGACCGTCGCAAATTGCTGATGGTGACACAATTCCTGATGGGGCTTTTAGGCTTGGGCTTGGGCCTGCTGACCATTACTGGCCTTATTCAACTTTGGCATGTTTACGTCTTTGCCTTTTTGCTGGGCTGTGTGGCCGCCTTTGATGCGCCAGCACGGCAAACCTTTGTTTCCGATCTGGTGCCAGAAGCCTTTTTGTCCAATGCCATTGCCCTTAATTCCACATCCTTTAATGCTGCCCGCATGGTCGGCCCGGCGGTGGCGGGCGTGCTGATTGCGGTTGTCGGAACCGGCTGGGTCTTTATGTTAAATGCGGCCTCCTTTATCGGGGTGCTGACATCGCTGATGATGATCCGCCAGCAGGATCTTAATGTAACGCGTCGGCCCTTGCGCGGGCGGGGTAATCTGGCGGGTGGCTTTCGCTATGTTGCCGGGCGGCCCGACCTGGTGGCGATTTTGCTGATGCTGTTTTTGATCGGCACATTTGGCATGAATTTCCCCATCTTCATTTCGACAATGGCGGTGACGGTGTTTCATTCCGGCGCCGGGCAATTTGGCATGTTGTCATCGTTAATGGCGGTGGGCACGGTGATGGGGGCGCTGTTTTCCGCCCAGCGGGCGACACCGCAAATTGGTCTGTTATTTTATGGTGCGCTGGGTTTTGGCATTTTCTGCGCTGTTGCAGCCATTATGCCCGGTTATGGCCTGTTTGGGGTATCGCTGATGGTGATTGGCGTTGCCACACTGGTGTTTTTAAGTTCCAGCAATTCCCTGATCCAGCTTTCGACGGACCCGATGATGCGCGGGCGCGTCATGGCCATTCGCATGGCTATTGTGATGGGCGGAACGCCAATTGGCGCGCCGATTGTCGGTTGGGTGGCCGATTATTACGGGCCGCGCTGGGCCTTGGGTGTTGCCGCATTGTCGGGCATTGCCGCGGCATTGGTGGCGCTGGTGTATTTGTTCAAATATCGCGAAATGCGCTTTCGCCGGGTGGATGGGCATTGGCGTATTCTGGTTAACGAGGCCCCGAAGGTTACACTTGCGGCGGAATGACGCGACCATTAAGCATGAAAAAAAGGGCAGGCCGAACATCATTCGGTCTGCCCTTTTGGCTTTGCAAATATCGCGCCGGTTTATTCGGCGGCGTTGCTCACGTCGTAAGGTGGCTTTTCCAGCCCGGCAGGCGACAGGGTGAAAATTTCATAGCCATCTTCGGTTACGGCCAGTGAATGTTCAAACTGGGCGGAAAGTTTGCGATCCCGCGTCACCGCTGTCCAACCATCGTTCAGGACTTTGCATTCATAGGTGCCCTGGTTGATCATGGGTTCGATGGTAAAGATCATGCCCGGTTCCAAAACCAGCCCCTGGCCCGGCTTGCCATAATGCAGAATGTTGGGGGCATCGTGGAACACCTGGCCCAAACCATGCCCGCAAAAATCACGCACCACCGAAAACCGTTCCGATTCCGCATAGGATTGAATGGCATGGCCGATATCGCCCAGCGTTGCGCCCGGCTTGACCGCGCGAATGCCGCGCCATAATGATTCGTAAGTGACATCCACCAGGCGCTGCGCCATGACCTTGGGCGTGCCGGCAATATACATGCGGCTTGTATCGCCATACCAGCCATCCAGAATAACGGTGACATCGATATTCATGATGTCGCCATTTTGCAGTTTTTTGTCACCCGGGATGCCGTGGCACACCACATGGTTGATTGATGTGCAGGTGGATTTGGGAAAGCCGCGATAATTCAGGCAGGCCGACACCGCACCATGATCGCGAATATACTGGTCGCAAAGATCATCGAGCTTGCCGGTGGTGACACCTGGCACGACATAGGGGGTAATGAAATCCAGAACTTCCGCAGCCAGCCGACCGGCGGCGCGCATTCCTTCAAAGGCTTCGGGGCCGTGAATTTTAACTTTTCCGTTTGCCAACCGAATTCTCCTTGTGTTGGCGGTCTTTATGGGCGCAACCCATTTTCATCAATTTGTTTTGCAGCCTACTGAAATAATCGTTGTCCGTCCAATAAGCAAGGATTGGCGGGCATTGTCCGACCAAAACGGGGCAATTATGCCGGGATCATTACAATCCGGCTTTGTTCTGCATCATGTTTGGCACAGTCATTGTGCCCAAATGCCCATAAAGAAAGCCCGCCAAAAGGCAGGCTTTCTCCGATATTTATATGGGGTACTGTTATTGCGGTAACATGCTGCTGTGTTTCTTTGCCTTGCTCATTACATATGTAATGTCGTCGGGCAGCATCAGGCCCTGCTCGACCAGTTTTTCGGATGCGGCACGCACATCATTCAAATAATCCGTCCGGTTTTTGTAATGTTGGCCCATGCTTTTGCGGCCATCGCCAGACATATCGTTTTCAAACGGCACAAACAGGCCGGTCAGGCTGCATAATTCGCCCGGTGCGTAACCGTCATTGCGCAGGTTCCAGCCCGCATAGGTGCCCAAAGGGGCGGCGACATAGGGCAGGGCGACCCCGCCTGTCGGGTTGCCATTGGCATCAACTGGCGGGACAAAGGCCGGGTAAGCCGCCCCGCGTTTGGGCGGTACAACAGAATGATCCATCACCTGCAACAGGTTATAGGCCGGGACTGGTGCCGTATCGCCGAATTTGGGCATTTTGAAATCGGCCAGCGGCATCAGCGTGCCATTGGCAAGGCTGGGGTAACGGCTGGCAGGTGGTGTTTTGCCGGTCGTGATCCAATCGGCCATATCGGCATAAAGGGCACGCAGGATGGGGGCCGCACTTAGTGGATTGGTCGGATAACGACAGACCGGGTCCATTTTGGATTTGGCCGCCCAGCTATTGAAATGCGGTGCGCCTTCAATGAAATACAGCCGGACATTTTCGGGCATTGTCAGCGGTTTACCCGCAGGCGAGGTGGATACCAGGGCGGCACGGGCCTGCCAAAACTCGGTCGAGGTATCGCTTTGCATGACTTTCGGGCAGGTGTTGGTTTTATTACAGGCATCCAGAATGGAATCCTGCTGGCCTGTTAGCGGATCGGTGGTTTGGGCATAGGTAAAGGGGAACTGGTCGCCGGGATAATCATGGTCTTCATGCTGGCGCGAATAGCGACCGGGCTGGGCGAAGCGATAATTGGTAAAGGTTTTGCGCGACCCGGCAATATGGGGCATGGCCCCGTCAAAAACCCTGTCCCCGTTTTCATCCTCATTAAAGCCCTGATAGATGAAATCGCGCAAAAACCGGCCCGATTGCGAAATACCAAGGCCCAGCGTGTGTGTGATGCCGGTAAGCGGGTCTTTGGCGTCATGGCCGGGATTGCCGCGCAAAAAGGACACCACATCGCGGGTCGCGGCAAAGGCCAGCCCTTGCGGCACCGGGTTTGTCGCCGGATAGACAAAATCGTAAATGGCACCGGCATCCATGCCGGCAGGGCGGGTAATTTCAATTTCGGTGGGGCTGACATATTTAAACGACAAACCGGCGGGTGTTGTGCGGGGGTCATTTTCGTTTTGGCGCACGGTCAGGGTGGCTTTTGCCGGGTCAAGGTCGGCGGCAGGGTAGGTCAGCTTGCCTTTTCCCGTTGTGCCGGATTTATCGAAAATGAACTGTTCGCGCGACGGGCCGGTAATGTCCTTTAAAACCGGCAGGTTCAAATTGATCGCGGATGCCGGCAGGTCGCTTTGCCAGCCCGACCACACCACCGTATCGCCGCGCAGCATCAAAAAACCGTCGCCCGCATCGCCCGCCTTTTGCGGGATCGCTGACGAATTGGAGCGGTTTAACAACATGAAGCTGAGGTTGCGGCCGCGGTTGGGCACCTCATAAAACAGCAAACCGGATTTTTTTGCTGCATTGGTGGGCTGAAGAATGGACACTTCGGTTGAAAAGACGATTTCGCCCTGGTCATTCAGGGGGACCTTGTCAATATCGACAATATTGGCCACACGCGGTGATTTGGGGTCTATGGCAAAGGTTGCCGTGGCATCGATGCGGTCATAGGTGCCGATTTTGGGAAACGGCATTCCTTCAAAGGCGGTGCTTTTTGCGGTGATCTCAAAGCCGGTGACGCGGGCCTGGGCATTGCCTGACGCGCCAATATTGATCGCACCAAGTGCGAGAAGTGCGGATAGCGCTTTTTTTTTGACATTGGAGCCTCCCTTTTTTTGGTTGAATTATGTGCAGGGACTTATGATGATTTGTTGTTTTGTGTGCGGAGTCAAGTTTCCTGTATACAAGATTTAACCGAACGTATGCTGGGGATGGGTGAATGGGAAATACAGGCCACACGCTTCGCGATGAAATTGAAAACGGGATTTTAACCGGGGAATTTGCGCCGGGCGAACGGCTCGATGAAACACAATTGGCAACGCGTTTTGGCGTTTCGCGCACCCCGATCCGCGAGGCGCTGATGCAACTAAGCGCGATTGGCCTGATCGAGTTTCGCCCGCGCCGTGGTGCTGTGGTGGCTGATTATGGCCCCAAATATGTGTTCGAGATGTTCGAGGTGATGGCCGAACTGGAAGGTATGGCCGGGGCCTCGGCCGCGCGTCGCCACACACAGGAAGATAAGGATATTATCCTGAGCGCCCATGCGTCCTGCCGTGAAGCGGCAGAGAACGAGGATACAGATGCCTATTATTATGAAAACGAGGCCTTTCACCACGCGATCTATGCTGCCAGTCAGAACAGCTTTTTGACCGAGCAATGTGCCCTGTTGCATCGGCGCTTGCGCCCGTATCGTCGGCTTCAATTGCGGGTGCGTAACCGGATGAAGGCCTCCCTGCTGGAGCATCAGGCCCTTGTCGATAATATTCGAAGTGGTGATGCCGAGGCAACACGGGCGTCCTTGCTGGCACATGTCAAGGTGCAGGGCGACCGGTTTAGTGACCTGGTCGCCAGCCTGGATGAAGTCCGGGTCAAACGTTAAGCGTTAACGTTGGGCGGCAAAGTGTTACCGCGTTAATCTGGGTCGTCAGGACAGCACGGAGCGCTTTTTGTCTACCGTGACCGATGCGGTATCGATCTGGCAATCATAGGCGATGGCTTCAACCCCGTTTTGGGTGGCGCTGGCAAATCGGGCGGCATAATGCGGGTCAATGTCGGATGCCAGGGCAAAGCGGTCACAATCGGTGCGCTGGATCAGGTAAAACATCACCGCGCGGTGGCCCTCTGCCACCATGTCGGCCATTTCATCAAGGTGCTTTGCCCCGCGTTTGGTGACCGCATCGGGAAATTCGGCAAGGCCCGGCACATCTTCATCACGCTTAAGATGCACATTTTTGACTTCGACATAACACAGGCCCTTTTGCGGGTCGGACAGCAAAATATCGATGCGCGAATTCTGGCCGTATTTCACCTCGCGTTTCAGGGTTTCATAGCCTGCCAGTTCGGGGATTTTACCAGCCAAGATGGCTTCTTCGACAATGGCATTGGGGTGGGCGGTGTTAATGCCGACCATCGCATCGCCAACCTGGCATAGCTCCCAGCTATATTTCAATTTGCGCTTTGGATTATCCGATGTCGAAAGCCAAACCGAAATTCCCGCTTCCTTAAGGCCGGTCATGGCACCGGGATTGGCGCAATGCGCGGTCACGATGTCGCCATTATCAAGTTCGATATCAGCCAGGAAACGCTTGTATCGCTGGATCAGTTTGCCATGAACAAGCGGGGCGGGAAGCTGCATGATCGGCCTTTCGGTCATCTGTCCTGACAGGAGGTGTCAGTTTTCGGGGTAATTACGGGGCAATTACGGAACAATAAGCCTGCCAATTTCACGGCATTTATCGCATACATCAAGCCCTGGATGATGAAACAAATTCAAAGGTTTGTGATGCGCGACAGCCTTCGTCGGAAAATGATTGAAATTTGTGATCGCAAAATTGCGCAAAAGGGGCCGGATGTAGGCCTGTCATTTTATGCGTTTTTCGCCAATCGCAATGATAACCCGGACCTTTTGATGGAAGCCGCCCGTTGGTGGATTAAAACCCACCAACTGGATCATTTTGAAAAGGCGACCAAAATTCGCGAGATGGTTGAACTTGGGAAATAGCGTGGTTTGAGAGCCGTTTCCTTTAATGGCTCGGTTTTGGTTTGTCGGGCACATCACCCAGGAAATCAACCAGACTAACCTGCCCACTACCCGGGCGGAGCGGTTTGGGCTGGCTGTCATCCGGGGCCCAGGCGGTGAGGTACACCACCTGAAAATGGGCATTGATGCGGCCATCGGGGCGGGCATGGCGTTCATGGTAAATGGCGGCAGCACGCGCCAGGGTAGAGGGTTTGGTGAATTTTTTGCTGCGTTTTACAATCAGGTTGCTTTCGCCCATGCCTGATAAATCCCGCATCAGTTTCAGGGCATCGGGATAATCCACGGTGATGTCGTCAATATCCACCACCGGCAGGGCAAAGCCGCTGCGTTGAAGCAGGGCACCGGCATCACGCACATCAATAAAGGGCGAGACACGCGGGGAAACGCCGCCTTCTTCTTCGGCTTCGGCGGTCATTAAGGCGTCACGCAAATCCTTCAGGGTTTCCCCGCCCAGCATGGATGCCAAAAAGAACCCGTCGGGTTTTAAGGCCTGGCGGGCCTGGATTAACATGCCGGGCAGGTCATTGACCCAATGTAACGACAGGTTGGATAAAATCAGATCCAGCGAGCCTTGCGCAAAGGGCAAAAATTCCTCGTCCGCAACCAGGGTGGGGCGGGGCGGCTGGGCTTGTTGTGCCTTGCGGGCATAGTTTAGCGAAATATCGGACTGATACAGGGTTTCAATATTGCCGCGTTTGCCGACAATCTGGCCCAGCTCGCCACTATGGCAGCCAAGGTCTAGGGCGGTGGGGAAGCTTCGGGTGGTATCATCAAGCCGGTCCGCCAGTCGTTCGGCGGTTTCGGCAAACAGAAAATTATAATCCTCTGACCGTGTTGCTGCGCGGTTACGGCGCAGCTTTAAAATACGGCGGTCAAACACCGTGATCGGATCGCTCATTGCGGGCTCCGTTATGCGGGAATTGCCATGTTGGCCCCTTAAATAGACCGGCCTGCCTGCCGGTGCAATGATCATCGCGGAATGCGTGCTCCGTACATCCCTGTGAATTTCTTACGGCGGGTACGGACCGCACATCAGGGGCGTTTTGGCGTCGGTATGGGGGCATGGTGGTTTCGCTGCCATACATTTGCGCGAAACACTTGCCATACGCCAATACGAATAATTGTGATGCGTGATCCCGCATGCTTAACTGTGCGCAGGCCAATGCCCATCGCTGTCGCGGGCAGGATGGGCCGGGATGTCAGGATAAGGGACAGGTCGCATCTTGGGGGAAATAACAACAGATCAGGCGGATCACAGCCCGATAAAACGGCTTGGCAAGGTGGCCTGGCAGGCGGTTTTGCGTGGTTTGTTACCGGCACGCTGCGGGGGATGTGGGGCGATTGCGGATGTCCCCCATGCCCTGTGTGCCAATTGCTGGTCGGGTTTGCGCTTTGTCGCGCCACCATTTTGCGCCTGTTGTGGCTATCCGTTTGAATTGATGCCCGCTGAAATGCTGTCGCCGGAATATGCGGGCGAGGATGATGACGAGGTAAACCGTCAGGCGGAATTGTTTGCCGGAAAAACGCCGGATATCGCCGCAAAGACCAAGGCTGTTGATTATGGCAACGGCGTTTTATGTGGCCCGTGTCTGCGCCATATTCCCCCCTATGACCGTGCGCGGGCAGCGCTGATTTATGATGATGGCAGCCGCGATTATGTGTTGCGTTACAAGCATGGGGACCGCACCGATTTAACCCCGCTTCTGGCGCGCTGGATGTGGCAGGCCGGGCAGGATTATTGGGAAAATGCCAGTCTTTTGGTGCCGGTACCGTTGCATCGCAGCCGGTTGCTGATGCGGCGTTATAACCAGTCCGGCCTGTTGGCGGCGGCATTGGCCCGCCAGACCGGCATTGAATTTGCGCCGGACCTGATCATGCGAAAACGCAAAACCCGCAGCCTGGCAGGGTTGGGCCGGGCCTCGCGCCAGCGCGAGGTGGAGGGGGCCTTTAAAGTGACGGATCGGCGGGCACATCAATACCGGCTGAAAGGTGCCAGCGTGGTGCTGGTGGATGATGTTTTGACAACCGGGGCCACGGCGGCGGCTTGTGCGCGGGCGTTGAAACGGGCCGGAGCCATGCAGGTGGACCTGATCACAATTGCACGGGTCATACGCTGACGAATTCAAAATTATCTGTTATATACACGGTAATCGAACGATATTTCGGGCCAGAAGCCCGATAGAATTAAGGATAAGACGTTATGGCTAAAATTGAAGTTTACGCAACCGACTGGTGCCCCTATTGCAAGCGCGCCCGCAAGCTTCTGGACGAGAAGAAAGTGTCCTATGAAGTGATCGATGTGATGATGGAGCCGCGCCGCAAAAAGGAAATGATGGACCGCGCCGGTGGCCGGACCAGTGTGCCGCAGATCTTTATTGATGGCGACCATATTGGTGGCTGCGACGAATTGATGGCGCTTAATGCCAAGGGCGGGCTGGACCCGCTGCTGTCGGCCTGATTGCCAGACACGGTTTAAAGAAAAAGGGGCGGTTTCGCATTGGGCGGGCCGCCCTTTTTGTTTTTTGCCTTTCACCGGCCTCATTGGCGACATAACGTGAAAGAATAATGTCACTTCGGCTGGCCGAAAAAGGAGAAACGACCATGACACGTTTTATTGCCGCCTGCGTGCAGGTAAATAGCCGCGACAATATGGAGGATAATCTGGCGCGGGCCGCGATTTATGCCCGCGATGCCCATGCCGCTGGTGCACGGCTGATCAGTTTTCCTGAAAATGTGTCGATGATGTCCTTTGGCGGTGAAAAGGTACGTGCCGCCGCCTTTGATGAAAATGACCATCCGGCGCTGGCGTTTTTTAAGGACCTGGCAAGCGAGCTTGAAAGCACGCTGGTGGTGGGATCGTTGCATGTTAGCGTGCCGGGCGAAGACCGGGTTGCCAACCGCTGTTATGTGATTGGCCCGGATGGGGTGGTTCTGGCATCCTATGACAAAATCCACATGTTTGATGTGGACCTTGCCAATGGGGAATCGTACCGCGAAAGCAAAACCTTCCGCCCTGGCGATGCGGCCCGTTTGGTGGAAACGCCGCAGGCCAAAATCGGCCTTGCCATTTGTTATGATGTGCGGTTTCCCCACCTGTTTCGCGATTATGCCAAGGCCGGTGCCGAAATTTTGACGGTTCCCGCCGCCTTTACCCGCACCACCGGGCAGGCGCACTGGCATACATTGTTGCGCGCCCGTGCCATTGAAACCGGGTGTTTCGTGATTGCGGCGGCCCAATGCGGTGATCATCCCGGCGACCGGCAAACATTCGGCCATTCCCTGATCATTGACCCGTGGGGCGTTGTCCTGGCCGATGGCGGTGCCGAACCGGGCTTTATCACCGCTGAAATCGACCTTGAGCGCGTGAAGGAAGTGCGTGCGATGGTGCCATCCTTGCGCAATGATCATGAATATCGCCCGGTAGATTAAAGCCCGTTTTCATTGCCAGAATAGAAAAAAGGACCGGGTTGGATGCCGGTCCTTTTTGATGGCTGAAAGCCTTTTGTGTTCGTTATGCCGGGACTTAACTGCCGCGCAGGGCATCCACCACCGGTTTGCGATAGAGCATAAAGGCCGGAACCAGCGCCAAAGCAAAGCCGGTAAGGACAAAGCCGGCGGCAAGGATAAGTTCCGGTTTGCCGATGGTGGCCGTCATCGCCATGCCGGTTTCGGAGGTAAAGACCTGCGACACAGCCTGTGCCACCGCCCAGCCCAGCCCCAGGCCAATGGCGGCCCCAAAGACCACCAGTGTCGCCACATACAGCCAGATGGAGCCGAAAATATAGGATTTCGGAGCCCCAAGGGCCCGCAGGACGGCGAATTGTTTGCGGTATATTTGCATCAGGGATAAAACCGCCGCAAGAATGGCCGCAACCACCAGCGCCTGGGTACCCAGTGCCATCCAGCGCATGACCGTACCGGCATTGCCCAGCATTTC
>JBNKVZ010000070.1:0-21530 GCA_050299455.1 Thalassospira sp.
GTCAATCGCCCTTGAAACCTGGTTTAGTTTACTATCGGCCATCGCCATTTGCTGCATACGCATGCCTTGCGGCCCGGTCAGCAGGCGATAAAGAATTTCACGTTCAATTAACGGGGCAAGCATGGGAATATCGCCCGGTGTTGCCAGCAATTTCAACATCCGCACAGACGCATCGATCATCGCCTCGCCCGCATCACTAACCTGAATGGCCGCCGCCGACGGACGCGCCGTCGGTAAAACGCAGTTTTCATGCGACGCCATCAAAATTTCGGCCATGATTTTGGTATTTAGCACCAGCCGCAGGCACAAATAGGGGTTTTGCGGGGTCGCAACGGTAATTTGCCCCATCACCGGCACATCCAGCGACACTGTCAAATACTGGCCCGGACGATAGGCATAAACACTATCGCCCATCATGGCCCGTTTTTCACCACTGGCCAAAATACAAATTGACGGTTCGTAAACCACATTGACCGGCTCGGTCGGGTGATCCGCCCGCAACAGGGCAACACCGGGTATCTCGGTTTCAATTCGCCCCGCATCGGGGCAATATTGTTCAATCAAACCTGCAAATTCATCCAGTCCTGTCGCTGTCATCACGCGTGCCCTTATCCATTCAGATGCCCGAAACCTCAGGCAAATGACCGTTACCCTGAAAACGAGACATAAGACGGGATTGCACAAAACAACAGGCCAGCTTTGCCCTTTTGCAGGATTGTGCAAGTTTTGCAGAGGACCAGGCTATACCCCCGCGCCCGGTTTGCCGTATGTTTCGATTTAACCGGGCAACAGTTTTGCGGGCATTCATGTCCCCCGACCCCGCGATGTCCGCAGGGCTGAAAAACGGTAAACGGCAAAACGGGCTGGTACGACATCGCACCAGCCCGTTTCCTATTCTCGTGCCCGGATTTGCCAGACAGTCTTAAAAAAAACTGCCTCAAATCAGGCGTTCGGCCAACTTCCCCGCAAACGCCCGCCAATCCGTACCGGTTCTATGCGCTTGGCAAGGCCCGTGGCATCGTCAGTTTCAACATAAACACCACAAACCGTTGCCGGGCCTTCGGCCGGTTCAAAACGGCCCGAGGGCATTTTGGTCAGGAATTTCGCCACAGAATTTTCCTGTTTCATGCCAATCACCGAATTGAAATCGCCGCACATGCCCACATCCGTCTGATAGGCCGTGCCTCGCGGCAAAATCTGCGCGTCAGCGGTTGGCACATGGGTATGCGTGCCCAAAACCAGCGACGCCCGGCCATCACAATGATGCCCGAAGGCCATTTTTTCGGATGTGGTTTCGGCATGAAAATCAATCAGGACCGCATCAACATTTTTACCCAGCCGGTATTTGCCAAATAATTTGTTCGCGCCCTGAAACGGGCAGGACAGCGGGTCCATATACAAACGGCCCATCATATTGATCACCGAAACTTTTTTGCCCGACTTTGCGGTAAAGACGCAATCCCCCTGGCCCGGTGTCCCGTCGGGGAAATTCCACGGGCGCAGCAGGGTTTTATCTTCGTCAATATAGGTAATGATTTCGCGCTGGTCCCAGACATGGTTGCCCGTTGTCAGCACATCGGCACCGGCAGTGTAAAATTCGCGGCAAATTTTGGCGGTGACGCCAAATCCATGTGCGGCATTTTCAACATTCACCACCGCCACATCGACCATCAGGCGATCGCGCAACATGGGCAGCGCCTCCAGGGCGGCCTTGCGCCCGGATTGTCCCAAAACATCGCCCAAATGTAAAAGCCGCATTACTTATTCCGTTACTGTCAATTTGCCGCATGACCAAGACGCGGCGATGCTTACCCGTTCACAGGGCTGGCCTTTCCCCGCGCAACAACATGTCATTTACTGCCAGGATGCAGCCCCATAAAACAAGGTCCCGCTTTCCATAAAGGAAAGCGGGAGCCACCACTGCCGTTGGCTATATGGTAATTCCTCGTGACCTGCAGGTGCAGGTGGGCGCCGTATAACGAGACCACGGTCCCGCCAGGGACAGCTCCCTAGAGAAATGAGCATCGGCCCCGGGAATTAGCGAGCCTGACGCACAGGGCAGCCCCCTTGACGGACCCGCCCTTGATCGCCCCGAAGGGCGCATCGCAAGCGGCATCCGATCCGAACTTAGTCAGCCGAGAGCCTTTGTGCAATAGCCTCGATACGTCCGGCCAAATTTTCCATGCTTTGCGCCATGCGATCAGCCTCGCTCGGGCCGACTGCCCCTTCGGGCAACGTCGCCTGGGATGACGATGCCAGCTTTTCATGCAAATCGCCCAATTCATCAGCAATCAGAAGGCTGGTCATCACCAACAGGCGCTGTTCACCAATCTGTCCGACCATATTGGCAATTTCAGCCACCCGTTCGTCAACATAGGCCGCAAGCTGGCCCAGGCGGTCCTCCTGACCGTCCTCGCAGGCGACATCGTAACTACGACCATTAATACGGACTGAGACCTGTGCCATAAATTATGCCTGCTTCTGTTCTGTTTCGTCACTCAGGACCAATCGCAACTGGCCCACCGCACCATCAAGACGCCGGGAAACGGTTTCGGTCGTTTCCGCCAGGGCATCATAATCCCGTTTCAAGGCATCAAGCTGGGTGCGCATTTCTTCGGACCGGGCTTGTGCGGCTGCATTTTCACTCGCACCTGACTGAATTTCCGCTGCCGAACGGGCCAAGCGCGACTCCACCGCCGTTTCAAGCGCGGCAAGGGCATTTTCAAGACGTTCCCCGGCATTTTGCAGACGTGACATATCGTCCTTCCTGATCCTTCATCATCGGTTCACAAAATAGGTTGTGACAAAGCGGGGCGTCAACTGTTCCGCAATACCGCTTGATCAAAACCGATCCTGACCTAATTCTAGCATCTAAGGATTAACCACAATCTAAGCAACTGGGGCAGTTTTTCGACAGAATCGGTTGACGTGGCAGGTTAGCGGGGGCATGTTCCGCCCGACTTCTTTGCTTTTTTAGCCATAGTAATCAACGCCAGATAGCGAACCCCCAGGAAGCGCATTCAATGACGAAACCCGTAGAACATAGCCGCATGGCAAATGCCATCCGCTTTCTTTCCGCCGACGCCGTGGAAAAAGCCAAATCCGGCCATCCGGGCATGCCGATGGGCATGGCCGATGTCGCGACTGTTCTGTTTACCAAGTTTCTGAAATTCGATCCGAAACATCCGAACTGGCCCGACCGCGACCGTTTCATTCTGTCTGCCGGTCACGGATCAATGCTGCTTTATTCGCTGCTCTATCTGACCGGTTACGAAGATTTCGACCTCGACCAGATCAAAAATTTCCGCCAGCTTGGTGCGCGTACCGCCGGCCACCCGGAATTTGGTCATGGGGCCGGCATTGAAACCACCACCGGCCCGCTGGGCCAGGGGATTGCCACCTCGGTTGGTTTCGCATTGGGCGAACGCATCATGAATGCCGCCTTCAATGATGACCTGGTTGACCATTACACCTATGTCGTTGCCGGTGACGGCTGCCTGATGGAAGGCATCTCGCAGGAAGCCATCTCGATGGCCGGTCACATGCAGCTTTCCAAGCTGATCGTGCTGTTTGACGATAACGGCATTTCGATCGACGGCCCGACCTCGCTTTCGACCTCGGAAGACCACAAAAAACGCTTCGAAGCAGCGGGCTGGGATGTTCAGCAGATTGACGGCCATGATGCTGCGGCCATCGAAGCCGCCATTGCCAAGGCCAAAACCACCGGCACCCCGTCGCTGATCGCATGCAAAACCGTAATCGGTTTTGGCGCACCGACCAAGGGTGGCACCTCGGCAACGCATGGTTCCCCGCTGGGTGCGGATGAACTGGCAGCTGCGCGTGAAAAACTGGGCTGGTCCTATGGTCCGTTTGAAGTCCCGCAGGATGTGCTTGACGCATGGCGCGCCGCCGGTGCCCGTGGTGCCGACGAATTTTCGGCATGGGGCCAGCGTTTCGATGCACAGAATGCCGATATCCGCGCCGAATTTGAGCGCCGCATCGAAGGCAAGCTGCCGGAAAACTGGGTTGATGCCTTTAACGCCTACAAAAAGCAGATCACCGAAGAACAGCCCAAGATCGCAACCCGTAAATCGTCGCAGAACGTTCTGGAAGTTCTGACCCAGGCGATCCCGGAAATGATTGGCGGTTCTGCCGACCTGACCGGGTCGAACAACACCAAAACCGCCGTTCAGGAACCGATCTCGGTTCAAAGCGGTTATGACGGCCGTTACATCTATTACGGCATTCGTGAACATGGCATGGCTGCAGCCATGAATGGCCTGGCACTGCATGGCGGTGTTATGCCTTATGGTGGCACCTTCCTGGTCTTTACCGATTATTGCCGCCCGGCCATTCGCCTGTCCGCCCTGATGGGCCAGCGCGTTGTTTATGTCATGACCCACGATTCCATCGGTCTTGGCGAAGATGGCCCGACCCACCAGCCGGTCGAGCATGTGGCATCCCTGCGCGCCATGCCGAATGTCACCATGATCCGTCCGGCCGATGCGGTTGAAACTGCCGAAGCGTGGGCCATGGCGATCACCCATGACAGCGGCCCGACCGTTCTGGCCCTCAGCCGTCAGAATTTGCCCGTGTTGCGCACCGATTATCGTGACGACAACCTTGTCGCACGCGGCGGTTACATCATTTCCGAAGCCGACGGCGATACCCAGGTCACCCTGATCGCGACCGGTTCGGAAGTTGAAATTGCAGTGGATGCCCAGGCAAAACTGAAGGCCGAAGGCATTTCTGCGGCGGTTGTTTCCCTGCCCTGCTGGGAACTGTTTGACGCGCAGTCGCCGGAATATCGCAAAAGTGTTCTGGGCACCGCACCGCGCATCGCGATTGAAGCCCTCTCGGTCTTTGGCTGGGAAAAATATGTTGGCGACAATGGCAAGGTGATCGGCCTGCATGGCTTTGGTGCCTCGGCACCGGCACCGGAACTTTACGAGCATTTCGGCATCACTGCCGAGGCTCTGGTCAAAACGGCCAAGGAACTGGTTTAATTTCCGGGCCGGATCGGTAATATGCCGGTCCGGCCTTTTTGATTGTCCCCGAACCGGGGGTCGGACCATCCGGTCCCAATCAGTATGTATCTGGAGGAATTAATGGCTATTCGTGTTGCGATTAATGGTTTTGGCCGTATTGGCCGTCTGGTTCTGCGCTCCATCATTGAAAGTGGCCGCACCGACGTCGAAGTTGTCGCCATCAACGACCTGGGCGATGTCAAATCCAATGCCCACCTGCTGAAATACGATTCTGTTCATGGCACCCTTGCCAATGACGTCAAAGCCGAAGGCAACGATCTGGTTGTCGATGGCAAGGCCATCAAGGTTTGCTCCGAACGTGACCCGGCGAACCTGCCGTGGGGCGAATTGAATGTTGATATTGCCTTTGAATGCACCGGCATTTTCCTTGACGAAGCCGGCGCTGGCAAACACCTGACCGCAGGTGCCAAGCGCGTTCTGATCTCCGCCCCGGCAAAGGGCGACATCAAGACCGTTGTTTATGGCGTTAACAGCGACAGCCTGACCGCCGATGACGTCATCGTCTCGAACGCCTCATGCACCACCAACTGCCTGGCACCGGTGGCCGACGTTCTGAACAAAACCGTTGGCATTACCAAGGGCTTCATGACCACCGTTCACGCCTTCACCGGCGACCAGAACACGGTTGACAGCCTGCACAAAGACCTGCACCGCGCCCGTGCCGCCTCGCTTTCCATGATCCCGACCTCAACCGGTGCGGCCAAGGCCGTTGGCCTGGTTCTGCCGGAACTCAAAGGCAAGCTTGATGGCACCGCCGTTCGCGTTCCGACCCCGAATGTTTCGATGGTCGACCTAACCTTTGTTGCCGGCCGTGATACCAGCGTTGAAGAACTCAATGCCGCCATCAAAGAAGCCGCCGAAGGCCGCCTGAAGGGTGTTCTGGGTGTCAATGAAGCCCCGCTGGTTTCGATTGACTTCAACCACAACCCGAACAGCTCGACCTTTGATGCCACCCAGACCCAGGTCATGGGCGGCAACTTCGTTCGTATCCTGTCCTGGTATGACAACGAATGGGGCTTCTCGAACCGTATGTCGGACACCGCCGTTGCCATGGCGAAGTTCCTGTAATCCGGTTTGATTGCCGAATTTCAAGGGCGGCCTTCGGGTCGCCCTTTTTATTTGCATGTCCCGGGCGCAAGAAGGCACTAATATGCCAACCGATGCCCGTCGGCCCACCGGTCTATCAGCCCGCCGCCCCTGACAACAACAAATCAAAGCCCCCATTCGCCTATGATCACCCCCCTGCCCCATATCCGCATCGAAGGCTTCAAGGGCGCCGCACTAACCTGCGAGGTTATGGCGAAAAGTCCATTTTTCCTGCATGGTCCGGTCAATGCGGGGCACATCATGGGGGCGCAATGGTTTGCAACTTTGCTGGCCGAACTGACGGCTGATTATCCGCAAGCCCGTATCTCCGCTGTGCTGGATTGTCGAAACCATACCGGGCAAGCCCTGATCGCGCTAGAATGCGGCATTGCCCATGTGCTGGTTGGTGATGTTCCACAAACGGCCTACGCCTCGCTGCAGCAGATTGCGCAACAGGGCAACAGCCACATCTGGCGCGATATTGGGCCATCCCCTGCACCGACGCCCGCAACGAAGCCTGCATCCGCCCCGCAAACCGATTTGCTGCCCGCGCCAAATTTGTTTGCACTGAACGACCATTACCTGCCGATAGCGGAATGCAAAAAACGGCTTTTGGCCCATCTGGCATCGCAATGATTGCCAATCGGGGCCTTGCAGGGTAAACAGGGCACAGCATTTCCATCAGGATAGATCACTGTGAATAGCGACGCCCAAACCGGCCTTTACCTGCTAACGCCCGCCAAAATCGATCTTGAGACATTTCCTGCCTTGTTGGCAGAAGTGCTCGATACCGGGGCGGTTGACTGTGTCCAGCTTCGCCTGAAAAACATTGATGATAGCGGTATTATCGCTGCCGTTAACAAGCTTCTGCCCCTTTGCAGTGACCGCAATATCCCGCTGATTTTGAATGACCGCCCGGACCTGGCCCATAAAACCGGCTGTGATGGCGTGCATATCGGCGAAGATGACGGCAGCTATGACGAAGCCCGCAAAATTATGGGCGAAGAACATATTGTCGGCGTTTCCTGTTACGATTCCCGCCACCGGGCGATGGAACTGGGCGAAAAAGGGGCCGATTACGTTGCCTTTGGCGCGTTCTTCCCCACCAAGACCAAAGACCCGCGCACCTGGGTTGAGCCGGAAATCATCGAAATCTGGACGACATTCACCACGGTGCCCTGCGTTGCCATTGGCGGCATCACTGCTGATAATCTGGCACCTTTGGTTCAGGCGGATGCCGATTTTCTCGCGGTGAGCGGTGCGATCTGGGACCATCCCGACGGGCCTGCTGCCGGGGCAAAAGCCATCCGCGCGGCAATGACCGCCGCTGCCAACGCAGAATAACACCCTGCCTTTCCCCTTTTGGGAACGTCCTTGGCAACTGAAATCTCTGGATTGGTAACTTCCGTTTCTTGCCTGTTTTTGCGCGTTATTTTTAACAGCCATGCACGCAAACAAAGGGCGGCATGCGTTTGTGCCCGATGAAGAGACTTGCAGGAAACCGCGCGAGCTGTTAGTTAGACGCCACTTTTTTCCACATTGTGAATCTGTGATCTGAAAGAACGGTTGGTGCCATGAAAATCAACGGCAACGAAATCCGTCCGGGTAACATTATTGAACATAATGGCAGCCTGTGGCGTGCAGTAAAATGTAACGCAGTGAAGCCGGGTAAAGGCGGTGCGTTCAACCAGGTTGAACTCAAAGACATCCGCAACGGCACCAAACTGAACGAACGTTTCCGTGCATCGGAAACAGTCGAGCGTGTGCGCCTCGACCAGCATGAATATACCTATCTGTTCGCCGAAGACGACATGGTAACGCTGATGGACAGCGAAACCTTCGAGCAGATCACAGTTAACAAGGAACTGATCGGTGATCCTGTTGTCTTTTTGCAAGACGGCATGGTTGTCACCGTCGAATCTTTTGAAGGCGAAGCCCTGAGCGTGAGCCTGCCGGAACATGCCGTGTTCCAGATTGTCGAGGCAGACGCCGTTGTAAAGGGTCAGACCCAGTCTTCTTCTTACAAGCCGGCCGTTCTTGAAAATGGCGTTCGCGTTATGGTGCCGCCGCACATTGAATCTGGTACGCGCATTGTTGTGAATACCAGCGAAAGCACCTATCTCGAGCGCGCCAAAGACTAAGGCCCGCATTCCTTTTTTCTTTCAAATACCGGAGATGAGCCGTGCGTGGCGCTGCCCGTCGTTCAGCCAATATCAATGTCATGTTCAAGGCCGTCGAAAAGGCAGCCTATGGACTTAAGCGCGACTTCGGTGAAGTCGAAAACCTTCAGGTCTCTATGAAAGGTCCGGGGGATTTCGTTTCTGCCGCCGATCATCGTGCCGAAAAACGCCTGCGCGAAGAACTTGAACGGGCCCGCCCCGGTTATGGTTTCCTTCTTGAGGAAGGTGGCGAAATCAAGGGGAGTGACCCGGAACATCGCTGGATCATCGACCCGCTTGATGGCACTACCAACTTCCTGCACGGCATCCCGCATTTTGCCATTTCGGTGGCCCTGCAAAAGGGTGACGAAATCATTGCTGGCATCATCTATGATGTTGCCAAGGATGAATTCTTCTGGGCCGAAAAAGGTGTGGGGGCTTATCTTGATAACCGCCGCCTGCGCGTTTCGGGCCGTCGCCGTTTGAATGAATGTGTTTTGGCCTGTGGCGTCCCGCATATGGGCCGTGGCGACCATGCCGCTTTTGAAAAACAGCTTCACACCGTCATGGACCGTTGTTCGGGCGTGCGCCGTTTTGGTGCCGCATCGCTTGACCTCGCCTATGTTGCGGCAGGCCGTTACGACGGGTATTGGGAAACCCACCTGAACCAGTGGGATATTGCAGCCGGCCTGATCCTGATTTCCGAAGCAGGTGGCTATGTTCGCGATATCAATGGCGGGACCAACATGCTTGGTACCGGCAGCGTTGTTGCCGCCAACGACTATATTCAGCCTGTTTTGGCAAAAACCCTGAAAAAGGCGACATCGGCCTAAGCCGCACGCCCTTTGATCAAAATCCTGAAAAAGGCATTCACAGATTGTTGTGAATGCCTTTTTTGTGTTCAAGTCAAACCGGTTGTCGGCAACACGATGGTAAGTTATGGTGCGAAGGGACCGTCGGGGAAGAAAAACTGCGGCGGAACAGGGGTGGCACGGGCTGTGCCGTAAGATCGTCACAAAAATCATATCAGATGTGTTCGGTCACGAAACAGGATAACAAGGGGCCTGCGAATAGATGACGGGGAATACTAGGATTTCGGCGATTGCCTTTGCGGCGGCGCTCGGAACTTTGCTGGCGACCAGCCAGGGCGCAACTGCCGGGGCTTTTTCCCCGGTTATGCCGGGCAATGATGTTCAGGTAGACCTTGGCGTCCTTGACCAACTTGACAGAGGCACCACAAACGCCCGTCCCCCTTCCGCACAGAACACGCCCCCCCGCATTGAAATTGACAGTCATCTTGTCATCTATCCCCGGACCGCGCCGAAATCGCGCTTTCTGGCCCCTCAATTGCTGCTGACCCCGCCCTCCGATACATCGCGAATCGGTTACGCCCAGCCCGGCAATAACGAGCCGTCTGACGATATGGGGACCGTCATTATTGATGGTGCCGGCATTGTTCCATCCGAAACTGCGCCCGTGCAACGATCCGCGATCAAACTGCGCCCGCCACAAGAACGCATTCACCTGCGCCCACCGGTTTCCTATCCGGCGCGGCCGGCGGTTGAACGCATCGAACAAAAGCCGGTTTCGCAAAAATTTTCCAGCCGGGGCAATCTTGGCGGCAGCGTGAACAATCAAGACCTTGAAGATGACGGTGCCAATCAGGTCGTTCATCTGGTCCACCCCAAACCACACAATGTTGACGGCCTACCGCGAAATCGCCCAACAGCGACGCCGGTGGCCATATATAACACCACAAAATCCCCTAAAAACCAGCAAGTTGCAGCCCAGAAGCCTGCCGTAGCGGCGGCCTCAGCCTCGACCTCCGGCACCTTAGTGGCTGAAAATGATGCCAAGCCCGCCGTCGTGCCTGCCGCGCCGACGGTCGCAAAACCCAAGGCCGAAACGCAGCACAAGGCCCCGCAAAACAAAATGCCGGTCCCGGATGTGAAAAAGGCCCCCCTGCCCGAGTCCGCCAAACCGGCACCGGCACAGCCTGCCACCGGCCCAGCAACCAGCCCTGCAACCGCCCCTCAGCCCCTGACAAAAGATAACGCGGTGAAACCGGTGCCAAGCCCGGCCCCGGATACAACGACCCCGCCGCAAAAAATGCCGGATCAATCCTCCCGCACCATGCCAAAACCGCCTGCCCCGAAAAAAACCGTTGCAAAGAGCGACCCTGCCCCGGAACCACGGGTAAAGCCGCACATTCAGCCGCGCGAAACCGCGTCGGCCCCGGCATCCGTTCCGGCCCCAAAAGCCACGTCGGCCCCGGCGGGGGGTGACTACAGCCTGCCCTTTGCGAAAAACAGCTTCGAGCTGGACCGCACGGCCAAGAAAAGCCTTGATAAAGTCATCGGCAACCTTGCCAAAAACAGCGATTTGCGTGTTCAGTTGCAGGCCTATGCCGAAGGTGAATCACAAAATGCCAGCAAGGCCCGCCGTCTTTCGCTTTCGCGTGCCTTACAGGTTCGCTCCTATCTGATCGACGGCGGCGTTCGTTCCACCCGGATCGATGTCCGCGCGCTAGGTGCCAATGTCCCCTCTGGCCCGGCCGATCGCGTCGATGTCAAAACCGTTCAACGCTAGGATTTATCTGTCATGAGCAACAATGCGTCCAACGGCGCGGCAAGTACTCCGGCAATCACCAAACCCGGGGCCTATTTGACCCGGATGGGTATTTTTACCGCTGTTATCGTCGCCATCGCAGCCCTGTTATATCCGACGCTGTCAGGTGCCTTTCTGGCAAGTGCCGTGTTGAACGGTCTGATCATTGGCGTGTTCATTATCGGCGTGGTCTACACCTTCCGCATGGCCTTCAGCCTGAACCCCGAAGTGGCCTGGATCGAAGATTTCCGTCGCAACCGTCCGGGCTTAAGTTCGCAAGATACGCCAAAACTGTTGGCGCCCATGGCCCGCATGATGCAGGAACAGCGCCGCGACCGGCCGCAGCTTTCAACACTTGCGACCAGCACTATCCTTGATTCGATCCGCTCCCGCCTTGATGAAAGCCGCGAATTATCGCGCTATCTGGTCAGTCTGCTGGTGTTTCTCGGCCTGCTGGGGACCTTTTGGGGCCTGCTGCAAACCGTTAACTCCGTTGCCGATGTCATCGGGAATGTGAATGTCGGGGGCGGCGGCAATATGGAATTATGGTTCGGCCAGCTAAAGGAAGGCCTGTCAAAGCCACTTAATGGCATGGGCACGGCCTTTTCATCCTCGCTGTTTGGTCTGGCGGGGTCCCTCGCCCTTGGTCTTTTGGACATGCAGGCAGGCCAGGCACAAAACCGCTTCTTTAATGAACTTGAAGAATGGATGTCGAGCTTCACGCGCGTCTCATCCGGCGGTCCACTTTCCGATGGCGAGCAATCGGTTCCGGCCTATCTTTCAGCCCTGATCGAACAAATGGCTGATAATATGGAAGGCCTGCAAAACTCGATCCAGCGCTCTGAATCCTCGCAAATCAAATCGCATAACACCCTGATCGATCTGGCCGACAAACTCTCGACCCTGACCGACCAGATGAAGGCCGAACAGCAATTGATGGTGAAACTGGCCGAAAGCCAGATGCACCTCAAACCGGTGCTTGATCAATTGTCAGATTCAATGAAGGGCGGCAGCTTTGGTATTGATGACAATACCCGGGCGCATATCCGCTCGCTTGATAACCAGTTGGGCCGGGTTGCCGACGAACTTTCAATGGGTCGCCAGCAACAGACCCAGGAAATTCGCAGTGAAATAAAACTTCTGGCCCGTACCATCGCCGCGATTGCCGAGGAGGGTTAACCTCATGTCAGGCTTGTCTCGCCGCCGTAATCGCGATGTAAATACGTGGCCGGGTTTTGTCGATGCGCTTGCAACCCTGCTTATGGTCATCATCTTTTTGCTGATGATCTTTGTTGTGGCCCAGGTTTATCTGGGGGCGGCACTGTCAGGCCGTGACAAGGCGCTTAGCGATCTGACATCACAGGTCAATGAACTCACCAACCTGTTGTCGCTTGAACGCAAAAACAACCAGGAAATGCAGCTGGAACTCACCCAGCTGACAACCGAGCTTTCCACCACCAGCGATGATCGCGATGCGTTGAAAAACCGGGTTTCGGCCCTGGCGGAGAAACTCTCTTCTGCCAAGGTTTCGGCTGCGGAGCAGGAAAAGAAACTGCTTGCCGCCCTGGCCGCGCTTGAGGATAAAAAATCCGAACTCGCCAAGGTTCAAGACGCCGCCAGCGAAAAAGAGGAAAGCCAGGAATCCCGTATTGAGCAGCTTTCAAAACTGCTGGCCCAGCGGGCAAGCGAGCTTGATGATCAAAAAGACATCAGTGAATCCGCCCGCGCCCAGGTCGAAGCGTTAAATCAGCAACTTGTTGCCATTCGTCAACAGCTTGCAAAACTGCAAGAAGCCCTGGAAATTTCCGAGACCAAAAACAAGGATCAAGCCACTCAGATCGTCAATCTTGGGCAGCGTCTGAATGCGGCACTGGCCACCAAGGTTGCCGAATTGCAGCGTTACCGGTCCGAATTTTTTGGTCGCTTGCGCAAGGTTCTGGGCGACCGGCAAAATATCCGGGTGGTGGGCGACCGTTTTGTCTTCCAGTCCGAAGTCCTGTTTGCCTCCGGCTCCGCCGATATTGGCGAAGATGGCAAGGTCCAGCTTACCAAGCTTGCTGATACGCTGAAACAAATTGCGGCTGAAATCCCCAGTGATATTGACTGGGTCATGCGCGTTGACGGCCATACCGACAAGGTGCCCATTCGCAATAACCAGTTTAAGTCGAACTGGGAATTATCCGCCGCCCGTGCCATTTCAGTGGTCAAATTCCTGATCGAACAGGGCGTTCCGCCCAATCGACTGGTCGCTGCGGGCTTTGGCGAATATCAACCGCTCGATAACCGGGATGATGAAATCGCCTATCGCCGAAACCGACGCATCGAATTCAAAATCACCGAACGATAATAAAAAAGGGCTCCAGTCGGGGCCCTTTTTTATTGGGCGTATTTCAACCCCAACAATAACCCCACAAAAAATAACCTTCTGAAAAATCACAACCCATAATATGGCCTGTCAAATTTACGCCACCTTTGATCGGTAATCAAAAAACAGTCCAAAAAACAAAACAAGTATGGGCTAAAAAATGGAAGCAAAAGCCAAAAAGGCGGCTTCACCATACTGAGCAAGAGCAAGCAAACGAGCAGAAGGGAACTTTCCCGATGAATGAAAACACGACAACCGTGAACACGGAGAAAGACTACAGTCCGACCTGGCAAAAGCGGTTTGAAATGCTGGATTATCTGGAGGCCGACAAGCTTTCCTATGATGCCATGCGAAAAACGGACGAATATAAGTCACTGAGCTTTGGTGACAAATTCCGTATATCGCGGAACTTCCTGGCACTCCTTTTTGGCAGCATTTATTATTTTTGTAAGGGAATGTGGGCCAAAGGCCTTTTCATCCTGACGGCATCAAGCCTCTATAGCATGGCCTTGATGCTGATCGAGGCTTCCGTTGGACGCCTGTTTTTACCGTCTATTGCCTATTGGCTGCCGCCGGCAATTTTCGCGTTCATGCTGGCAAATTACGATTACTATCGCAAAGAGAAACTTGGCGAGAAAATCTGGTCCAACATTCCGGCTGTTTTTGGCGATATCAAAGTCGCCTTGCCCGTTGCCCTTATTGCGTTGGGCGCAAACATATATTTTGCCTATCAACTCACCATGATGTTCCCCGATCCCTATTTGGGATATTAAAATCAGATAATCCATCAACGGCGCATGACCTTCACCGGTTATGCGCCTTTTTTTGTCTTATCGGGCCTGTCTTTCTTCACGCGATGCAATGGGGAGACATTGTTAGCGGATACATCACGGCATTAGGCAAACACATCCTTAAACACCGCGTCGATTTTACAGGTGCCCCTGCCCTTTACCAAGGTGATCAAAAATAATGTTGGCGCCTTTCAAGGATGTGAGTATAGCTTATATAATTCAACCTGTTGTTTTATATGAACCATCCTTTCAAAGTCTGAGTTTGCCCTGAAAAACGTGCCGCAAACTTAAGAACAATAGGTCTTGTTAACATCCGCCTGCCTGCTGTGTGCCGGAGACAAAAATGCTGCGAGATATATCAGCCCAAACCTTTTTTATGGGGGTTCTTGCCGCCTTTGTCGGCACCGCAAGTGCCTTTGCCGTTGTCCTGCAGGGTCTGTCTGCCGTTGGGGCAACCCCGTTAGAGGCCGCATCGGGCCTGATGGCCGTTTCAATAGCAATGGGTCTATGCGCCATTCTTCTGTCGGTTAAAACCCGCATGCCGATCAGCATTGCATGGTCTACGCCAGGGGCTGCATTACTGGCAACATCAGGGGTGATCGAAGGTGGCTTTCCCGTTGCTGTTGGGGCCTTTATCATTTGCGCCATATTGATTGTCATTTGTGGCATTTGGAAACCGCTGGGCAAAGCCGTTGCTGCCATTCCTGCGCCGCTTGCCAATGCCATGCTGGCCGGTGTGTTGCTGGGTCTTTGCCTGGCCCCGATCAAGGCTATTGCCTTCAACCCGTTACTGGGATTGCCAATCTTTATTACATGGCTGGTCGTCGGGCGTTTTAACCGCATTCTTGCTGTTCCGGCAGCACTCGGTGCATTTATCCTGGTTCTGGCCTTTGGCGTGAACTTTCCCGATGGCGCGATTAATCGCCTAGATCTTTCTTTTGTGCCGCCGGTCGAATTTGTCATGCCGGAATTCACGCTGGCTGGCCTTGTGAGCATCGCCCTGCCCCTGTTCATTGTGACAATGGCCTCGCAAAATATTCCTGGCACCGCCATTTTACGGGCACATGATTATAATACCGCCCCAGGGCCGCTTTTTGCCGCAACCGGCATATTTTCACTCCTTTCGGCCCCCTTTGGCGGACATGCCGTCAACCTGGCTGCCATCACGGCAGCCATGTGCGCAGGCGAAGACGCCCATCCTGACCCGAAAAAGCGATATTGGGCCGCTATTTTTGCCGGCATATTTTATGTTCTGTTTGGTCTTCTGGCCGGCATCATTACAGCCCTTGTCAGCCTCGCCCCCTCCATCCTGATCGAGGCAGTTGCAGGCCTTGCCCTGATTGGGGCCTTTTCCAGTTCAGCCGTTGCGGCCTTTCGCGATGAAAACAGCCGCGAAGCCGCCGCCGTCACATTTCTGGTCACGGCCTCCGGTCTGACATTTTATGGAGTATCCGGGGCGTTTTGGGGCCTGCTGGCAGGCGGGCTGCTGTATTATCTGACCCATTTGCGCACCAAACCGTAATCACATCCCTTGTAACGTGCATTCCAATCTGCATTATAACGCGGTTGTGGCGTGCCGACCCATTACCGACCCGGCACGTTTTCAGGGCATTAATCTTGCGGTATCACCATCTGGCCGTCTTCGGTGATATTCCAGAACGGGTTATAAGCCACCTCCCAGGGATGGCCATCAAGGTCACAAAAATAGCCCGAATACCCACCCCAAAAGACCTTCTCCGCCGGTTTTTGAATAACAGCACCCGCCTTTTCCGCCTGGGCCATTACCGCATCCACCTCGGCCGCGTCCCGGGCGTTATATGCCAGAGTGATACCGGAAAAACCCGCACCGCTATCGGTAAAATTCCCGTCTTTCACCAGATCGTCGCGGCCAAACAAACTGATAATCATGCCGTTCATCTGATAGAAAACCACTTTCCCCTCAACCGCACTGGTCGCTTTCCAGCCCAGACCTTCCTCGTAAAAATGGCGCGCAACCGCAAGATCACGCACGCCAAGCGTCACCAGGCTAAGACGTTGCTCCATTTCAAGGCTCCTTGAAAATGGCAAAGGAATATTGCCAGACGATACCCCCGCAATCACCAAAAACAAAGACAGACTCGCACCAGACAAATCTGTGCGGCGCACAAGAGGCGCAAAATAATTGCGCGTAAATCGGTACCGAAATAAGTAAATAACAAGTTGACGTTACGTCAACCCCTGCAATCAGGCGTTTTGGTCATTGCAATGCGAGAGTGATTGAAAAAAGGTCAGCATTCATTACCATTATTCTAAGATATCGGGCATTTCGCAGCACCGCCTTACGACCCATATTTAATAATAAAAAAATGCGAAAACCCACGAGGCTTCCCCGCAAGAGACAAAGACCAGAGAGGTCATCATCATGGCTAAGTTGGCAGCAGTTACCCTGGACGACAAATATACCCTGGAAGAAGGCCGCATTTACCTGACGGGCATTCAGGCCCTGGTGCGCCTGCCCCTGATGCAGCGCCAAATGGATGCGCGTGCCGGCCTGAATACGGCAGGCTGTATTTCCGGTTATCGCGGCTCCCCGCTGGGCGGCCTGGACCAGCAATTATGGCGCGCTAAGAAATTCCTGACCAAACAGCAAATCGAATTTCAGGCCGGCGTTAATGAAGACCTTGCCGCCACCGTGGTTTGGGGAAGCCAGCAGGTTAATATGTATCCGGATGCCAAATATGATGGCGTTTTTGGCATGTGGTATGGCAAAGGTCCGGGGGTGGATCGCTCTGGTGATGTTCTCAAACATGCCAATTATGCCGGAACATCGAAAAATGGCGGTGTTCTGGTGCTGGCCGGGGATGATCACTCGTGCAAATCATCCACCCTGCCCCACCAAACCGAATATGCCTTTATCGATGCGCAAATCCCGGTTTTAAACCCGTCCGGCGTGCAGGACATTATTGATTTTGGCCTGCATGGCTGGGCCATGAGCCGCTATTCCGGTTGCTGGGTGGCGATGAAAACCATTGCCGAGACGGTCGAAAGCTCTGCCGCTGTTGACGTCTCGCCCGAGCGGGTAAGCCCGGTCACACCCGATTTCGCCATGCCCGAAGGGGGTGTTCACATCCGTTGGCCCGATACGCCAAAGGAACAGGAACACCGCCTGATGAAATACAAGCTTTATGCCGCCCTGGCCTATGCGCGTGCCAACAAGCTTAACCGCATCGTGATCGACAGCCCCAATCCGCGCCTGGGCATCATCACCACCGGCAAGGCGTATCTGGATGTCATGCAGGCCTTTGACGACCTTGGCATTTCCGAACAGGATGCCGCTGATATTGGCATTCGCGTCCTCAAGGTCGGCATGAGCTGGCCGCTGAACCGCGATGACGTGCGCGAATTTGCCCAGGGCTTGGAAGAAATCATCGTTGTTGAAGAAAAACGCGCGGTGATGGAAAACCAGGTTAAGGAACAGCTTTATAACTGGCGCGAGGATGTGCGCCCGACCGTGATTGGCAAGTTCGATGAAAAGGGCGACTGGATTTTGCCCTCGATGGATGAACTGACCCCGGCCCGCATCGCACAGGTATTGGCCGCACGCATTAACCATTTCTTTGACAGCAAAGACATTCATGACCGCATTGAATGGCTGACGCAAAAAGAAAAGGAAATTGCCCAACCCCGGCCCGAAGTTGCCCGCATTCCGTGGTTCTGTCCCGGTTGCCCGCACAATAGCTCCACCAAGGTGCCCGATGGCAGCCGCGCCATGGCCGGTATTGGTTGCCACTACATGGTCAATTGGATGGACCGTTCGACTGAAACCTTTACCCATATGGGCGGCGAAGGTGTGACCTGGATCGGTCAGGCACCGTTTACCACCACAAAACACGTTTTCCAAAATCTCGGCGATGGCACCTATTATCACTCCGGCTCGCTCGCCATTCGTGCGGCAATCGCATCGGGCGTGAATATTACCTATAAAATCCTGTTTAACGATGCCGTCGCCATGACCGGCGGGCAACCGGTCGATGGCCCCTTAAGCGTGCCGCAAATTACCCGGCAAATGGCCAATGAAGGGGCCACTCGCATCATCGTCCTGTCCGACGAACCGGACAAATACCCGATTGATGCCCATTTTGCCCCGAATGTGGATATTCGCCATCGCGATACCCTGGATGAAACACAAAAGGAACTGCGCGAGGTTCCCGGCACCTCGATCCTGATTTTTGATCAAACCTGTGCGGCGGAAAAACGCCGTCGTCGCAAACGCAAATTAATGGTCGATCCGCCCAAGCGGGTTTTCATCAATGACCTGGTCTGCGAAGGCTGTGGCGATTGCGGGGAAAAATCCAACTGCCTGGCCGTTGTGCCGGTTGAAACCGAATTTGGCCGCAAACGCGCCATTGACCAATCGGCCTGCAACAAGGATTTTTCCTGCCTCAATGGTTTCTGCCCCAGCTTTGTCACCATCGAAGGGGGGGCCCTGCGCAAACCCGAGGCCGCAGCCAAAGGCGACAATTCGGGCGATGCCGTTTTTGCATCCCTGCCCAAGCCAAGTCTGCCCACATTAAACGAACCCTGGTCCGTTCTGGTCACGGGCGTTGGCGGCACCGGTGTTGTCACCATCGGCGCGCTTTTGGGCATGGCGGCCCATATTGAAGGCAAGGGTATTGTCGGGCTGGATATGGCGGGCCTGGCGCAAAAGGGCGGTGCCGTTGTCAGCCATATCCGCTTTGCTGATACACAGGAAAAACTTCATGCCGCCCGCATTCCGGCCGGCGAAGCCAATGTGGTGCTAGGCTGTGATTTGCTGGTGGCTGCCAGTTTTGAAGGCCTCGCCAAAATGCGGCGCAACTTTACCCAGGCCGTGATCAACACCCACGAAACCATCACCGGGGCCTTCACCCGCAACCCGGATTTCGAGCTAAAAAGCAACGAGCATAAAAAGGCCATCGCCGATGCCTGCGGGGCCGATGCCGTCAGCTTCGTTGAAGGCAGCGATGTTGCCACCCGCCTGATGGGGGATTCGATTGCCACCAACCTGTTCATGCTGGGGGTTGCCTGGCAGCGCGGTTTGATCCCGATTACCGAAGAAGCCCTGATGCAGGCCATCGAGCTTAACGGTGTCGCGATCGAGATGAACAAGCAGTCCTTTTATTGGGGCCGCCTGTTTGCCCACCATGCGCAAAAAGTGCTCGACGTGATTGGCCCGAATGAAACACAGGCTCACCCGATTGCCACCACCCTTGATGACATGTTGGCAAAGCGCAAAACCTTCCTGACCAGCTATCAAAACGCTGCCTATGCAAACCGTTATGAAGCCTTGGTGCAAAAGGTTGCAGCGGCTGAAAAGAAACTGGGCGACGGGCAGGACCACCTCGCCAAGGCGGCGGCGAAATATTACTTCAAACTGCTCGCCTATAAGGATGAATACGAGGTTGCCCGGCTATATACCGACCCGGCCTTTAAGGCAAAACTGCGCAAAAACTTCACCGGCAATTACAAGGTCAAGTTCCACCTGGCCCCGCCGGCCCTGGCCAGCCGGGATGTCGAAACCGGCACCCTGAAAAAACAGGTTTACGGCCCGTGGATGATGTCGGCCTTTGGCATAATGGCGAAATTCAAATTCCTGCGCGGCACTGTGCTGGACCCGTTTGGTAAAACCCATGAACGCAAAACCGAACGCGCCCTGATCACGCAGTATGAAGAACTCGTCAATGAGGTGCTGGCAGGCCTGAACCACGATAATGTTCGCATTGCCGGTGCGTTGCTATCCCTGCCCGAACAGATCCGCGGTTACGGCCATGTCAAGGACGCCAACCTTGCCAAGGTCAAACAGCGCGAGGAAGAACTGCGCAGCCAGTTCCATAACCCGCCGGAACATTTACAGGCAGCGGAATAAGGCCCGCCTTGATCACAACAAACGCCGCAGCATCCCCTTTTGTTGCGGCGTTTTTTAGTATCTCGACGCAACATGCATCGTCAAGAAATCAGCATATCCATCTTAACATCACCGCGCAGGCGACCGGCGGCCAGCCGGCCAAAATCAATCAACAACTTTTTACGGCGCGCCGCGTTCAGCTTATCATCCGTCGCAGGCCGGATAATCGCCGCCTCAAACCTGTCGGCCACAATCAGCCCTTCTTGTTCCGGGATCAGGTCACGGGGGAATTCCATTGGCACGGCAAAGAAAAATCGGTCGCAATAATCGCGATAGCTCTGCCATTTGGCATCAACGCGAAAATCCTCGACCGATGATTTCACCTCAACCGCCCACAGCTCGCCCTTCGCCCCCATTGCCAAAACATCGAGCCGCCGCCCATTGCCCAGCCGCAATTCGGTGATGCAAGCCATATTATGATGATGCAACAGCTTGCAAACAGCTTCGGTCACTTCAGCGGTAATTTCAGGACGGGATCGGGTCATAGCCACAACCAATGCAATACAAACGACTTAAAACTTGGCTGAAAACAAAGATCGGAGGGAACCCAAAGGTTCCCTCCGACATATAGTTCCCTTGCGGGAGGCGGACACTTTAAAAGCGCCGCAAGTTATAAAAAACACAATAAACTAATTGACCGATTTGTCAATAAGACGAGGCAAACACCCCAGCACAACCGACAGCATTTCATCAAACTCGTCAGCCGGCATTCTCACGATACCACGCTTGTCAGGAACAAGCCTGCTAACAGCAACTGTGGTGATTTTATCGCAGATTGCCCACGCAGCCTTTCCATCAATTGTCGTACGTAATGGAAAAGTAGATCGTTTGTCGTGCTGGGCCTGCGTCGAACACGGAATAACCGTTACGGCCCCGTGCAGGGTATTTCGAAAAGACAGGATGATGACAGGACGTCGTTTCCAGAACTCTGGCAACTGCGCATCTTTTGGAAAGTCACACCAATACATATTTCGTACTTTCGGTGCAGCTTTTACCTTGGGCTTGAGTTTCGGTGGTCTCTCATCATCCCCAGAATACATAATGCGGCATCCCCCTGTTTACAGGCGAGAATACCGCATCATCCATTCAATCAAAACAAGAAGTTAGCTCATCCCCAATGCACGCTTGTACACTTCAAGGATTTCTTCCTGTTCGGTGCGTTCGTGGTCTTCCATTTTGCGCAGGCGGATAATCTGGCGCAGGATTTTCACGTCATAGCCAAGGGCTTTGGCTTCGCCGTAAACTTCCTTGATATCGGCCATCAGGTTGGCCTTTTCTTCTTCAAGGCGCTCGATACGCTCGACATAGGATGCGAGCTGGTCGGCTGCAATTCCTCCGACTTCGGTCATTCTCTGATCTCCGATGATATGCGGGTGCGTTGCGGATGGTCCGAAACGCGAAATTTCAATGCGGCGCGACGATACCCAAAGCACCAAATGATGACAAGCCTTCAGAGCACCAATAAGCGCCTAAATCGATGTTGTCCTGACAGGGCTGGTTTCCGAAATCAGATAATCCGTCACCGCGATCAGGGCATCACGCGGGCTTTCC
>JBNKVZ010000071.1:0-21411 GCA_050299455.1 Thalassospira sp.
GATCCCCCAGCGGATACCCCCACCATCATCATGCTGCACGAGGCGCTGGGCACCATTCGCATGTGGCGCGATTTTCCCCAAAGGCTGGCAAATGAAACCGGGTTTACTTGCCTGGTTTATGAAAGGCGCGGTCACGGCACATCGGACCCGCAAAAGGTTGTGCCGCGCCCGGTTGATTTCCATAACGAGGAAACCGACCGCTTTTTGCATGGTCTGATCAGCCAGCAAAACCTGAAAAACCCCATCCTGTTTGGCCACAGTGACGGGGCAACCATTGCACTTAAATATGCCGCGCGTTTTCCCACCGTGCCACGCGCGGTGATCAGCCTGGCGGCCCATGTTTTTGTTGAAGATGTCACCATTAACGGCATCGAAATGGCGGCGAAAACCTATGCCAGCTCAGACTGGAAATCGCGGCTTGAACGGCATCATTTTGACCAGACCGACACCGTCTTTCGCGCCTGGGTCGATACCTGGCGCCAACCCGCCTTTCTCGACTGGCAAATGATTGACGAACTTCCCGCCATCACCTGCCCCGCCCTGATCTTGCAGGGCGATGACGACCAGTTTGGCAGTGACGCGCAAGTTGCCACCATCGCCCGCCATGTCAGCGGCCCCGTGACCAGCGAAATCATCCCCCAGTGCGGGCACATCCCGCACCTTGAAGCCCCCGATGCCGTCCTCGAGTCGGTTCGTCACTTTCTGGACACTATAATATAATATTTTCAATACCTTGAACGTTTGATTCCCAAAGACACCGTTTTCAGGCACCTTCAAAACAACCCGGATCAAGGCATAAAAAACCCGATGGTCGGGGGCGACCATCGGGTTAGGGTCAAGAATGACAGCACTTCTTTCTTCTGCCATTCTTCCTGTCCTCTTGGGGGAAAAGGACAGGCAATAATCAGCCTTCGAGGGCTTCCTCGGCATCCAGAACGGCAGCAACCGCATGAATGACGGAAGCGATACGCACGGCGTTCTGGACAACTTCCTTGCTCAGCCCGGCCTGCTTAAGTACTTTCTCGTGGCTATCAATACACATTCCACAACCATTGATCGCAGATACTGCGAGAGAAAACAACTCAAAATCCGCTTTATCGATGCCAGGCTTGCCAATAATGTTCATGCGCAGGCGCGCGGGCATGGTGGCATATTCTTTTTCCGACACCAGATGCGTGAAGCGATAATAGATATTATTCATGCCCATAACGGCAGCAGCGCCCTTGGAGGCTTCAATCGCTTCATCCGAAAGCTTGCCAGCGGCTTCGGCGGCCACAGCACGCAGCAATTTTGCATTGCGCGACGCATAGGCGCAGGCCAGCGCTGTTCCGTAAACCTGTTGGTCGGTCATGCCCGGGTTGGAAAACAGGGTTCCCAGGTTCAGTTTCAAATCCTTGGCATAGGCCGGCAAGGAGTCTTTAATTTCAGCGATAGACATTGAAAACATCCCGAATTTTGTGAAGAAATTAACGCGACTATCCGGCACGCGGCAGGCGAACCGGCGCGACCTGTTAACAGGCGGCGCATTGACCCGGCCATCAAACGGGCGGGCACGGCAAATTCCGTGCGGGTCATAAAGGACCGGGCAATTTACCGCCCGGTCCCCAATTCAAACCAAGTCCAAGCCAGTGGCTTAGAGGGTGGCTTCACCCTTGTTCCAGTTGCACGGGCAGAGTTCGTCTGTCTGCAGTGCGTCCAGAATACGCAGGGTTTCCTGCGGGTTACGACCCACAGAAAGATCATTCACCTGAACGTGGCGGATGATGCCTTCCGGATCAACGATGAAGGTCGCACGCAAAGCAACGCCTTCGCCCTTGGCAATCACGCCCAGTGCATTGGCCAGTTCTTTCTTTTCGTCAGCCAGCCACACGAAGGGGCTGTCGCCCAGGTCTTCGTGGTGGGTGCGCCATGCGGCATGGACGAAATCGGTGTCGGTCGAACAACCGAGCAAAACAGCGTCACGGTCTTCGAAATCACCATTCAGGTCGCCATAACCGACGATTTCGGTCGGGCAGACAAAGGTGAAGTCTTTCGGCCAGAAGAACAGAATCTTCCATTTACCTTCATAGGATTTGTCCGTAACCGGGGCAAAGCTGTCTTCAGTTTTGCCAGAAACGCCTGTGAGGTTGAATTCCGGGAGGGTATCTCCAACGGTTAGCATTGCTGTACTCCTAACGCTTGATGTTTATAATCCCTGTAAGGCCCCCGACGGGCCCCATCTAGATTTAGTTTGCATGTGCAAAAAGCAACATCGCTAGTGGCGATTTGTAGTTAATTGCTTTACCTATGACCAATAAAATAAATCTGGCTTTGCGATAGGAAAAATTTATGGCGGCCCAACCCAGCATCAAACAGCTAAAATATCTGGTCGCGCTGGCGGAAACCGGCCATTTTGGTCGTGCAGCCGAGGCGTGTTTCATCACACAGCCCAGCCTGTCGGCCGCAATTAGCGAGCTTGAAAACCTGCTGGGTGCTCAACTTGTGGAACGCAACAAGCGCCAGGTGCTGATTACATCACTGGGGCAGGAAGTTGTTTCGCGGGCGCGGCATATTTTGCGCGAGGTCGATGAACTGGCCGTTGTCGCCCATGCCGCCAACCAGCCGCTGGAGGGACCGATCAATATCGGCGTTATTCCCACCATCGGCCCCTATCTTCTGCCCGATGTCATGGCCCGCCTGCGCAGTGGTTTTCCGAAAATGCAGCCCTTCCTGCGCGAAGACCAAACCGCCAAGCTGGTCGACCTGCTGTTGGGCGGCAAGCTCGACCTGGCCCTGATTGCCCTGCCGATCGAGGAAAACGGCCTTGAGGAAATGGATCTGTTTGAAGACAGGTTCGTGTTTGCCTGCAGCCCGGATAATCCGTTAACGGCCAAAAAGAAAATCAATACCGACGATATCAAGGACGAAAAGCTGTTATTGCTGGAAGATGGCCATTGTTTGCGCGATCAGGCACTGGAAATCTGCCAGCGTGCCGGATGGAGCAAATCCGCCGATTTTCAGGCCAACAGCCTGTCCACCCTGGTGCAAATGGTCGCCGCCGGGATCGGATCAACCCTGTTGCCGGAAATGGCCCTGGAGGTTGAGGCCCGCCGTCGCGATACCATCGCCATTTTGCCCTTTGAAAATCCGGTGCCCGTTCGCCGGATTGGCCTGGTCTGGCGGCGCAGCTCGGCCCGCAAGGCAGAATATCGCAAGCTGGGTGCCTATTTGCGCGGGTCGTTAAACCCGTGCAAGGCTGCTGATGTCGCCTGAAAACAGGGCGTAGGGCATAAGGTAGAAGGGCAAAACGGCAAAAGATCGAAAGGTCATCAACCCGTCGCAAAACGGCCCATCTGGCATAAAAAGCCGCCGGCATGAAACGCCCCTGTGTCTTTGATCACGCAGCCCCCATATACCCCTATAGCGCCTCTGTCAGACTATTTGCTAAATTAACCGATCAGCGCATCTTTACGGAAACGAACGCCCATGCTGCCCATCAAGGATAATAATCCCACCACCCTGACACCCTGGGTCACATGGGGGTTGATTGCGGTAAATGTGATTGTTTTCCTGATGACACTGTCGCTGGGGCATCGTGGCGTCATTCGCGCCAATATCGAATTTGGCGCCATTCCGGCCGTTCTGTTTGGTCATGTTGAACTTCCGCCACAGCTCGCGGTATTTCCCCCCGGTTACGAATTTCTGACCATTTTTACCGCCATGTTCATGCATGGGGGCTGGATGCATATTGGCGGCAACATGCTGTATCTGTGGGTCTTTGGTAATAATGTCGAAGATGCCATGGGGCATTGGCGGTTTTTGGCCTTTTATCTTTTGTGCGGTGTTGCGGCGGCACTCGGCCATGCCCTGGCCGATACATCCTCGCAAATCCCCATGATTGGCGCATCCGGTGCCCTTGCCGGAGTCTTGGGGGCCTATTTCCTGCTTTATCCCAAGGCGCGGGTTCTGGTTTGGTTTTTCTGGATCCTTATTTTTTATATGCCAGCCGTTGTTGTGCTGGGTTTCTGGATCGGTATGCAGGTCATCAACCTATCGACCGGGGTTAATGATGGTGTGGCCTGGGCGGCCCATGTCGCCGGTTTTGCCACCGGTTTGTTGTTAATCCCGTTTTTCAAATATCGCCATGTGCCCCTGTGGCAGGGTAGGCCCAAACAACAGCCGGTTTTTGGCGTTTACCGCCCCGGCCGCTATCGCAACAGCAAGGGCGGCAGCAGCCCGGAATTTCGCTTTGACGCGCCGCCCTGGGCGGCCGCCTATGAACGTGAAAAGGCCGAAAAGCGCAATGCCCGGCGGGGTTTTGGCAAAAACACATCCTCTGGCCCCCAACAAAGCGAGGACAATGCCGCCCCCTGGACCTGGCGCCCCGGCGATGTGATTTACGGTGCCGATCTTAGCAATGAAGATGCCCCGTCCAACAAACCAGGCCCACAGCCCTGGGGGCCTGCGCCCGATCGCGAAACACATAACAGCAAAGATGGCGCGCCATCCGGGCGGTCTAAACGGTCCGGCATTGGTGTTCCCGGCGTACGCCGCAAACCAGGGGACCCAAAGGCGGATTAACGCGCAAGATACCCGCCCCCGATCAAAGCCATTGCACGGCAACACCATCGAACCACGGGCAAAAAGTTTTCCACCAATGGTTTTAGCGCCGACAAAACCACGATAGACTATTGATATTTAAAGGCTTGGGATGGGTTTCCCGTCCCCTTTTGTTTTCACTGGAGAGACCCGATGCGTGCAGCATGTTTTGAGGAATTTCAGGGACCGATTGAAGTCCAGAATCTGCCGGACCCTGAACCGGCCGAGGATGGTGTGGTCATTGAAGTCGGCGCGACCGGCCTGTGCCGCAGCGACTGGCATGGCTGGATGGGCCATGATTCCGATATTCAGTTGCGCCATGTTCCGGGCCATGAATTTGCCGGCAGCATTGTTGCCATTGGCAAAAACGTCAAACGCTTTCGCGTTGGTGACCGTGTCACGGTGCCGTTTGTTTCCGGCTGTGGGCACTGCCCGGAATGCCGCAGTGGCAACCAGCAGGTTTGCGACCACCAGTTCCAACCCGGTTTCACCGCCTGGGGCAGCTTTGCCGAATATGTCGCGATTGATTATGCCGATGGCAACCTTGTGACCCTGCCCGAAGAACTGGATTATGTCACCGCGGCCAGCCTGGGCTGCCGGTTTGCCACCAGTTTTCGCGGCGTGATTGACCAAGGCCAGGTGCGCGCCGGTCAATGGGTGGCCGTGCATGGCTGTGGCGGTGTTGGCCTGTCCGCCATCATGATTGCCGCAGCCGCCGGGGCAAATGTGATTGCCGTTGATATTGATGACGAAAAACTGGCCTTTGCCAAATCCATTGGTGCCAATGCCACCCTCAATGGCAAATCGATCAAAGATGTTGCCGGGGCGATTCGCGATCTTTCTGGCGGCGGGGCGCATGTTTCGGTTGATGGGCTGGGAAGTCCTGTAACCTGCTTTAATTCCGTCTCCTGCCTGCGCAAACGCGGCAAACATATCCAGATCGGCCTGATGACCGGCGACCATGCCCATGCCAAAATCCCGATGGACCGGGTTGTTGCCCACGAACTTGAAGTTCTGGGCAGCCACGGCATGCAGGCCTTTCGCTATGACGCCATGCTCGACATGATTGCCACGGGCAAGATTGCCCCGCAAAAGCTGATTGGTGATCACATCACCCTGGCCGAGGGCGCCACTGCTCTTATGAATATGGACAGTTTTGTTGGCACCGGTGTAACGGTCATTGACCGTTTTTAACGCCAATCCGCCAGGATCATAAAAAAATGCCGGTTATCGCACCACACGATAACCGGCATTTTTTATAAATAGAACGCACCGGACATACCGGCAAAGCGGGCCGGGTTAACCCGGCCCAAACGTCGCTTAACTCAAAGAATTCAGTGCGGCGGTAAAGCCGCTCAGCGATGCCTTGATCACCTGGGTCTGTTCATTGCCCCAGGCGCGGAAGCCGACAAACAGGATCGCACCGGCCTTCATCGCGCTGACCAGGTTGTCATCCATCACCAGGGCGGCATCACAGCCTGCATTGGTGCATTTGCTGTAAATGACCTTCATTTCCTTGCCGTCATCGACCTTGATGACAATGCCGGGACGCAAATCCACACCCAGCGGCAATTGCATATTCAGAACGGAGAACTTTTCCTTGGTTTTCGGATTGGTGGCCTTTTGCACCGTCACCGCCAGGATACGCCCGACAGTTTGCTTTTTGCCATCCACATCCTTTTGCAAGAACACCTGTTGGCCAATCTGGCAACGGTCCGGGTTCTTTTTGTCGCATTCTTTTTTCCACAGCGGGCCATTGCCGGCATCCTGTGCCATCGCCGGGGCCGATGCCACCGAAACAGCCATAAATGCACCAACAGCGGCAAACACACACCGAACCAGCGTCGCCTTGCCAAACAGCATTCTTGTTCTCCCGTAAAAATGAAAATGCGCATCGTTATAGGGAGAGACCCTCCCGTCGCGCTTTGAAGACATGTACATTGGTCTAACGAACTAACGGTCCCGTGTCGAGCAACTTGATACAGACGTTACCGGCGACAACACCTTTCGCGCAAAACTCTCAAACCATTGCCCAAAGGCAGCATCATATTTTTTCCGGCCCGCACGTTGCAGATCGGGGTTTTGGGCATTGGGGCGCCCGGTTTTATCGGCGGCTTTCTCCAGCCAGCTTTCATGGATATCGCCATCAACTTCGGGATGGAACTGAATGCCCCAAATCCGGCGGTCCACATGATAGGCCTGATTGGGAAACACATCGCCCGTCATCAGCAATTCACCACCGGGGGGCACGTCAAATCCTTCACTGTGCCAGTGATAGACCATCATATTGGCAGGAAAAAGATCACGTCCGGCATCGGTCGCATAGGCCGGATAATACCCGATTTCGGTTTGCTCACCCGCATGCGGGCGCACGGCAGCACCAAGATTGCGCGCCATCATCTGTGCGCCAAGGCAAATGCCCAGATACCAAACATCGGCCGCCACAACGCGCGGCAACCATTCCATGATACGGGCCACATTGGCTTCATGGTCGTCATTTGCGCTCATCGGGCCGCCAAAAACGATCACACCCTGATAGGGCGACAGTTCCTGGGGCAAATCATCACCCTCGCCGGGGCGACGAATATCAAATGTATAACCCATATCGCCCAAAACCCGGCCTACCCGGCCCGGACGGCCGTGGGCCGAATTAAAAACCAACAGAACCTTTGCTATACCTGAAAGAGAATTCACAGCATCATTCCTGTTTTTATCTTGCCATCTTGCAACCCATCACAAGGCCCAGCACCGTTCAGGCAGAACCGGCCGGCTGTGTGTTTTGCATTATTCCAGTTTCCCCAAGGGTGAAGGGTGCAGCGCACAAAGGCAAGGTTCTTGAGGAATATTTCTGTCAATCACGGCCAATTTACGCCGTAAACACAAAAAAGGCCGCCATGCACACCACATGACGGCCCGATAGTTCAAAATCACATCACGTGATCAGACATTGAATTTGAAGTGGAAAATATCGCCATCCTTAACGATGTAGTTTTTCCCTTCCTGGCGCAGCTTGCCCGCTTCACGCGCCCCGGCTTCGCCGTTACAGGCGATAAAATCGTCATAGGCCATGGTTTCGGCTTTAATAAAACCGCGTTCAAAATCGGTATGGATCACACCGGCCGCATTAGGTGCCGTTGCCCCGTCAAAAACAGTCCAGGCGCGGGCCTCTTTCGGGCCAACAGTAAAGAAGGTCAGCAGGTTAAGAAGTTTATAGCCTTCGCGAATAACACGGGCGAGGCCGGTTTCCTCCAGGCCCAGGCTTTCCAGGAATTCTTCTTTTTCCTCGGCACTTTCAAGCATGGCAACTTCGGATTCAATCGCAGCCGATACCACCACCGAACGCGCGCCCTGGCCTGCGGCCATTTCCGCAACCTTGGCCGAAAATTCGTTTCCTTCGGCCGCGCTGTCTTCGTCAACATTGCAGGCATACAAAACCGGCTTGCTGGTCAGCAGCTGCAACATACGAAAGGCCTTGCCTTCGTCCTCGTTATTGATTTCAACAACACGGGCCGGTTTGCCATCACGCAACACGCCAAGGGTGCGTTCGACCAGTTCCAGGGTCAGCTTGGCTTCCTTGTCGTTGCCTTTGGCGCGCTTTTGCAGGCCGGTCACGCGTTTTTCCAGGCTTTCCATATCGGCCAGCATCAATTCGGTTTCGATGGTTTCCGCATCGCGAACCGGGTCAACCGAGCCTTCAACATGGGTGATGTCGCCATCTTCAAAGCAGCGCAGCACATGCACAATGGCATCGGTTTCACGAATATTGGCCAAAAACTGGTTGCCCAGCCCTTCGCCCTTGGACGCACCGCGTACCAGACCGGCAATATCCACAAATTCCAACTGGGTCGGAATGATGGTTGCCGATTTGGAAATGGCTACAATTTTGTCCAGGCGGTCATCGGGCACGCTGACACGGCCGGTATTCGGTTCGATCGTGCAGAACGGAAAGTTGGCCGCTTCGGCGGCTGCCGTCTGTGTCAGGGCGTTAAACAGGGTCGATTTACCAACATTGGGCAAACCAACGATACCACATTTGAATCCCATCTTTTCCGGGCTCCGTCACATCTGAATTTCACTATATCACCCGCAATGCCACCATCTGGCAGGGCTGGGCACTCACTTTTGCGCAAATCTATTTCTTCAGGCGAAAGGCCTTGGCAAGGGCAGCGGCCATCGAGGTCGGCGCGTCATCCTTTGGCGCGCTATCGGTGTTCTTTGGCGCGCCACTTTCCTGTACCGGCTTTGCTGTCGCCGGGCTTTGGGCATTGTCTTTTGCCGCTTTGGCATCACCAGCAGCCTTTTGCGGCTTTGCCGGTTTTTCCGCCCGGGGTTTGGGCGGCGAAACAAGGTTGGCAACCTTGCTCATAAAGGCGCTGTCATCCCCTTTGATCAGGCGCGGCAATTCCTGCGCGACTCCATCAAGAAGGGCGGTCAGCCAGCTGTTCTGTTCGGATTTGGAAAAATCCCCCAAAACATGCCCATGCACCCGCGCCTTGTCGCCAGGATGGCCAATACCGAGCCGAACCCGGCGGTATTCCTTGCCACAATGGGCATCAATCGATCGCAGGCCATTATGCCCGCCATGCCCGCCTGCCCGTTTGACCCGCAATTTGCCCGGTGGCAAATCCAGTTCATCATGCAGGACAATGACATCCTCGATTGGCATTTTATAAAATCTCAGCACCTCGCCGACAGACTGCCCGGACAGGTTCATAAAGGTTTCCGGCTTTAACACCAGAACCTTGGTACCGCCAATCTCGCCTTCGGCCAGTTGCCCCTGAAACTTGCGTCGCCAGGGGCCAAAAGAATGGCGGCGGACGATTTCGTCCGCCGCCATAAAGCCGATATTGTGACGATTGCCGGCATATCCCGAACCCGGGTTTCCCAGTCCAACCACCAAAAACATCGCAAGTCCCCGATTTTATTCTTCGGTTGCTTCTTCTTCGTCTTCAGCAGCGTTATCTTCGGATTTCAAAGATGACGGTGCTGCAACGGTTGCAACGGTGAAGTCACGGTCGGTAATGGTCGGCTCGGCACCTTTCGGCAGGGTCGTTGCCGAAATGTGGATCGAGTCGCCAACTTCAAAGCCGCTAAGATCGAAGACCAGCTCTTCCGGAATTGCCTTCGGATCGCAGTTCAGTTCAACATCGTGACGAACGATGTTCAGAACGCCACCGCGTTTCAGGCCCGGAGATTTCTCTTCATTGATAAAGCGAACCGGCACTTCAACCGTCAGCTTGTGATCTTTTGCGAAACGCAGAAGGTCAACATGCATCGGTTCGTCGGTCACTTTGTCAAACTGAACGTCGCGCGGCAGAACGTCGTAAGACGTACCTGCAACATCAATGGTCAGAACGTGCGAGAAGAAACCCGGCTTGTGCAGCAGTTTCACGAGCGGACGCGGGTCAATCTGGAACATAACAGGATCCTGTTTTGCACCATAGATGACACCAGGGACCATACCGGCACGACGCACGGCACGGGCGGCCCCCTTTCCGGCCCGTTCACGGATTTCCGCAGTAAGATTGGCAGTTGCCATCGGAAAAGCTCCTTGAACTAAGACAGTATTATTTCCGCAGGTCGGTGTGACTCACCGCTGAAAGCCTACGAAAACAAGCGCGCTGGCCTCCAGGGGTGCCAGCGCAGCGAGGGCGTTATACCCTCAATCGAAAAGAACGGAAACAGATTTTTCTTCCGAAATGCGACGAATTGCTTCTGCCATCAACGGGGCAATGGGCAATTGACGAATTTTCGCGCAACCGCGCACCGCTTCGGAGGCTTTGATCGAATCTGTTGTCACAACTTCGCTCATCGGCGAATTGGCAATACGCTCCACCGCCGGACCGGACAAAACACCGTGGCTGACATAAGCCGCCACCGACGATGCCCCGCGTTCCTTAAGCGCGGTTGCCGCATTGCACAGGGTCCCGGCGGAATCGACAATATCGTCAACCAGAATGCAGGCTGCATCCTTCACATCGCCAATGACATGCATGACTTCGGAAATACCGGCCTTGGGGCGACGTTTATCGATAATGGCCAGTTCGGCATCCAGGCGTTTTGCCACCGAACGGGCACGGGCCACACCGCCCACATCCGGGCTGACGATGACCAGTTTCTGGCCTTCAAATTTGGCGCGGATGTCGCTGGTCAAAACCGGGGAGGCAAACAGGTTATCAAGCGGAATGTCGAAAAAGCCCTGAATCTGACCGGCATGAAGATCCATCGTCAAAACGCGGTCTGCGCCGGAAACCGTGATCAGATTGGCAACCAGCTTGGCCGAAATCGGGGTGCGGGGCCCAGATTTACGGTCCTGGCGGGCATAGCCGAAATAGGGCATGACAGCGGTAATACGACGCGCAGAGCCACGGCGCAGCGCATCAAGCATCACCAGCAATTCCATTAAATTGTCATTTGCGGGAAAAGATGTGCTCTGAATCACAAAAACGTCCTCACCGCGGACGTTTTCCTGAATTTCACACCAGATTTCCTGATCGGAGAATCGTTTCACATCTGCACGGGTCAACGGCAGATTCAAATGATCCGCAATGGATTCGGCCAATGGCAGATTGCTGTTACAGGCGAGGATTTTCATGTGGGGCCTCGGTTTATGGGTGCCGGGAAAGCGAAAAATATGCCTACGCAGCCCCCCATAGGGACCGCGGCGGCTTTATACCCAGACCTTAACAGTCTGTAAATGGTCGCTATGGCTAACAGGCCGGTCTTTTCACGCATAAAAGATATGCAAGGCCCGTAGGCACGGCCTTCCACATCCTATCAGTTTTCGCACCACCAACACCAAAACCATGAGTTGCCGGTCGCAAGACAACCTTCACCCCACGCAAGAGTTAACGCACAAAACCGAGTCCCATCCTGAAAAGCACAGGCTTGCCTCATTTTACATTGCCACGGGCCTTCGCCCGCCTTTGCCCAGCCCCTGTGCCCGCGATCTTATTTGTCCGGGCGCAATAACAGGCCACGATCCCGGGCAATCTGGCCCAAGGCCCCTTCAAGCGCCCCCACCGCCGCCTGGGCCGCCAGCGATGCCACACTGCCCCATCGCTTATCAAGCTTGCCATGCGGAACGGCATTGTTTTGCGACATCTGGCCCAGTTCATGGCCGCTATCATCGAGCAACGCCCAGTCAATCGAAACCCGGTCAATCTCGGGCGGGCCCTTGGCCCTTTTCACCGGCTGCACATTAACCGAGGCGGAAAGAACAATGGTTTGCGGGCCGATATCATCATCCACCGTAATGCCCCTGGCCTGCAAAAAGGCGCGGGCGGAGCGTTTTAGCGCCTCATTCCCGTCACCCGGCGCACCGGCAAAGGCAACAAGGGCCACCTTTAACGGTTTTGCCATCACCATCGCCGGGCGATCCCCGCTGATTTTTCCCACCACCCAGGCTGCCGGCGCCTTTACCAACCGGTCAAAATCCCCGGCGACGGGGTCATCTTGTGGTGCATCCTTGTTGGTCAGTTTGGCAACCTTGCGGGCAATATCGGGCGGTACATTCATCGTCCCGTCTTCGGGGCCGGTCGGGCCAGCGGCAAACCAGCTTTGCGCGCTGATCTGGCCGGAATTGGACATCGAATCAATCGCCAATCCCTGATCGTTATATAACAACCATGTCACATCGATATGGGCCTGCCCGCCATTATCCAGCCGTGCGGTTACATTGGGATGCAATACATATTTCCCCGGCGAGGGATCGTCGGAATATGCGGCAATATCCTGGGCCCGCAGGGCCCGCACCATTGCCCGGGCCAAATGGCGCGCCGCACCATTGGGCAAATCGCTGGCGATATCCACCTTTACGGGTTGGGCATCGGGTACATCCAGAAGTTCCGGGTTGCCTTCGCGCCCCGCACCTTCAAACGGGCGCGGCAATTCACCACACGCGCCCAGCCCCAGCACACCGACCAGCATCACAACAGTCAGAAAACGCAAAGCCATTGTCATATCTGCCTTCACATCATCGCCACACAGCCCACCATCGACGCAATGATGATAAAGGCAAATAACATGATCATATGGGGCACGGCCAAAACCCTTTCGTCATCCGAAGCACACGCTAGCCAAGCATAATTGCCGAAAGCTGACGCCCGTAATCGGGCTCGCCGCGCAATGTGGTGCGGCGATAACTGAAAAACAACTGCTCTTCGGCCAGCGTATCACGGGCCAAAAGCTCTACCCGGGCAATGCCGGTATCGCAGGTGCGGCGATAAACATATTCCGGCAAATCAAACATGAAATGCCCTGCACGCAGCGAAGGATCAAACAAATCCTCCTCGCCGCGCGGACCAAAAAGGATTTGGTCACGAAAACCGGCATCAACCTCGTAGGAGGCCCGGCCAATGCACGGGCCAATGGCCGCCACAATATTGGCGCGCTTGGCCCCCAGCGTTTCCATTGCCTCAACCGTGCTTTCGGAAACACCGGCAAAAGACCCGCGCCAACCTGAATGACAGGCCCCAATTACCCGCGTGACCGGGTCACAAAACAGAACCGGCGTGCAATCGGCTGTCAAAATACCCAGCATGACATTTTCCCGGTCCGTCACCATGGCATCGGCACGGGGCAATTCGTCGCGCGCAAGCGGGCGTTCAAGCAACGCAACATCCGTTCCATGCACCTGGTAAACCGTGGTCAGCCTGTCGGCTGTGGTGCCAAAGGCAGCGGCGGCAAGCGCCCGGTTCCGGGCAACGGTTTTGGCATCATCGTCCGAGCCAAAACCAACATTCAACCCGGCATGGATGCCGTTGCTGGCCCCGCCTTCGCGGGTGAAAAAACCGTGTTTTATGCCCACAATGCCGCCCAGCCCATCGGCAGTCAGATAAGACACACCTTGATCGGTTTTAATCAGGTTATCTGGCACCAGCATCCTCCGTCGGGTTCATCTGCAATGCGCGTTCAATGCGCGGAACAATCCGGTTGCCCGGGTGCCCCAGCATCATCATCCTTCCGCCCCACTCACACAGGGCGGCGGTGCGGTTTCGCGACCATAGGCAATCAACACTTTAAAAAGCGTTCCCATCTGATCAGCATCAACAAGACGGTTCAGCGCCGCATCAATCGCCTGTGCCTGATCGGCGTTGGCGGACTGTTTTAACAATTCGGCACGCTGTTCAATGCCCAGCATTTTCAAAAAGGTCCCCTGCCCCAATACCGCCCCGGTCCGGGCATCGGCCTGGGAGAAGGTCCGGGTCAGGGCGCCAAAATCAACATGGGTGGTCAAATCGGCATCGCCCGGCATCGATAGAACAGGATGATATTTATGGTTCCGCAGCGCCTGCAGGGTATCACCAAAGGCGCTGTGAGGGTGCCCATAATCGATCATAAGCGCCGCCCCGCCATCGCGGTTGAGGCGATGTGCAATCTGGCTGGCAATCGAAATCGCCATTGGGGATGCCTCGAACACATCGCCGATCTTGGCGGTCGGGCGCAATTTTACCGGCACCAGCGCATCGGTCATCGGCGCCAAGGGGCCATTGGTAAAACACAATTCGCCGGTTTCAGCCGAAATCGCCACCAGCCTTTCGCGCCAGCCATCCTGGCCAAACTGAAACTGGCGCACCGGCAAGGCGTCAAAAAACTCGTTGGCAATCACCAGCATCGGGGCGTTCTGGTTTTCGGGAATATCTTCAAAACTGTCATGCCAGACAGCAGGAACACCATACGGCATGATCGAGGTTTGCTGATGGGTACGCAAAACCGGGCTGGTTTCCACAAACCGCACCGTTAGCGCATCGCAAAAGCCCGGCACATTACGCACGGCGCGCAAGGCATCGGCCATTAACGTGCCCCGCCCCGGCCCCAGCTCCACCAGTTGCAGGCGCGAGGGGCTGCCCATCTGTTGCCAGGTTACGGCCGCCCACAGGCCAATCAGTTCGCCAAACATCTGACTGATTTCAGGTGCTGTGACAAAATCGCCCGCCTGACCAAACGGGTCCTGCTTGCGATAATAGCCCCATTTGGGATGTGCCAGGGCCTCGGTCATATAATCGGCAATCGAAATCGGCCCGGAAATGGCAATACGGCGCTTCAAATGGTCCAAAAGCGGCGATGTCTGGTTTTCTTTATCCGTCATGGTTCAGGATTTTGCCGTTTTCTTGGAGGTTTCTTCGTCGGGTTTCTGGCCCACCAATGCCGGGCGCCGCAGGCCATAAATCGCAACACCGGCCCCCACCAGGACCATCGGCACGGACAAAAGCTGCCCCATCGTCGCGCCAAAAATCAGATAGCCCAGTTGCTGGTCGGGTTGGCGGAAAAATTCGACGATGATACGGCAAATGCCATACCCGGCCAGGAACACCCCGCCGACAACACCGGTATGGGACCGCATTTTTTCACTGCGCGACAATGCAAACAAAACGCAAAACAGCACAATGCCCTCCAGCCCGGCTTCGTAAAGCTGGCTGGGATGGCGCGGTTCAGGCCCGCCACGCGGAAAGACCATGCCCCAGGGCAAATCTGTCGGACGGCCAAAAAGCTCGCCATTAATGAAATTGGCGATCCGGCCAAAAAACAGGCCAATCGGCGCGGCGGCCGCCACCGCATCGACCACCCCCAAAAATGAAATGCCCCGGCTGCGCGCAAACCAGAAAACCGCAATAATCACGCCCAGCATACCCCCGTGGAACGACATGCCCCCTTCCCATACCTTCAGGATATGCGAGGGATGCTCCATGTAGAAATCCAGGTTGTAAAACAGCACATAGCCGGTACGCCCGCCCAGAATAACCCCCAGGGTCGCCCAAAACAGCAGGTCATCGACCTGGTTGCGCGTCATCACATAGGGCGGCTTGCTGATATAGGACAGGGTATAACGCCACCCGATAATCAGCCCGGCAATATAGGCCAGCGCATACCAGCGAATGGCCAGCGGGCCAATGGCAATGGCAACGGGATCAATTGCCGGAAAGGCAAGACTGAGCATCAAGAGCACTCCGTTCGGATGGCATTTAAGGTGTTACCGCCCCTGATAATCAGGACAAGGCGGCAGGATCATGGCACTGCTGCGCGACCGTTCCCCAAAGACAAAGGGGCATGTCGCACGCAGCACGCGTGGGCGGATTTAACGAAACGGGTCCTCGGTCGCAAGGAAGTCCTGCACATATTGGCGCACCCCTTCCTCCAGGGCCGTCATCGGCGCGTCATAGCCACTGGCTCTGAGCTTGGTCATGTCGGCCTCGGTAAAATACTGGTATTTGTCGCGAATGGCCTCGGGTGTCGGCACAAATTTGATGTCGGGTTCCTTGCCCATCGCGGCAAAAACCGCCAGGGCCAAATCTTTGAAGCTGCGGGCCTTGCCCGTACCGACATTGAACAGGTCGGATACCTCCGGGTTGTCATAAAGCCACATGATGATATTCACCACATCCCCAACCCAGACAAAATCGCGCAACTGCCCGCCATCTTCATAATCCGGGTGGTGGGATTTAAACAATGTCGCCTGTTCGCCCGCCGAAAGCTTGTCATACATTTGTGAAACAACGGATCGCATACCGCCCTTATGGTATTCATTCGGGCCATAAACGTTAAAAAACTTCAGCCCGGCCCATTGCTTGGGCCGAAATCCGTTTTGATCGAGGATGCGGCGAAACCGGCGATCAGTCGCATGTTTGGACCAGCCATAGGCATTTAACGGCTGCAATTTTGCCAGTTCATCCTGCTCGAAAACATCGGCAAAGCCCTGTTTGCCATCGCCATATGTCGCCGCAGACGAGGCATAAATCAGCCGGGCCGAATGGCGCGAACACCATTCCCACAAAAAGGTCGTCAGCTTGAAATTATTGGCAACGATCTTGTCGGCATCGCGTTCGGTGGTTGCCGAAATTGCCCCCATATGGAAAATCGCGTCAATATCATTGGGATGCGCGTCCAGAAAGGCCGGCAATTCATCGGGATGGATGATGTCGCGCAATTCGCGTTTGGCGATATTGCGCCATTTGATGCCATCGCGCAGGCGATCCACAATGACAATATCGGTTTCCCCGCGATCCTGAAGGGCAGCGACAATATTGGACCCGATAAACCCGGCCCCACCGGTAATGACAAGCATCGTTTTCTCCTGCTTTTGCTGCGGCCTGTCCTCGTAACGGGCGCAAGCGACGCGTGATCATAACACCATAAAATGTCTGGCGCATTTATAGGCACCCCAACCGGTCACGGCAAGGCAAGTAGCACTCACAAAACGGCGATGGCTGTTCATCGCTTGCCCGAATGGCAAATAAAACCATATTATAAGCAAAAGAAATTCATACCCCTTACAAGCCGGAGCCTGAAATGCAGATCAATAACCGCCTTCTTGATGACCTGACCCGTGTCACCAACAGCGCACTGGGCACCATGACCGGCGTCAAGGGCGAGGTTGATGCACTGGTGCGCCAGCAGTTCGAAAAAATCCTGCTGAATATGGACCTTGTCTCGCGCGAGGAATTTGACGTGATGCGCGACATCGCCACCAAATCCGCCCAGCGTGCCGAGGCCCTTGAAGCCCAGATCGCCACACTCGAAGATCGCCTGGCCAAACTTGAAGCCGCAGAGAGCGCCCCCAAGGCCGCAGCGAAAACCAGTGCCAAAACCACAAAAACCGCCAAGGCCAAACCCGCAGAAGGCGACGACGCATAACCGGCCCCAAACCCTGTTATCCTTCAATGGTTAATCGGAATGCACGGCGGATCAACCCGAAGGTTGGTCCGCCATTGTGTTTCACGCAATGCGCCTTTCTATCCACAGTGGTTGCAAGCCCGCCAGGACAGCCCTATAGTGCGCGCCCTTTGGCGATACAGACTGATTGATTTTATATGAACGACCTGATGCAGGATAACGGCGAAATGGACGACGACAATCCGCTGTTGCTTGTCGAAGACATCGCCCAGACCAACCAGTGGAACCTTGAACGACGCAGCGCTGACGAGATCGTTGTCGAAATTCCGGGGCACTGGTGCACGTATCTTGTGTATTTTACCTGGCGTGACGATGCCGAAGCCCTGCATATCGCCTGCTGCTTTGACCTGTTCGTGCCAGACCCGCTGCGCCCGCGCATCTATGAATTGCTGGCCAAATGCAACGAACAGCTTTGGATCGGGCATTTTGGTTTGTGGCTGGAAGAAAACATGCCGCTATTTCGCCATACCCTGCTTTTTGGCGGCGATGTTCCCCCCGCCACCGAACAGTTTGAAGAACTGATCGAAATCGCCATTTCCGAATGCGAACGGTTTTTCCCGGCCTTCAATTTTGTTCTGGGTCACGGCAAAAGCCCGGACGAGGCCCTTGCCAATGCCCTGCTTGAACCTGTTGGCCAGGCATAAAGCCCTCCTTGAGGATTTAAATCACGGCGATTCTTGCACCCTGCCCCGGCGGGGTGTTTTGCATTTCAGGCACTAAAACGACACATGGCAGCATCCAATATCGCCCCGGGTATTGCCCGGCAAAGCCCGGCTTATCGTCGCCACCGCTTGACCCACCCTGCGAACACGGGTACGGCTTTAAGCGCGCCCGACAGGCGAAACACGTCAAAATCACGCAAAATCTATGTCACCGTTATAAAACAGGGGAAGTCATGAAAACACGGTTGTTGCTGGTTGGCTGCGGTAAAATGGGTGGCGCCATGCTGGAAGGCTGGCTGGCCCGTGGCCTGAATTCCGACAATGTCTATATCATTGAACAGGCTGAAACCGCCGAACATCTTGAAACCCGGCTGGGCATTCATGGCATCACCGATCTTTCCGAAATGCCGGAAAGCTTCGTGCCCCAAGTGGTGCTGTTTGCCGTCAAGCCGCAGGTTCTGCCCGACATTCTGGATCTGTACAAACCCCTGGTGCGGGCCGAAACCGTGTTTCTTTCTGTCGCAGCAGGGCGCACAACGGCGTTCTTTGGCAAAACACTGGGCGAAACCGCGCGCATTGTCCGCGCCATGCCCAACACGCCGGCATCGGTTTCACGCGGCATGACGGTGATGTTCCCGACCGATTATGTCAGCACCGCCCAGCGCGATATGTGCGAAACCCTGCTTAAGGCTGTGGGTGCAGTTTCCTGGATTGACGATGAAAGCCTGATGGATGCCGTCACCGCCGTTTCAGGCAGCGGCCCGGCTTATGTCTTTCATATGGTCGAGGCCCTGGCACAGGCCGGTGTAACGGCAGGCCTGCCCGAAGAACAGGCAATGCTGTTAGCCCGGCAAACCATTGTTGGCGCGGGATTTTTGCTTGATCAAAGCCCCGAAACCGCCGAAACCCTGCGCAAGAATGTCACCAGCCCCGGCGGGACCACGGGAGCGGCCCTGAATGTTTTGATGGACCCGGAAAACGGCCTGACCGACCTTATGACCAAAGCGGTCGAGGCCGCGCGCAAACGCTCTGTCGAGTTAGCCGGATAACCCTGTTTGCGATAGGTGGGGATTGCATTTTTCGCCATCCCCGCCACATCATAGATGTCTGCCGTTGCGGCAAAACCGGAACGGCGCATACCATCCTTCGCAAGACAGGAGCGTTCAATGCCAGCCAAAAAAGACCCCCGCGATACCGTGATCGCCGCCGCAATGGAACTTGCAGCGGAGCGGCGCTGGCATTCGGTCACACTGATCGATATCTCGCAAAAATCCGGTCTGACGATGGATCAACTCTATCCGCTGTTTCAAAACAAGACCGATATTTTACGGGCCTTTGTTCAAAAGGTGGACCAGCAGGTCTTGGCCGAACTCGACGCGGATGATTTTGACCAGCCCCGCCATGACCGCTTGATTGACGTGATGATGGCGCGCTTTGATGCCCTGGCCCCCTATCGCCCGGCCCTTAAATCGATCCTGAAGGATTTTGGCGATGTCGGCCTTGCCGATGGGGCGCGCGCGGCCAAAACCGGTTTCTCCTCCATGCGCTGGATGCTCGAAGCGGCCGGCTTTGAAACCGGCGGCCTGCAAGGCAGCCTGCGCGTCACCGGCCTTGGTGCCATTTATGCCCGGTGTTTTCGCCAGTGGCTGGAGGACAACACCCCCGATTACGGGCCAACAATGGCCCTGCTGGATAAAAGCCTGAGCCAGGGCAGCAGTTGGGACATCCAACTGGGAAAAGGCCTGGCACGTATGGAAAGCCTGCGAAACAAATTTGGCCCGCGCTGCCGCAAAACGGCCACAGATCGCAGTGACAATCCGGTCCAGGAAAACGTCTAATCCCCTTCCTTTCCTGTCACACCAAACAGACATCCTTGCTGCCGTGCCCATAAGTGCCGGTTATCGTTGGCATAAATTTGCCCACCTAACTGGCTGCGCCGCCAAACACCCCCAAGTTGCCGCCTGCAACAAAAACATAACCCAAGATTTTTTGTGCAGTGCAAAATAATACTTGACCCACGGGGCGGAATCGGGCACATTGCAGTTGAAATTGTGCGGCGCACAATAGCGCCTCATTAGATAATCCGTCGCATTGAAAATGGAGTGCCCTTCAATGACCGCCGCAAAAAAAGCTACTAACCCTTTCTTTGACGTTGATTTCACCAAATTCACCACGGACTTCAAAATGCCGGGTGTTGACATCAACGAAATGATGGCCTTTCAGCGCAAGAACGTTGAAGCCCTGACCAAAGCAAACAAAATTGCTTTTGATGGCTTCCAGGCTGTTGCTCAGCGTCAGAGCGAAATCTTCAAGACCATGATGGAAAAAGCCACCACTCAGGGTAAAGATTTCTCTGCTGCTTCGAGCGACACCCCGATGGCTGCTGCTGCCAAACAGACCGCTGCTGCGAAAACCGCCTATGAAGAAGCCCTTGCCAATGCAAAGGAACTTTCAGGCCTCGTCAGCAAGTCCCAGGAAGAAGCTCTTGGTCTGCTGCAGGCTCGCTTCACCGAATCGCTGGACGAACTGAAGTCCGCGATCGAAAAAACCGAAGCCACAGCGAAATAAGTTTCTGATAACTTCCCGTTATCAAACTTCCGGCAGGGCCTCTTGGCCCTGCCGTTTTTATTTGTCTTAAGCCCACAGCATCATCCATCCGCCAACGGGTCCCTCGTGCGGTTTTTGCTCAAACTCCTGATTTCCTCCCTTCAGAATACCAGCCTTTGCACCCTGCCCTTTGCGGCGGTATTTTATAGGCAAACATATGGAGGTCCTTATGAGCGAAATCAGTTTCGATGATTTCCTGAAAGTCGATATTCGAGTCGGCACAGTCATTGATGCCCAACCCTTCCCCGAAGCCCGCCGCCCTGCCATCAAGCTATGGGTGGATTTTGGTGACGAGATCGGGGTGAAAAAAACATCCGCACAAATCACCAAATATTACAGCCCGCAAGAACTGATCGGCACGCAGGTGGCCGGGGTCGTCAATTTCCCGCCCCGGCAAATCGGCCCCTTCATGTCGGAAGTTCTCTGTCTCGGCTTTTCTGATGGCACTGCCGATAAAGGCATTGTGCTGATCCGGCCGGAACAGAAAGTCCCCAACGGGGAACGCCTGCTTTAGGGCATTGCGATCGCAATCACATAAAAAACGGGCTGGTGACAAAATCGCCACCGGCCCATGATTTTTTTGGTTACAGGCTTAACGAGCCAGGACCATCGCGGCTTCACGGGTACGCCCCACCGATCCGGAAACCTGCGTCGAACCGCTTTTGATCTCGTTGATTGTTGCGGCAAAGTTTTCAACAGACATTGCCATCGACTGCATATTGACCGACACCTCGCTGGTAACGGCACTTTGTTCCTCAACGGCCGAGGAAATGCTGGTGACGTTATTAACCACACCTTCAACACCCGTGCGGATATCACTCAGCACCTCGCCCACTTCCCGGGCAATACCCTGCGCCCCGGCAATATCCGCCGAAATCTGTTCCGTTGCCCG
>JBNKVZ010000072.1:0-20904 GCA_050299455.1 Thalassospira sp.
AATGGGCATCCAGCAAACCCAGAACATGTTTTGCGCTTTCCCGTCGCCGGGGGAGTTGCGCGGCATTCCTTTCGTTTTTGCCTGTCAGGTTCCAATGGCGCAATGTCGCGATGGTTGACTGGACATAGTCGGTTTCAAAAAACAGCCATTGGCTGACCTTGGCTTGTTGCCAGGCATCATCGGGCAGGTATTTCGTACCGTGTGCCAGATAGAGCAAAATGGCATGGGATTCTGCCAGACATCGTCCGTCATCAAGTTCCAGAACCGGCACGGCACCGGCAGGGTTTTTAAGCATAAAATCGGGTGTATGACTTTCGCCTTCAAAAATGGACACCCAGACCGTTTCATAATCGATCTCAAGATGGGCGCAAAGCTGACGAACTTTCCAGGCGTTTTGCGACCCGGCATAATCATAGAGTTTCATGAATGACCTCGTTTCAGGCATGAGAAATGCGTTCCGGCATTGGGGAATGCAGGTGACGGAACTTAAAAATTCTGATTTTCAGGAGATCAGGCGTATTGGCGCGTCAGTGCCGCCTCGTGATCAAGCAGCCATTTTTTGCGTTCAAGGCCGCCGGCATAACCGGTCAATGTGCCGTTGGAGCCAATCACCCGATGACAGGGGACCATAATGGAAACCGGGTTCAGGGCATTGGCGCGCGCAACGGCACGAACAGCTTTGGGATTACCAAGTTTTTCGGCCAAAGCGGCATAAGAAACATGGCTGCCAAATGGAATTTCAATCAAGGCCCGCCAGACCGATTTTTGAAAATCCGTACCACGCATATCAAGATCATTCATTGGCAAAGGCGTATTTTCACCGGCAAAATAAGCTTCCAACCATGCCAGGACCGATGCCGGTACACGGCCATTTTCCTGCCAGTCGATCGATTTAAAGCGCCGGGACTGGATCAGGACCATCCGGTCGTCATTATCTTCAAAATCAAGATGCACCAGCCGTCCATCACAAGATGCCAGGCCAAGCCTGCCAATCGGGCTGTTATAGCGGGCGATGTCAATTATCGTGCTCATGATCCGTTTCCTTTCCCATCAATTCGTTATCTTCCCGATCCGGGATCAGGGCAGACCATAAATATTGCGCGGCATAGGCCCGCCAGGGCCGCCAGGCTAGCGAGTGTTTTTCAAGTTCTTTCGCCGTTGCGGGCCCGCCGCCCATTTGGGCCCCCTTTAAAATGCCAAGATCGGCAGCAGGAAAGGCATCCGGGTCACCCAGCCCCCGCAGCGCAAAGTAATTTAACGTCCAGGGACCGATGCCCTTGATTTGGGCCATTTGCGCCAAAATCTCGCTGCTGGTCTGATCATGAAAATCGATGGCGGCAAACAAATCGATAACATCGGAAAGCGTTTGTGCCCGCCGGCGTGTCAGCCCAATCGGGATCAAATCATGCCCCTGAAGGGCCGCTGGTTCGGGAAATAAATGGGTAATGCCGGTTCCCACGACCAGCGCATCAGGCAAAGCCCGCCCATAACGCGCAACAAGTCGACCCGCCAATGTGCGCGCAGCGGCAACCGAAACCTGCTGGCCCAAAACGGCCCGCGCCGCAAGCTCAAACCGGTCCCAACAGCCCGGAACACGCAGGCCTGGCCGATTTTGCACCAGCGGGGCCAATAAGGGGTCATTGGCAAAAACGGCATTAATTGCCACCATGTCAGCATCAAGGTCAAACAGGCGCCGCACCCGCCCGCCGATTTCAAGCACACTGCCGCAATCCTCGCCGCGCAGGCAAATTTCGATACTGCCATTTTTGGGAAAGCGGCAAATCATCAGGCCCGGCGCATTGGCAATCTGAAACCCGCGGGCGTAATAATCCGGTCCGACCGCCTCCAGGCCGGGAATGGCCCGATCCCGAAAGAACTGCAAAATAAAATCGCGATCAAAAGGCTGGCGGGGTTTTAAACGCAAAATCATGTCATCCTTTTTCAAGGCAAAAGCATCATCCACATGTCTGGACGATGGCAACGCCCCCCTATCGCCGCGAAGACCGCGCCGAAATGCGGTTGGCGCGTGACCATAGGCCTCTTTCATCGCGTCGTTAAACCGGCGCAAGCTGCCAAAACCGGCAATATCGGCAATTTCCGTCATCGACAGGTTGCTATCCACAATAAGCTGGCGGGCACGCAGCAACCGGCGGGCCCGGGCATGTTCCTGCGGCGCAACCCCGGTGTGATCCTTAAATATCCGGCGCAAATGCCGCGCCCCCACCCCCAACCGGTCGGCCAGATCCTCCACCGATCCTTCGGTTAATGCCCCCTCCTCTATCAGGCGCACAGCGCGACGCACGGTTGCATGCACACCGGCAGCAGCGGCACTGCCTGGGGCAGCTTCGGGGCGACAACGCAGGCAGGGGCGATAACCATGTGCCATTGCCGCCTCGGCGGTTTGATAAAATTCCACATTCTGCCGCTTGGGTGTTATCGCCGGGCAAATGGGGCGACAAAAAATGCCGGTGGTTTTAACAGCCGTGTAAAACCGCCCGTCAAACCGGTTGTCGCGCGCCAACAGGGCCGTATAACAAATGTCATCACTGATCTGTTCCATGCGCCCATTCTAACAGAGCGCAGGTGAAATACTCGCCAGTTTCGGACTCTGACCTTCACACGGCACAGCGCGTAAAACAAAAACCGCGCCAGGCTTACTGGCGCGGTTGGCAATGATGGCTTCTCACAGGTCCGTCTGACCCCTGCCGGCTCTCAGAACTGAGGTGATTCGGCATCATAAACCCGTTGAAAGAAATTAGGATTCAACAGGGTGGAAACAGCAATCAGGGACGGCGACCGCCTTTCACTGACCTTGACGATCAAGGCATGCGGTGCCGGTGTGATGTCGCGGATTTCAAGAACCTCAAAAACCGAACTTTGGGCGTTTGTCACCCGGAATTGGTCGCCAACGGCAACATTCTGGTCCGCTTTCCGCGCCATTCTTTTGGACCTCCGTTATCTATGGAAACAAAAACCAGCCCGGCACGAAATGTCCACGGTCACTGATTTTGATAACGGCGTGATCCTGCTCCAAAGTCGCGGCAAAACTATGACAACGTTATGACTGAAAATGGTAAATGGCGATAATTTTTCCCAAAAGCCGGAAATATTTTGAATTTATTTTGGAAAACATTTCAAATATTTAAATATATCTTCCCACCTCAAGTAAAAGCAGGATTTTTTCTTACGATATTCCGCCATCAGGAAATGACACGTTCAGCTTTCCCGCCATCGCGGTTTTCATCGGCTTATAAAACCGAAATGGCGGCACGGACAAAGCCGTGCCGCCATTCGTTCCGTCGTCCATGCGGGGAAGAGGGGGGGAAGAACATGGACAACGAAAGTCGCAATTTCAAAAAGCCGGGATCAGGACAAGCCCCTAATCCATAACTTCCATATGCTTTTCCTCGCCGGGTTTCGTTTTTTTCGGACCCTGCATCATCAGCAAAAGCGGGATAACCCCCAGCACAATCCACATCATCGCTTTAAAATCATTAAGATAGGCGATGGTCTGGGCCTGTACCGTAATCATATTATTCAATCCAACAGCCCCTGCCGTCGTCGTCCAATCCCAGGCTGCGGGCAACCACGGAGCCTGCATGGCATGACGGAACGGTGTCAACAAAGCCGCAAAGCTTGAATGAATGATCTGGGTGTTTTGCGTCAGCATGGTTGTCATCACCGAAATACCGATACTGGAGCCAATATTTCGCATCAGACTGAACATGGCCGTGCCTTCGGTACGGTATTTCGGGTTCAGCGTGGCAAAGGTAATGGTGCTAAGCGGGACAAAGATAAAACCAAGCCCGATACCCTGGGTCACACCCGTTCTGATAATGGTGAACGAACTGACCTCGGCGGTAAAGCACGACATTTCATAAAGTGATAATGCCGTCATCCCCAAACCAAACAGGATCAGGAACCGAATATCAAACTTGCCGACAAGGCGCCCGACCAGCATCATCGCAATCATCGACCCCACCCCGCGTGGCGCCAACAAAATACCCGCCGTCACCACCGGATAACCCATCAGGTTCTGCAAAAACGGTGGCAAGAGTGCCAGGGTCGCCAACAAAACCACCCCGACAATAAAGATGAAAATCAAACCGATGGCAAAATTTCGATCCTTGAACAAACCCGGTTCCAGGAACGGATTTCGCGCCGTGAACATATGCACCATGAACATATAGAAACACAAAATACACAGCACGAGTTCGGTCAGGATTTCCAGGGATGAAAACCAGTTTTGCGACTCTCCGCGGTCCAGCATCATTTGCAACGCCCCGATCGAGAGGCTTAACAAGGCAAATCCGAACCAGTCAAAGGGCAAACCGGGTTTTTTGTCGGTTTCCGGCACAAAGGCCATAATGCCAAGCAACGCCAAAATCCCGACGGGGAAATTGATGTAAAACACCCAGCGCCAATTATAATATTCCGTCAGATAACCGCCCAGCGTTGGCCCCAGGATCGGCCCCAACATCACGCCCATGCCCCACATGGCCATTGCGGAACCATGTTTTTCTTTGGGGTAGGTATCAAGCAAAACCGCCTGGGACAATGGCACCAAACCTGCGCCAAACGCCCCTTGCAGCAAACGGAAAATAACAATTTCCGGCAAGGATGTTGCCGCACCACACAACATGGAGGCAACGGTAAAACCCGCAACCGAACAGATGAACAGCTTGCGTCGGCCAAAACGGGCCGCCAAAAAACCGGTGGGCGGCGTCATGATTGCGGCAGCAACAATATAGGATGTCAACACCCAGGAAATCTGGTCCTGGGTGGCAGACATGCTCCCCTGCATATGTGGCAGGGCCACATTGGCAATGGTGGTATCAAGCGCCTGCATGATCGTTGCCAGCATGATGGACGCGGTAATCAATCCGCGTTCCATCCGCGTGGTTTCCATGCCTGCTGTTGCTGCGGCAGAGCTCATTGTCCGTTTTCTCCGCCCGAAGTACCCGCTTCGGCCTCGTCAACACCAACCCAGGACAAAGCTCTTTGTGCAAAGGCTGGCAATTGCCGTTTGTGATGGGTGTCAACTTCGACAACCGTGCTCATACCGGCACGCAAAATGGGTTGGCCTTCCGTCATCTTCAGCTGAATACGAACCGGAATACGCTGTACCACTTTCACCCAGTTGCCCGTTGCATTCTGTGCCGGCAGCACCGAAAATTCAGCCCCGGTTGCCGGCGACACACTTTGCACAACGCCTTTCCAGTCATGGTCGGGATAAGCATCCACTGTCACGTCAACCGACTGTCCCGGCTGCAAATATGTCAGATCCACTTCCTTGAAATTGGCATCCACCCACATCGACCGGGTGGAAACAAGGCTGGCAACGGCCCGGCCCGGCGTAATATAGGCCCCCGGTTCAGGCTTGTTGGCGACAATACCGTCAAACGGGGCCTTGATCACCGTATGCTGCAAATCCAGTTCAGCCTGGTCCAATGCGGCCTGGGCCTGCTGGAATTGCGGCAGTTGCTCAACCGGTGTTTCAAGTGCGCCGCCCAATTTGGTCAGGGTCGTCTTCATGGCCTGACGATCCAGGGAAATTTCCTGTTTGGCACTGGCAACCGCATTTTGCGCATCGTCAAAGGCTGCCTTTGACACAACATTGCGTTTGCTCAGCTGAGACTGGCGGGCATAGGTTTTTTCGGCATATTCCAGTTTGATTTTTGCCAGTTCCAGTTTGCCCTGCTGCTCGGCATAGCTTTGTTTCAGGGCATTAATGTCCTGACGAACAGAATTAAGATTGGCGCGGGCCTGCTCAACAGCAATTTTGAACGGGTCCTGGTCAAGGCGTAAAATAACATCGCCCTTTTTGACCGGCTGGTTTTCATGAACCAGAACCTCGGCAATCTGGCCGCTCACCTGCGGGCTGATGGCAACCATGTCGGCATGGATATAGGCATTTTCGGTTTCGATATAGCGACCACCGGAATAATACCAGTATGCACCACCGACAATGACCGCAACAGGCCCTAAAATAAGCAAAAACGGGCGCAACCAACGCCGCTTGCGCTTCGGTTCAGCCCTGCCTTTTTGGCCCTGTTCGGCATTATCCTCATTTTCAACAGGTTCAGTCATTATTCGTTGCCTTTTAAATTTTGTTTAGCGACCTGCGGTGTTTTGTCCGACAGTTCCTGTTCACAGGAAATCAGGTTCAGGCGCATATGTTGTAAATGTTCAATCATAACGTTCTGGTCATCTTCCGATAAACCCGCCAGCGCATCGCGCCGGGTTTCGGCGGCAAATTCCCACATCTTGTCAATCAACGGAGAGGCATTTTTGCCGATATAAAGGTTCACGGCCCGCCGGTCCGCCGGGTCTGGCCGGCGTTCAACCAGGTTGGCTTCTTCCAAACGGTCAATCAAACGGGCCAGGGTAATGGGCTGAATGTCCATTAAATCAGCCAAAGCGGCCTGATTGATCCCTTCGCGCGGCACCAAAAAAGCGAGTGCCTGCAGCTGCGATTGTGTGAGCCCCAAATCGCGCGCGCGGCGATTGAAGCGACGCATCATCAACCGGGAAACGTCTTTCAACAAAAAGCCAATGCTTTTTTGCGGGTCACGCGAGGACGACAAGAACAAACTCCTACTTATTATACGCATTGCATATTGTAAGTAATGTATATGAAATTTATCCGCAGATTTGCAAGTGTGATCTCATTCACACATTTGTGTAGGCATGCCAGAAAACCTAATGCCTTGTTTTAAAATGACTTAAACGCCGTAATAGCACCCATGCACAATATGCAAACCCTTCAAAAAAGGGCCAGAACTGCCCTCAAACCCACAAAAAAACGGCCCTGCAATCGCTTTTGCAGGGCCGTTTTAGCGAAGTCAGAATTTGAATTCCGGTAGCGTTCCCTACCCCCCAATCAGCATGGCGGCGGGTATTGCCAAAAGCAGGCTCAGCGCAACGCGCAAGAACCAGACAATGACCAACCGGCCAACGCCAACTGGAATTTCCGTTGACAGAATGCACGGTATCGACGCCGAGAAAAACAGCACGCCCGAGACACTGACCACACCGGCCGCAAACCGCACGATGAAGCTGGCATCCCCCAAAATCAAGGCTGGCAGGAACATTTCGGCAAGCCCGGTCGCCGATGCCTTGGCCAGTTCGGCCGCGCCATCGATCCCAAAAATCGCGGTAAACGGATAAAAAACGTAACCCAGCCAATCAAAGACCGGTGTGTATTTTGCCAGCAACAGGCCAATCAACCCGACCGACATAATCGATGGCAGGATCGAAATGGTCATCAACAAACCTTCACGCAGGTTCAGTTTGATGTTTTCCAACAGGTTTGGCGCATTATGCGCAACCTCAAGGCCACTTTGCCAGGCCGTGCGCACCCGCTCGCCCGAGGGGACATCCGGCTCCGGGTCAGTGGCATGGTCATCCATACCCACCAGCGGCGGAATACGGACTGTAACGGCGGTCACAACAAACGTAATCACCAATGTCATCCAGAAATACTGGTTCCAGATATTCATCAGGCCCAACGTTTTGGCCACGATGATCATGAAGGTTGCAGATACCGTGGAAAAGCCGGTGGCAATCACCGCAGCTTCACGGGCCGAATATTGCCCGGCCTTGTAAACACGGTTGGTAATCAAAAGGCCGATGCTGTAACTGCCAACAAAGGACGCCACCGCATCAATTGCCGAACGCCCCGGCGTTTTCCAGATCGGACGCATGATGGGCTGCAAAAACACCCCGATAAATTCCAGCAAGCCATAACTGACCAACAATGCCAGAAACACCGCCCCGATCGGCACGATCAACCCAACCGAAATAACCAGTTTGTTAAACAAAAACGGCAGCATGTCCTTGCTTTGCAAGGCTTCCGGTCCCCAACCGGTCAGGGCGAGAACAGCCGTCAGCGCCCCCAGCAGCTTAAGCACGGAAAAAACCTTGTCGGTGATGCTGTTTTTCCAGGTGCCTTTAATAAAAGGATAAGCCGCCCCCACCCAAATCATGGCAAGCGCGTAATAACCGGCCGCCGGCCCCATAATGCCCCGCAAAAAACCAACCATATGGTCAAGCGGGATCGAGCTTTTGCCGTTAATTGTGACCGGGATGAAGAAAATGAAAATACCAATGGCACTGAGCCCGAGCAGCCGACCAATATTGGCCGCGCTGGGACCCGCCGCAGCAGAATTGTTGTTCGATGACATGATTGCTTCCCTGAAAGTCATGTTCGCGGACATCTATTATGTATAGACATTTTATTATGACTATACATTTGAACGCGTTCTGCAACAAAGAAATTGCGCCAAATCCTCGGAGGAAGTGCGTAAAAACAAAATTTCCACGCGGTTTTTTGGCGGAAAACAGCACATTCAGGGCGTATGTGATTAAAAATTCCAAGGAAAGGCAGAAATCAGAACATATCGGGCGCAGTGCAACCCAAAATAAAAAAGCCCCCGCCACAATGCAGCGGGAGCTTTGAAACCGGGCTCAAGACTCCGGTTAATTGATGTCTTCAACCTCGCCAGCGGAACCCGTAACGCGGGCTGCCAGGGCAGCGGCCATAAACTGGTCCAGATCGCCATTCAGCACGCCCTGGGTATCGGATGTTTCGACCCCGGTGCGCAGATCCTTGATCATCTGATAAGGCTGCAACACATAAGAGCGAATCTGATGCCCCCAGCCAATATCGGACTTGGTGTCTTCAACGGCCTGGGCTTCGGCTTCGCGGCGTTGCAATTCGGCCTCGTATAACCGGGCTTTCAGCATTTTCATCGCGGTATCGCGGTTTTTATGCTGCGAGCGGTCATTCTGGCACTGGGCAACAATGCCGGTCGGAATATGGGTGATTCGCACCGCAGAATCCGTCCGGTTAACGTGCTGCCCACCGGCACCCGATGCACGATAGGTATCAACCCGCAAATCCTTATCGAGGATTTCGATATTGATATCGTCATCGACCACCGGATACACCCAGCAGGACGAAAAACTGGTATGGCGGCGTGCGGCACTGTCATAGGGCGAAATACGCACCAGACGATGCACACCAACTTCGTTTTTCAGCCAGCCATAGGCATTATGCCCCGTCACCTTATAGGTTACAGACTTGATACCGGCTTCTTCGCCGTCGCTTTCTTCAAGCATTTCAAGTTTGTAGCCCTTGGATTCGCACCAGCGCACATACATGCGGGCCAACATACTCGCCCAATCCTGGGCTTCGGTCCCGCCGGCACCGGCATGAATTTCCAAATAGGCATCGTTGGCATCCGCCTCACCCGACAGCAGGCTTTCAAGCTCGCGCTTGGCGGCAATGTCGCGAATGGTGCGCAGGCCTTCTTCCGCTTCCATGACCGTATCGTCATCGCCCTCGGCTTCGCCAAGTTCGATCAATTCGATATTGTCATCAAATTCCTGTGCCAGGGCCTTGTAGCCATTGATGGAATCATCAAGCTGGGTACGTTCGCGCATAATTTTCTGCGCGTTTTCCGGCTTGTCCCACAAGGTCGGGTCTTCGGCCAGGGCGTTTAATTCGTCGAGACGTCTAAGGGCATTATCCCAGTCAAAGATGCCTCCTCAGCAGTGCCATCGACTGCTTGATCTCATCTACCAATGCCTGTGCTTCAGCGCGCATTGATGTCTCCGTTACATTCGTGAATTTTGTCGGGCAACGTCATGATAACGTTATTGCCAATCGTGGCGCGGGTTATATCAGCTTTTGCCCATCTTGAAACCCCCGCAGCCACATAAAAAACCCCGGCACCCATCGGGCACCGGGGTCTCATCATTCTCAAAACCGTTCACACGGGACTTAGCTATAAACCGGGTCCAGTGTCACAGTATAAAGCTCGGTATCGGCGACATCGCGCAGGGAAACGCGAAACTGTTCGGTATCGCCGTCAATATCAATCAGGCCAAAAAACTGCAGGCCCGCCGATGGCGGCAGGTTAATGCCCTGCTCCTTGCTGGGATGTTTAGAAAATTTAACCTCCGGCCCAAAGGTATTGTCCATATCATTGGGGCCGAAGGTGCCGGCATGCAGCGGCCCGGACACAAATTCCCAGAACGGATCAAAATCGGTGAATTGCGCCTTTGCCGGATCGTAATAATGTGCGGCGGTATAGTGCACATCGGCGGTCAGCCATACGGTATTGCGAATTTTTGCCGACTTGATAAAACGCAGCAAATCGACGATTTCAAGCTCTCGTCCGGCCGGGGCGCCATTACCATTGGCCAGGTTTTCAAAGGTGCTTTTGTTTTTCCAGTCATCATAAACGATCATGCCAATTGGCATGTCAGCGGCAATGACTTTCCAGGTTGCTTTTGAATTCAGCAAGGCACGTTTAAGCCATTCGATCTGCTCTTTGCCCATAAAGGCGGTATCAGCCGTCTCGACAGGGCTGTTATTGGCATCATTGGGGCCGCGATATGACCGCATATCAAGGACAAAAATCTCCAGCGACGGACCATAGGAAATGGTGCGATAGACCCGGCCTGGCTCTTGTGGCTGTTCGCGTACCGGCAGCATTTCGCGGAATGCGCGATTGGCGCGGGCTGCCAGCAGCGACACCGATTTTTCGGTATAGCGGTCATCCGTCGTCAGCATCTCACCCGGATACCAGTTATTCAAAACCTCGTGGTCATCCCATTGGTAATAAACCGGGATCATGCGATTGAACTCGCGCACATTTTTATCGAGCATATTGTATTTATAATTTGCCCGAAATTCATCCAGCGTGTCGGCAACCTTGCCGGTTCCCTCGGTGGTCAGGTTCTTCCAAATCTGACCATCCGGCATTTTTTGCTCTGGTTTAAAGGGGCCATCGGCATAGATCGTATCACCGGAATGAATGAAAAAATCCGGCTGATGATCGGTGATGGTGGCATAGGTTTTCATCCCGCCACGATCCTCGTCAATGCCCCAGCCCTGCCCGGCCGTATCGCCGGACCAGCCAAAGCGAATATTGCGCCGTTTCATCGGATTGGTCCGGAAATGGCCAATAATCGGTTCGGACGTTGCCCGAACATTATCGAGATTTTCGAAATGGATTTTATAAAAAATGTCCTGCCCGGCAGGCAAATCCGTCAAGGCAAGTTTACCGGCCAAATCCCCTTCGGCCAGCACATCCGCATAGGGCACCTTGATGGATTTGGAGAAACCCTCTGTCGTGGCGATCTCGGCAATCATACGGGACGGGCGATCGGCTCGCGCCCAGATACGGGCGGAATTTGCCGTTACATCACCGCTTTGCACGCCATGCGTGATAACAGGGCGATCGGCAGCGCGCGAAATGGATGGCATAACAAAGCCCCCCAAAACAGAGGCAGCGCCTGCCGTCCCGGTTGACTTCAAAAAATTACGTCGGGTCAGTCGAATGGACATTTTCCAGTTCCCAGCAAAAAGCGAAAGCAAAAGTGCGGGGATCATAACGGGTTGATGTAACAGCCATATGTCCAAGTCTTGACGTTTTTATCACTACCCGATCCGTCAACCAGACATCAGAGCCTTCTTACGCTGCGGATATAAAAAAGGGCCGGAGAACATGCCTCCAGCCCTTTTCGGGGTCATTCACAATCTAACTCATCGCGACAAACAGCTAGCCTTAATAAATGCCGCTGGGGCTGGAAACCCCACCGTCACTGCTACTGCCCATGCTACCGGCGATGCCACCACTCGACGAGCTGCCATCAATCACCCGATCATTCCGTTCGGGAATGGTGCCGGGTTTGAAGGCTTCCCAAATAACATTGCTGTCACCTGGTTGAGCTGGCAGGCCGCTGCGCGCATCAACGCGCACCATGCGAATACCCGGCGGGGTCCGGAACGGCACGGGTTTTACCCCATCCATCGCCTTGGTCATGAATTCCTGGAAAATCGGTGCGGCGGCCGAGGCCCCCTGCTCTCGACTCCCGAGCGAGCGGTTATCGTCAAAACCAACATACACCCCAAGTGCCAGGTCGGGCGTAAAGCCGACAAACCACGCATCACGCGAATCATTCGTGGTGCCGGTTTTACCCGCCAGCGGGAACGGCAAATTGCGCATGCGACGGCCCGTACCACGTTTGATAACGCCTTCCAGCATGGAAACAATCTGGAAGGCACTGGCCGGATCGGTCAGTTGTTCGCGATTATCAGGCAGTTCGGGCGGCAATTGCCCGTTATAAACCACCCCCTGACAATCCGCACACTGGCGGTTATCGCGGCGGTAAATCACCTTGCCACGACGGTCCTGAATGCGGTCAATCAGGGTCGGCGTAACCTTTTTGCCGCCATTGACCAATTCGGAATAGGCATTGGTCAACCGCAGAACGGTTGTTTCGGCCGCGCCAAGCGACATGGAAAGAACCGGAGGCATGCTATCGACCACGCCAAATTTCTCGGCATAATCGACAACCTTGTCCATGCCGATGGTTTGCGCCAGACGCACCGTCATCAGGTTTCGCGAAAGCTCAATCCCCAGACGCAGGGTCGAGGGGCCATAAAACTTGCCGCTATAGTTGCCCGGCTTCCATTTGCCCTGCCCTGGGCCCTGATCAATCACAAAGGGCGCATCAAGAACCAGCGAAGACGGCGTATAACCGGAATCCATTGCCGCATCATACACAAACGGCTTAAAGGCCGAACCGGGCTGACGATGTGCCTGGGTGGCGCGGTTGAACTTTGACATATCGTGCGAAAAACCACCCGACATTGCCAAAACGCGGCCCGTGTGCGGGTCCATCGCCACAAGCCCGCCATTCACATTGGGGATTTGCTCTAACGAATAAGTCCCCTCAACAACCTTGCCGTCGTCATCCTTAACAGTGGCAACCATCACGACATCGCCGGGATTAACCACATCCGATGCCTTATTAACGGCACCGCCAACCTTTTGGCCCTTCAGCCACGGGCGTGCCCATTTCATTTCGGCAAACGGGATTTTGCCTTTCTTGCCATTTTCAACACCAATAACGGCGTCATTGCCATCCAGGCGCAACACAACCGCCTTGAGCCACGGCACATCATGCGGGGCCTTCACCTGCTCCAGCGGTTTTTGCCAATCGCCGGAGATATCGATTTTATCAAGCGCGCCGCGCCAGCCATGCCGACGGTCATAGGCCACCAGGCCATCAAACATCACCTTGTTGGCGATGGTCTGCAATTTCGGATCAACCGAGGTCCGAACGGAAAGCCCGCCATTATAAAGGGCATTTTCACCGTAACGATCGACCAGCTCACGGCGGACTTCTTCGGCGAAATAATCGGCATGGGCATAATAATCGACCGATTCACGATCCTTGCCGATCAGCGGTGCAGCCAAAGCCTCTGTCGCCTGTTCCTGGGTAATATAGCCTTCATCAAGCATACGCCCGATCACCCAGTTACGGCGCCCTTTGGCCGCGTCATGGTTGCGTACCGGGTCATAATTGGATGGTGCCTTGGGCAACGCCCCCAAATAGGCGGCTTCGGCAACGGTCAGTTCATCCAGCGATTTATCGAAATAGCGCAAGGCCGCCGCGGCAACGCCATAGCTGCCCCGCCCCAGATAAATTTCATTCAGATACAATTCCAGAATGTGCTTTTTGGAAAAGGCCTGCTCGATACGGAAGGACAGGATGGCTTCCTTGATTTTACGGTCATAGGAAACCTCGTTGGTCAGCAAAAAGTTCTTTGCCACCTGCTGGGTAATGGTTGATGCGCCAACAGGCCGCCGCCCCGACCCAATATTGGCAATATTGGTAAGGGCTGCACGAAATACGCTGGGAAAATCAATTCCCGGATGGGTCCAGAAATTTTGGTCTTCAGCTGCGACAAAGGCATTAATGACCTTGCGCGGGATCTGCTCGACCGGCACAAAAACACGTTTTTCCTTGGCATATTCCGCGATCAAGGCGCCGTCGCCCGCGTGAACACGGGTCATGACCTCCGGCTCATAATCAGCCAGTTGGGTATAATCAGGCAGGTCCTGGCCGAAATGCCAGAAAACACCAAGAACAGTTGCTCCCCCCGCTACTGCCAGCAGGAAAAGCACACCAGTAATTGTTAGAAAAATACGCATTAAACGGATCTTTATCGTTTCGCTGTTGTTGCCGCCTGGGCGGATGCATGCTCGGACGAATATCACAAAGCCCTATCATCGCGGCAAAAAAGTGGCCCCGATGCAATACAACGTATATCTTGGCTTTCTGATCCCCAAATTTCAGATGATTCTAATAAAAATCTGCATCGGTACAGCCGCACCCTATACATTTGTTAGGATTACTCTAGGGACAAAACCCGGCAAAACAACGGCAAAATTTAATGACATCGCAAAAACAGGCGATTTTTGCCCACGCAAGAACCAAGCCCGTCTTGAATTGCACGCACCGCGCCCACCCAAAACAATACGTCACAGCACATCGCGACATAGACCAAACAAAGCGCGCAAAGCGCTTCTGCCAGGCTGTATGACACTGCGGTTAGAATTTGTGGGTTTTAAAATAGTCATCCAGGGCACGCATAATCGCCTTGGCCATTTTATGACGATGGGCAGGAGATTGCAGCAATTTGGCATCGGTCGGATTGGACAAATATCCCATTTCAAACAAGGCGGAAGGGATATCGGGGGCCTTTAAAACCGCAAAGCCGGCAAAGCGATGGGTTCGCTGCTGCAATTTCACATCACTTGCCAATTCCCGCACCATATCGGTTGCAAAATTGGACGACAAATTCATGGTTTCGCGCTGGGCCAGATCGATCAGAATGCTTTGGACCAGCGAATTTTCCTCGGACAGGTCAACCCCGGCAATCACGTCGGCCTTGTTTTCCTTGCTTGCCAGGGCCGATGCTTCCTTGTCCGATGCGTTTTCAGACAAAGTATAAACCGAGGCCCCACGATGGTGGGGGTCCGAGATAGAATCGGCATGCAACGACAAAAACAGATCGGCATGGTTTTTTCGGGCAATCTCGGTGCGTTGACGCAGTTTCAGGAACACATCCTTGTCGCGGGTCAAAAGGGCCCGATACCGTCCGGATTCTGTTAGGACCTTTGCCAGTTCGCGTGCGGCGGCCAGGGTGACATTTTTTTCATAAATCCCCCCAACCCCGATGGTCCCCGGGTCCACACCGCCATGCCCGGCATCAATCGCAATCAATGGTTTGCGTCGCCCAGTGGTTTTGCCGGTTTCAACCGCGACGTCGGCACTTTTTTCCGTCGCCGAGGTATCATTACGCTGCCGCGCCGAATAGGCGGCCATACTTTCGCGCGATGCCGCCATAAAGGTATCGCGCGATGTGGGGGCAATATCGATCACCAACCGGTTCGGTTTTTTGCCACTGGCTGGCAGGGTGAAAATCTTGGAAATCAGGGCGGGCTTGCTCACATCAAGCACAACGCGAAATGTGCCCGGCTTAAACAGGCCATACCGCAACCCGGAAATCAGGCCGCCGCCCGATGTCACCTTGCTTGGCGGGGCGCTCCAGTCGATTTCGGGCATATCAATGATAATGCGAAACGGGTCTGGCAGCAGGAAATAGGTGTAGTCAACCTTGCGATCCAGATCGATGACAAAGCGTGTCTTATCGGGATAAACGCCAAGACGGGCCCCCAGAACCTTTGCCGGTTTGGCCTCGGCCACGGTGCTTAGGGACAATGCGAAAAAGCAGTATAAAAAAGCCAACAGGAGCGCGCGCACGCCCCGACCACCAAACATTCCGCCTTGCGTGATTTTTTGCCTGCCTTGCAAAAGCACCACCGACCCCATTCCGCTTTACCGCTTTTTTCAGATATATCGACACATCATATGCCGTATGTGCTTATAGCAACCAGAAAGTTAACGGGTAATTGACCCACAGGGCCCATTCACACCTTCATGCCGCCTTATTATCGGTAATGCTGCCTTGCAAACACATGGCACAGAGCCATTTTCCCAGGCGATTCCCAACATGTTGGCCCCTGTGCGAGGCAAAACAATCGCCTTACAATTTGCAAATCACGCCAATAATTGAAAAATCGTTATGATCGCAATTGTTTGCGGGAAATTTTCTTTTCCGCCTATGAAAGCGGGAAAAAGCGCGGTTTTTGATGCGAAAGCCGAACAAACCTTGATCTGGACGCAACAAAATTGTTTGTCGCCTGAGAATAAAAGAGATATGTTGTCGCCGAGATTCCTATGCTTTACGGGACAAAATATTCTCCGTCAGGCTGAGGACGCGACGTGGCAGTTCCTCGGGTCGGTGTCTCGGTGACGCGGCAATCCCCGCTCCCGATAGAGCCCTCCCATATCAGGCTGTCCTGGCGCGCTCGATACAGACATAAGCAATTCTTATTTTTAACACCAAAACCAGGTCCATACCGAAAGAGCAGCCGAAACGCGATGAACCATACATATCACGGACATATCGCGACCTTTGTGGGCGGCGCCTTCGGTAACGCCGGTTTGTTTGCATATCAGCACACTTTAGCGAGACGCATTAAACTGGCGGGACCTTTAGGAACAGGTTCCGAATGGTCAAACGTATGCTCATCGACGCAACGCACGCGGAAGAAAGCCGTGTCGTTGTTATTAATGGAAATCGCCTAGAAGAATACGACGTCGAAACTTCGACCAAGAAACAGATTAAAGGTAACATATACCTTGCCAAGGTGACGCGGGTTGAACCTTCGTTGCAGGCGGCATTTGTTGACTATGGCGGAAACCGCCACGGGTTTCTGGCGTTTAGCGAAATCCATTCCGATTATTATCAAATCCCCGTTGCTGACCGCGAAGCAATAACCCGGGCCCAGGCCAGCACACAGTCCGTTCGCGATGCCGAAATTGTCGAAGACAATATCGGCAACAACGACGACGACACCCCGAAAAAAGAGAAAAAACCCACCCGTTCGCGTTCGCGCCGCAAACCGCGCAAAGATGACGCCAACGGCACCGATGCTGCCGACGCATCTGACAAGGCCGAAGACGCAACCGATACGGATGACAGCGCAGCAGCATCGGAAAACAACGATGCTGCCAGCAGCGACAACAGCGATGACGCCACCAAAACGCGCCGTCGCCGGGTGCGCAACCGTCGCAAAAAAACCGACGAAAATGATGCCAGCACCAGTGATGCATCGGCACCGGGCGAGGATGACGACAATAACGGTGATGATGGCAACAATGGTGGATCCAACACTGTTGCGACCATGGCCGCCGAAATTGCCGAAATTTCTGTCGATATTGACGAGAACGACACCGAGACCGTCAATGACGAAGAAAATATCGAAGACATGGGTGGCGATGACACCGATGATTTCTCCGATAATGTGCGCCCGCAGCTGCAAAAACGCTATAAAATCCAGGAAGTTATAAAACGCCGCCAGATTTTGCTGGTTCAGGTCGTCAAGGAAGAACGTGGCAACAAGGGTGCAGCCCTGTCCACCTTCCTGTCGCTGGCAGGTCGTTATTGCGTTCTGATGCCCAATACCCCGCGGGGCGGCGGCATTTCGCGCAAAATCACCAATGCCCAGGACCGCAAGCGCCTGAAATCCATTCTGGCCGAGCTGGAAATTCCCGGCGGCATGGCCGTTATTGTGCGGACCGCCGGTGCCGAACGGACCAAAGCCGAAATCAAGCGCGACTTTGATTATCTGATGCGCCTGTGGGATCGTATCCGCGAAACCACCCTGCAAAGCCAGGCCCCGTGCCTGATTTATGAAGAAGCCGACCTGATCAAACGTTCCATTCGCGACCTGTATGCCCGCGATGTGGATGAAGTTCTGGTCGAAGGCGACGATGGTTACCGCGTTGCCAAAGACTTCATGAAAATGCTGATGCCGTCACATGCCAAGCGTGTGCAGCCCTACAAGGATCAGGGCGTGCCGCTGTTCCACCGCTTCCAGGTGGAAAGCCAGCTTGATGCCATGCTCAACCCGGTTGTGCAGCTTAAATCGGGTGGTTACATTGTCATCAACCCGACCGAAGCCTTGGTGGCGATTGACGTTAACTCCGGCCGATCCACCCGCGAACGCAATATTGAAGAAACGGCTTACAAGACCAACCTTGAAGCCGCTGAAGAACTGGCCCGCCAGCTTCGCCTGCGTGACCTTGCCGGTCTGATCGTTGTCGACTTTATCGACATGGAAGACCACCGCAACCAGTCCGCGGTTGAGCGCAAGCTGAAAGAAGCGATGCGCAATGACCGGGCACGCCTGCAAATTGGCCGTATCAGCCCGTTTGGCCTGCTTGAAATGTCGCGTCAGCGCCTGCGTCCGTCGCTGGTTGAAAGCGCATTTGAGGTTTGCCATCATTGCCGTGGCGTTGGTCTGGTCCGTTCGATTGAAAGTTCGGCCCTGCACCTGCTGCGCGTGATCGAGGAAGAAGGCATGCGCCGCCGCGCAGGTGCCCTGACCGTTCACGTTGCCAGTGAAGTTGCCCTTTATATCCTGAACCGCAAGCGCGATTCCCTTGCGGAAATCGAACAGCGTTATGGCTTCACCGTCATGATTTTCGGTGATGACAGCCTGATTTCGCCAGATCACCGGATTGAGCGCACCCGTGCCTCAAAATCGGGTGATGAAGACAATCAGAATAGCGCGGTTCTTAACACCGATAGTGTTTCGCTGACCGCCATCGAAGCCCCGATTGAAAAGGTCGAGGAAGAACTGGTTGAAAATACCAGCCGCGATGATGACAACGAGCAAAACAACGACAGTGACGACCAGAACAAACGTCGCCGTCGCCGCCGCCGCCGTCGGGGCCGTCAGGATGACCGCGATGATAACGCGTCAACCGACAATGACGACACTGATGCCGGGAATGACGACAATCAGGATGCCGGTTCGGCATCGGATAATGGCGATGACAATGACGATGATGACGAATCATCGCGCAAACGCCGCCGTCGTGGCAAACGGGGTGGGCGCCGTCGCTCCCGCCGTCAGGATTTTGAAACAGCGCCGCGCGTCGTTTCACCTGCCGATGATACCGAAGCAACGGAAAAACGCCGTTCTCGGGACCATACCGCACCGGATGGCAGTGAAACCGACCTTGTGATTGATGGCGATACGGAAGGCCAGGAAGCCGACAGCTTTGGCCCGGAAGATGGTGAAGAAGGCGGCATTCGCGCCGCACGCGAACGCAGCACAACGGCCCCTGCCCCGGCACGCCAGCGTCGTGACCGTCGTGATCGCAACAACAAGGATAACCGCCGCAACCGCGATAACCGTGACCGCAATGATCGCAGCGAAGTGCGCAACATCCCGATCCAGAATGGTCCGGCACCGGAAGCCAGCAGCGAAGATGCCGCAAGCGAGGCGGTATCAACACCTGTAACGGCACCTGTTTCGACGCCGAGCGCACCGGTCGCATCCGCGGCATCTGCGCCTGAGGCAACCTTTGAACCTGCAGCAAGCCCGAAACCGGAACAAGCTGCAGAAGCAAAGCCGGAAGCCAGCAACAAGCCGGTTGAACTGGAAGCGGACAAAGCGGACAAAGCCAGTGAGGCCAAACCGGCAGCTGAAACCGTGACCGCACCGACAAGCAACGAAGCACAACCAAGCGAAGTTGCCACCCCCGAAACTGCGGCACCCGAAAAACCGGCCGAGGCCGAAAAAGCCGAAACCGCACCGGAGGCCACCGCCCCCGAGGCCCCGGCAAAGCCGAAGCCCAAGCGCAAAGGCTGGTGGAGCAACTAATCCATCAAGTGCCCGTTAAGAACACACAACCCCCGCCATCCTCTGGCGGGGGTTGTTTTATCTGCATCAAAGCCGTCATTTTATCGCGAAAACCAGAGCCTTGAGGCTTCGTGTAACCGGACGGACCAATCCGGGCAATCCCACCTTTTCCAAGGCTAAAGTGTTAGTCGCGATGGCACAGCACGGCCCATGCCACGAAAAACAAGGACTGCAAAGAAGTCCGCCGTAGATTAAGAGCTGCATGGATCAGTTTCGATCCGTGCAGTTAGATATTAGTCTTTCCTAAGAACGATCACGGCATATGTGCAGGCTTGGGAGCTTTCGTTTTTGAAAACACAATCGCAAGGCGGCCCAAGCTCCAGACAGTCGCCCGGCTTCATCTCGTGGCGTGTGCCCCCTTCGATGAAGACAAGCTCCCCTTCAAGCAGCCATATTAATTGCCGTATAAATGAATAGGCTGCTGCAGGCATCGGAATTTCGACACCGGCGGGCAAATCAACCCGCACCAGATCAAGCGGGAAATCCGATGTCGGGGACACATGGCGGCGCACATAGCCACTTTGTGGATCAACCCATACCGGTTGATCCGCCGCCCGCACCAGCCGGTCATCCTGCTTTTCCGCCAGCAATAACAAGGCAGACATACTCAGGTTAAACGCCCCGGAAAGCTTCGCCAAAAGCGTTGCTGTCGGGCTGCTTTCGCCGCGTTCAACCTTATAGACCATTGCGCGGGACACCCCGGATTTTTCCGCAAGGTCGGTTAAGGACCATCCGCGCTTTTCGCGTTCAGCACGAATGCGCACGCCAATTCGTTGATCAATATCGTTTACTATAGTAGACATATATATTCTTATAATGGACAAATCAGCGAGAACAAAATGAAAATCCGCCACGCCACCCAGGATGACGCCGAGGCGATCATGACAATTTACAATGATGCCGTGACGAATACGACAGCCATTTGGAACGATAGCACCGTTGATCTCGCCAATCGCCAGCACTGGATGGCAGAACGACAAAAAGAGGGCTACCCGGTATTCGTCGCCATTGATGAGGCCAAAACCGTTTTGGGTTATGCCACCTTTGGCGATTGGCGCGCCTGGGATGGGTATCGTCACACCATCGAACATTCTGTTTATGTGCGCGCGGACTGCCGTGGCCGGGGTGTGGGCAAGGCCCTTATGCAAGCGTTGATCACAAGTGCCGGTGAAATGGGCAAACATGTCATGATTGCCGGCATCGAAGCCCAAAATGCCGGATCAATCCGTCTTCATGAGAATCTGGGATTTAAGCCTGT
>JBNKVZ010000073.1:0-20614 GCA_050299455.1 Thalassospira sp.
GGATTTGCCGCAACAGGTGCAGTTTGCGCAACCTTCGTATCAGGGATTTGGGGCTCAGGGAGTTGGGATGATCGCGCAGCAAAGACCTGCAAAATATGGGCAAGTCCGCGCCGGGCCCCTTCATGCGATGGCTCGTCTGCCAAAACCTGGGCCAAGTGGTCCAGGGCGGAACGCAAATGCAGGCTGTTACATAAAAGATCGGCCAGAATAACGCGTAAATCGCGCATTTCAGGGCGCAGGCTGATGGCGATTTCCAGATGCACCACCGCCTGATCACGGTTGCCCTTTTGCAAATAGGTCCGAACCAACCCCAAATGGGTCGCATCATCCAGATCATCGGCCAGCAGGGCACGGCCAAAACATTCCAGCGCCAAATCGTTCAGGCCCCAATCAAGCAGGCCATGCCCCATCACCCGCAGGCGGGCCGGAATATCAGGAAGACAATCGATTAACTGGCGCAATCGCAAATGCGTTTCCGGGGCCAGTTCGGTATTTCCCCCGTGCGGCGATGATGCCTTGTAAATAACCGGCTGCGGTTGCGCCATTGTGCCAGCACCCTGCGTGCGAATAAAGTTGGCTGATGGTAGCGACTCGGCAGAAATCAGGCAATGACGAAAAATTTTACGAGTCGCTTCAATGACTTACGGCACATTCACAACACGCGCATCATGCAAAACGCAAACGACGCGGGGAAATCATCGGCAAATCCGCGATTTATTTAAATTTTACTTTTAAATTCAATATATTATCAAACCCAACGGCAGCGACGCACAAACCAGCCTTGCCATCCTCGGCCCCCCGCCCGCTTTGGCGTGCCCTGTTCTCGTTACAACGGGTCTTCGCCGGGGATCAGGGAAGCGAAAGGAACCGCCTTTAATGGTGCGAACGAAACCTTCTGTGACGGGCGGGCAAGCAAATATCCCTGCGCATAGCGCGCCCCCAACTGGCGCAGCATTGTGCATTGCTCATCGGTTTCGACCCCTTCGACCACGCAATCGATACCAAAGTTTTCGCACATATCGAAAACGGTTTTAACAATCCGCTGGCTACGCGCGTTCTTGACGATCGCCGTAATAAAACTGCGGTCAATCTTAAGGCAATCAATATCAAGCTCGTGAACATAGCGCAGGCTGGAAAAACCGATGCCAAAATCATCCAGGGCGACCCGCGCCCCACAACGACGCAACCGTTCAATATTATGGCGGGCGGCATCAAAATCGCGCAAAATAGCAGTTTCCGTGACTTCAAATGTGAAACGGCGCGGTTCGATATTGGATTGCGCGATCCGCGTGATCAACCAATCCATCATTTCCGCAACCGCGAGATCACGCGCCGAAAGATTAAATGAAAACCCGATATGTGCGGGCCAGTTTTCAACTTCCTTCAATAGGCGATTAAACAGGGTATGGGTCAATTCCCCAACCCGGTTGATTTTTTCCGCCATCGGAAAGAACACGTCGGGTGCGACAGATCCCAATTCCGGGTTATCCCACCGGCCCAAAGCCTCGACCGAATAGATGTTTCCTGTATTCAGATCATAGACCGGCTGAAACACCAGGGACAACTCCTGCGTCAGCTCAGCTTTGCGCAGGTTTTGCAGGATATGCGATTCCTGTCGAATGATGGTTTCATGGCAGGCTGAAAACAGCATGGTTGTGCCGCGATCATTGCGCTTGGCATGATAAAGGGCAAAGTCGGCGCGTTCAAACAGCCCGATCGCCGTGCGTGCGGCCGTGGGGAAAGTCGCCATCCCGACTGTCGCCGATAACTGCACCGTTCCCCCGCTGCACTCAAAGGGCTGTTTTAACAGACGACAGATATCGGCCGAAATCTTATCAAGTATAACCGCGTCATATTCATCGACGATAACGGCGAATTCATCGCCGCCCAATCGGGCGACATAGCCATCCCGGCCCAGAACCTTGCGAATGCGCTGCCCGGCGCTGATCAATATTTCATCGCCGGCCAAATGCCCATAAACGTCATTAACCGGTTTAAATCCATCCAGATCGACCAGAACAACCGCAAACTGTTCGCGCGCCGCAATGCAGTCTCCATCCGAATGGTGCTGCAGGGTCTGGGCGATTTTGGCATTGAGGATATTGAAATAATCGCGACGATTGGCAAGGCCGGTCAGGGCATCACAATGGGCCAGCTTTTCGTTTTGCGCACTCAATTCAAGCGTCTGGCGATGCTTTTCCTGCAAGACGTTTCGCGACAATAACAGGTCGGCAAAGGAGAGGTAATAGTTACGAACAAAATAGATGATGACCAAAAGCACCGTCATCATATTGAACAAAATGGCGTAAAAAATCGCGGTTCCGTTAAACGAAAATGCAATCATACAGCCGCCAAAAACCACCGTAATGACAAACAGTGCCGCTGCCGGAAACTGAAACAGGCAAAAAACACAGCCGACAACTGTAATCGAAATAAAATAGGCCACATGTAGCTGGTGTAGCTCATCGCCAAAATAATAAAGCGCAATCACCCAGCCTGTGAATAAAATACTAATCGCTACCGACATGACACGAATATGCTTAAGCATGCGCACCACTGTCGGCATGTCATCAAGAACGGACTTTGTTCTGATCCAGGAAATGGAACGGAACAGACACAATACCGACAAAAAACCGGGAAAGATCACCGTCAGAAAAACCGGGGCGCGGCCATAATGGGTGTAGCTTAAGCCCAATGCATTGACCATCAACAACAAATACATCATGGGTATTTGCCGCGTCAGCCCCTCGACCTGCGCGCGCATCAATTCCGGGCGCTCGTAATGCAACCGGAACAGATCAACAAAGCTCTCAAAATGCTTCGTCAGAAACACAAATTAACTCTCGATTAGATGGCAGACAGCGGAAGGCTTTTCTGCGGGGGTTTCTCATTGCCAATCGGGGTACCGCTTGCCTGGCCCAACACCGACAAACGGGTCTTAGATCTTAAATATAGTCTTAATATAAAGATTAAAGAGAAACCCGGCAAAGAATTATACCATCAGAAGGAATTATTATCCTATCGGCGACGAATAGCACAAAAACTAGGCAGGAGAATCAGCGCCAGCCGACGCACACCGTCTGTGAAAACCCCCTACTCTCATCGCGCACATATACAGGCACGCCACGCATGGCGACACGGCTGTCAGCAGGAAAAAACCCGTTCTTTGGCGCGTTACTTTTTCTTTTTTGTTTTCTTGGTTTTGCTGCCCCGCAATCCGGCATCAAGGGCGATACGGGCATAAGGTAAAATGTCGTCTTCATCCTCCGGCCAGTCGCCCGGAATTTCGTAATAGGACATACAAATGCCATCCGGCCCATGCGGATAAAACTTATCCAGCTGACGGGCTTCAAAAACCTCGCGGCACACATCATCGGCCTTTAAGAACAAAACATCGTCGGCAACCAGGCCAAATATCGTGCCGTCACAATAAATTCCCCAGCCGCCAAACATCCTGCGTGCCGTGATGTGCCCCATCGGTGCCAAAAGGTCGCTTAGCATCGCGACAAATTCGTTTTGAGAAGGATTTGGCTGACGCTGTGTCCGCTGCCCGTTACCGCCCAAGGCCATTTAAAATTTCCCCCTCTACCCCTTCGGAAATCATGTAATCGCGCATGGATCGACCGGGTGTCGGGCGGTATCGGTCCGCCAGCACCTCCATCTCCTCAATACGGTCAGCCCGAAACACCCGAAAGGCATTGCGTAACTCGCACCACCCCGCCAACAACCAGACAGAACCGAAAAACAGCATCCCCAACGGCCAGACACGGCGCCGCGTTTGCACGCCGTTCACATCGATATAATCAAGGTGCAGAATATTACGCTCCCGAATGGCCTGGCGCAAAACCGGCATCGACACAGCAATGGGTTCCTGGCGAATGTCGGCCACGGCAATGGGAATGCCACCAATCAAGCCGCGCAACCGCTCGGGCACCACGGCGTCGATTTTCGACAAGGCATCGCTTGCCGCCCGCGCCATTTGCGGGTCGGTCCAGCTTTGCACCATGCGCGCGCCAACCACCAATGCCTCGATTTCTTCGGCATCAAACATTAGCGGCGGCAGATCATAGCCGTCGCGCAGGATATAGCCCACGCCGGCCTCCCCCTCGACAGGCACGCCCGATGCTGCCAAGTCACGAATATCGCGATAGATTGTCCGTTCGGAAACTTCCAGTTCTTCGGCCAGTTCACGCGCCCGGCTCAGTTTGCGTCGGCGCAAAATCTGTACCAGGCGAAACAGTCTGTCAGCACGTCTCATATCGGTTTTCCGGTTTTTTCATCTCCGGGCATGCTACCATACCCCTCCTGACAAGCTCCTGTCAGGAGGGGTATGGTATATCGGCATTCTGCGATTGAACAGAACCGGAGCAAACAATGATCGACCATATGGGAATTCCCGTTACCGACCACGCCAAGGCCCACGAATTTTACCTCGCGGCCCTGGCACCGCTTGATATTGCCGTCGTAATGGAAGTCACCGCCGAACAAACCGGCGACAAGGCCCATACCGGTTTTGGCAATAATGGCAAACCGTTCTTCTGGATTTCCGAATGCGAAAAAGGCATGTCGTTACCCGGCCTCCATGTTGCCTTTACTGCTGCCACGCGCGACCTTGTCGATGCGTTTTATCATGCAGCCCTTGCTGCAGGTGGCAGGGATAATGGCGCGCCCGGGCTGCGCCCGCATTATCACGAAAACTATTATGGTGCCTTCATCCTTGACCTTGATGGCAACAATATCGAGGCGGTCTGTCACAGCCCCGTCGCCTGACCCCGCAATGCCTCCCTTGCCGGGCGATCCGTTTACCCCGGCAAGGGACCATTTCAGGCTGCGCCGGGCAATGTCTGGCAACCGGCTTTCTTGCGGCAAATAATTGTCTTATAATAATTTCGCAGTGCGAAACCACAATCGGCAACGCCCCCCTCTTGTAATGGCAAAACGCGCCACCACGCCAATTCCATTATAATACGGGTGCTAGCCTGTTGGCCTGCCTGCCATCTGTGCCACCACCTTCAAAAGTGCGACCGCGCCAAACGCACCAAAACGGAACACGACTTTGCCCCAAAAGCCCGCAAAACCAGACCGCCCCGCTGTGCCACCCCACGCCAACAACAATGCCACCCTCCCGGATGGGAATAGGGTTGAGGATGCCGCACACCCAATACAAAGCTCTGCCCCAATCGCGGAAACATCCCCCCTGCGTCGGCTGGGAAACCTGCCGGAATTACTGCAATGGGCCTTGTTGCTGGGCAGTTCTCTGTTGTTGGGGATCGTACTGCATCATTTTAATGTCCCGGCTGCATTGCTGTTAGGCCCGATGATTATCGGCATTGTGATGGGCACCAACAGCGCCAGTATCCGCATTCCCAATATCAGCTTTATTGCCGCTCAATCGGTTCTGGGGGCCATGATCGGCGGGTCGATGACAGCGGCCATCATCACATCCTTTCTCAAGGACTGGCCCCTGGTGCTTGGCGTTACCCTTATCACCCTGCTGGCAAGCAGCTTTTTGGGCTGGCTTTTGTGCATTCGCCGGGTATTGCCCGGCACCGTTGGCATTTGGGGGTCTTCACCCGGTGGTGCTTCCGCGATGGTCATCATGGCCGAGGCCTTTGGCACGGATGCCAGGCTGGTGGCCTTTATGCAATATGTGCGGGTGGTCTGTGTGGTCACCGTGGCCTCGATGGTCGCCAATTTCTGGGTCTCCAGCACCCTGCCTGGCGGTGTTGCAATCCCCGTTCAGGACTGGTTTCCCGCCTTTGATCTGACCAATTTTGGCCTGACCCTGCTGGTTGCCGGGGCATCCGCCGTGCTGGGTGTCTTGTTGCGAATCCCCTCCGGGGCACTTTTATTGCCCATCATCACCGTCATGGCGCTTCACATTAATGGCTGGCTGAGTGTGGAACTGCCCGAATGGTTTTTGGGGCTGACCTACGCCATTATCGGCTGGAGCATCGGCCTGAAATTTACGCCGGCCGTGTTGCATCATGCGACAAGCGCGCTTCCCAAAATTATGCTTTCCATTATCGTGCTGATCGGTTTTTGCGCCGGTATTTCGGTATTGCTGGTCGTGTTTTTGGACGTGGACCCGTTAACGGCCTATCTGGCAACCAGCCCCGGCGGGCTTGATTCTGTTGCCATTATCGCCGCAAGCACCCATGTCGATTTGCCGTTTATTCTGGTGATGCAATCAACCCGGTTTTTCATGGTCTTGCTGATCGGCCCGCCACTTGCCAAGGCGATGGCGCGTTTAACGCCGCATAATTAACAAACGTCATGTGGCTCAGGGTCTAAAACAAAACGGCTGGCATCGCACCAGCCGTTTGCATTTTCAGCGATAATAGCGGCCCGTTAACGCCGCAGCAGCTTACCCGCAACACCCGAGGCAATCATCACCCCAACAATAACCAGCGCCACCGCCATGATCAGGCTGACACTACCCGCCTCGCCCAGCAAAAACACGCCGCCCAGGGCGGAAAAGGCCGGTGTTAACGCCCCAAAGGCCGCAGCCCCGGTCGACCCGATATTGCGAACGGCAATCCCATAAGTCACCACCGCAATAACCCCGGATAACAGCCCCTGAAACAACAATTGAACCAGCACATCATTTAACGGCGCATCGGCAATGCTGGTGCCGGTAAACAGGGCGATGACAGCAAAGCTGACAAAGGACCAAAAACCGGTAAAGGCCGCCGCATCAATCGCGGCCAGGCCCGACCGCCGCAGGGCATGGGTATAACATGCCCACATCAAGGCCGCACAAACCAGCAAGGCATATCCAAGGATGACGGAGGCCTGATCCGCCTGCCCGGGTTGAAGGGCGGTAAGAATGACAACGCCCAGCGCAATCACCCCATACCCGACCCAACGGATCACATTGGGCCTTTCGCCAAACACGGCCACACCAATCAAGACCGCCCATATCGACATGACACCGGGCAACAAAGTTCCAACATGCGAGGCCGGGGCAAATTTCAGGGCTGTTGCCACCACCAGCGACTAGGTCACACCGGAGCCACCCGCAATCGTCAACCCGATGCCCACCGGCAGGCCGCGCGGCCAAATACCGCGTTTCCACCAGATCGGCGACAGCAAAACAAAGGGCACCACAAACCGGATCAACCCGATATCCACCCCACTAAACCGCGTCGTCACCGCATAACGTGTCGCAATGATCCATGACGCCCAAATCGTCACGGTCAACACGGCACATAAAGTTCCCAACAGGCGATTTTCAACCAAATCTGTTGGGGCCGACGGCATGGAGGGGCGCGACATAAAGCATATCCTGACGATTAAAATCAGGCGTCAAAAGACCACGCCACGCGGCACAAATCAAGAATTGCAATCGCACGTCCGTGCATTCTAAAACCCTGTCACAAAACGGGAAAATCGCAAATCCTGACGGGCCTCTTCGTCACAGACGATAGAATATGCCCAAAACAAAACGGGGCAGAGAATTTCTCTGCCCCGTTTGAAACGATCGCTGCGATTGCGAAGCGATCAGATGCCGAATTCGGCAAAGAAATCATTGCCCTTGTCATCGATCACGATGAAGGCCGGGAAGTCTTCAACATCGATCTGCCAAACGGCTTCCATGCCCAGTTCGGGATATTCCAGAACCTCGACCTTTTTGATGCAATCCTGCGCCAGACGGGCCGCCGGCCCCCCAATGGAGCCAAGATAGAACCCACCATATTTCTGGCAGGCATCCTTGACCTGTTTGGAACGGTTGCCCTTTGCCAGCATCACAAATGACCCACCGGCGGCCTGGAACTGCTCGACATAGGCATCCATACGCCCGGCTGTCGTCGGCCCAAAGGAACCCGAAGCCATGCCATCGGGCGTTTTGGCCGGGCCAGCATAATAAACCGGATGGTTCTTAAGGTATTCCGGCATGCCTTCACCGGCATCCAGACGTTCCTTGATTTTGGCATGCGCAATGTCACGGGCCACAATCACCTTGCCGGTCAGGGCCAGGCGGGTTTTAACCGGATATTGCGACAATTGCTTACGGATTTCATCCATCGGCTGGTTGAGGTCAACCTTGACGACTTCGTCATCCAAATGCTCGTCCGAAACATCCGGCAGGTATTTGGCCGGGTTATGTTCCAGATCTTCGATAAAGATGCCGTCCTTGGTGATTTTACCCAGAACCTGACGGTCGGCAGAGCACGACACCCCAATACCGACCGGGCAGCTTGCCCCGTGGCGCGGCAGACGAATGACACGCACGTCATGGCAGAAATACTTGCCGCCAAACTGGGCACCAATGCCCATTTCGCGGGTCATTTCCAACACCTTCTGTTCCCATTCAAGGTCACGATAGGCCTGGCCATGTTCGCCGCCTTCGGTCGGCAGGTTATCGTAATAACGGGCCGATGCCATTTTCACGGTTTTAAGGTTGGCTTCCGCCGAGGTCCCGCCAATAACAATGGCAAGATGATAAGGCGGGCAGGCCGAGGTGCCGAGCGTACGGATTTTCTCGTCCAAAAACTTGCGCAGGCTTTCCGGGTTCAACAGCGCCTTGGTCTGCTGGAACAGGAAGGTTTTATTGGCCGACCCGCCCCCCTTTGCCATGAACATGAATTTGTATTCGGCACCAGGTGTTGCATAGAGGTCAATCTGGGCAGGCAGGTTGGAGCCGGTGTTTTTTTCTTCAAACATATTCACCGGGGAAACCTGCGAATAACGCAGGTTATATTCCTGATAAGCGCGCCAGATGCCCTTGGAAACGGCCTCTTCGTCGCTGCCATCGGTGATCACGCGGCCACCACGTTTGCCCATGACAATTGCCGTGCCCGTATCCTGGCACATCGGCAAAACACCGCCCGAGGCGATATTGGCATTTTTCAAAAGGTCCATCGCAACGAATTTGTCATTCGCCGTTGCTTCCGGGTCATCCAGGATTTTGCGCAACTGTTCCAGATGGCCAGGACGCAAAAGATGCGAGCAATCAAAAAACGCCTGAAGGGTCAGTTTTTCAATCGCTTCGGGCGCGACCTTCAAAAAGGTTTCACCGTTAACATCAATGGTTTCGATACCTTCATCACCAATCTTGCGATATGGCGTGGCATCCTTGCCCTGCTCGAACATGGCTTTATAGACAAAATCACTCATGGAAGGCTTCCGTCTCTCTCAAAACAAGGTGGGGTGTTTTTTGGCGTTATTTGACCGGAACATAACGCCTGCGGCATCAAAATGCCATGTATTTGACGACGCAACGGCGACAACACCGAACGCACGGGCTACCGATTCCCGCCATCCTGAGGCAAAGAAAGAGTAACCCACATCTCTACTCGGTTACGGCCTTCGTCTTATCAGTATTTCTATAATATGCTAAAGTATATATTTACGAACAAAATCAAGAATTTATTTCGATAAAATGATCATTTTCGAACAATTGACTTGAACCGCATCCGTTCCGCAAAAGAATATCCCCGCCGCAAATGAGCGATCAATATTTGGGGGGTGACAGATCTTGTTGAATTTTCAACGCAACCGGGTACAAAAACAATCAAAGGACATGGCGGAATCTCAATCACAAAGGCAGATGGCCCAACAGAATACGTTTTATCGCGATGTCATCAATTCCATTCCTTATAATATTGTCACATGTGATTTATCGGGGAAAATCCGCTTCATTTCACGCGAGTTCGCCCAAACCCTTTTGCAGGCGGATGATGTCGATTTTTCCAAGCTCATTGACTTGCCCATCGCACAGCTCAACAAAATCTTTGATCGCAAGCAATTCCACAATCTTGGCAACAGGCTTGCGGAAATGCCGATTTACCAGCGCGTGCGCCTGGACGATCAAACATTAATGATCACGGTTACCCCGCTTCAGGACGAAACAGGGGCGAAAACCGGCTTTATCCTGAGCGGGGAAATCATCACCGATCAGGTCACGATGGGTCGGACCTGCGTTAATCTGTCGCAAAAGGTGCAGGAAGCGGCCGACCAGCTTAATACCCTGTCAAATGACCTGTCGGAAAATTCAACCGAAGGGTCAGATCTCGCCGGTAAAATCCGCGAAGCAGGCGATGCCACGGCCGAGCAGGCAAACCATGTTTCAAGCACGTCCGAACAAATGACCCAGTCGATCAGCGAAATTTCCGCGCAGATCGAACGCCTGACCGAAGTAGCCAACCGGGCTGTCGCGGAAATGAACGATACCGGCAATGTCATGAGCGACCTGTCCAACGCGGTCGAGGAAATTGGCACCGTTGTCAAAATCATTCAGGACATCGCCTCGCAGACCAACCTGTTGGCACTCAATGCCACCATCGAAGCCGCCCGCGCCGGGGATGCCGGCAAGGGGTTTGCCGTTGTCGCCGGCGAAGTGAAATCACTGGCGACACAAACGGCCAAATCAACCAAGGACATTACCGACCGCATCGCAGCCATTCGCGAAAACACCGTGCGCGTGGTGACGGAACTGACCGACACCCGCAAGGTCATTGAAACCAACGAGGAAATTGCCGAAAATCTGGGGACGGTCGTCGAACAGCAACATGCCGCGGCGCGTGATATCGCCGATAACATTCTGGCTGTTGCCAATGGCATCAACACCATCACAACCGACCTTGCCCGGCTGGACGGGCTGGCCGAAAAAACGGCGGGTCAAGGCTCCGTTCTATCGGAATATTCCGAAAACCTTTCCGGGCATTCCGAAAGCCTTTTTGACGAGGTCAAAGGCTTCATCGAAGAAGCGCTTTAAAAAACAAAAACGGACGGTCCGCAAGGGATCGTCCGTTTTTTATCGTCTATTCATCCGCTTTGCGGTGCGAACGGTTATTTTTTACGAAACGCATCAAGCGCAATCACTTCGCCACTTTCACCCGATTCGGATGCAGGCTTGCTGCGCGATGCTGTTTCCGTGCTCAATTGAGCGGGTTCTTCCAGTTCTTCGGCATCGTCAAAATCGTCATCATCCATTTCGGCTTCAACGCTGAAAGTCAGCATGAAATTGGCCGATGGATCGACAAAAGCGAGCATCGCATCAAACGGCACGACCACCACAGTTGGCATCCCGTCAAAGCTCATGCCGACAGAAAAATACTCGTCGGTGACAGTCATATCCCAGAAGCGGTGCTGTACCACAACCGTGATATTGTCCGGATGTGCCTTGCGCTGCGCTTCTGGCAGCTCAACACCGGGATGGTTGGTTTGAAACGTGACATAATAGTGATGCTCGCCGAAGAGGCCCTCTTTGGCCACGCGAGTCAGAATCTGTTTAACAACGCCGCGCAGCGCCTGATCGACCATCAGATCGTATCTGAATTCTTCCGGTTCGTGCATCGAAAATCCTGTTCCTGGCGGGCCTACCCCGTCACTCCTATACGCCACTATCCCCAATGGCGCATTTGTCAGCTTCTATTCATAAACAAGCGTGAGAGAATTACAAGAGTGCGACCATCACTTCGTCGCATTCTATAGACGGATTATCGCGGGGAAGGACCAGATGAGAGAGGGGAATAATGAGGCGTTCTGTTGCTAGGTGCCTCACCCCCCACCAATTACCGCTCCCGGCAACCGGAATTTCGCTTTGGTGCTAGTGCCGCTTACGCAGCAACAGCAACCGGAGCATTGTTGTCGTTTGCATTTACAAACATTGGCCCGATATCGGTGGTACCATGCCGAGCACCCACATTGGCTTTTACTACTCACGTCGATCCTATTTCGGCCCCACGATCATCGTCCGAGTAAAACGATGTAAATTGATGGTGGAGCCGCCGGGTACCGCCCCCGGGTCCGTAAAGCTTATTCTGCCACGCAGTTTAGTGCCATAACCGGGTTGCCCCGGTAGGTCCTATATAGGGGAATTCCCCCCCGTTTCACAAGGGGGTTTCAGGGAAATCTTTTTGCAACAGTCCCGGAACAATTGTCGGAACGCGTGTCCTGATCAAAGATTGCGCCTTACGTCGCACCTGTCTATCCTGCGGCAAAACAGATTCCCCCAAATCAGACCATCCAGGACAGAAGCCCCATGCAGCAATATCTTGATCTGATGCGACATGTACGCGACACCGGAACGCGCAAGGAAGACCGCACCGGCACCGGTACGATTTCGGTTTTCGGCCATCAGATGCGTTTTGACCTGTCGGAAGGTTTTCCGATGGTCACAACCAAGAAACTGCACCTCAAATCCATCATCCATGAATTGCTGTGGTTTCTGGCCGGCGACACCAATGTCAAATATCTGCAGGACAATGGTGTGCGCATCTGGAATGAATGGGCCGATGAAAATGGCGATCTTGGCCCGGTTTATGGCGGGCAATGGCGATCCTGGCGCGGGGCGAATGGCGAAACCATCGACCAGATCAGCACGGTCATTAACCAGATCAAAACCACACCCGATTCCCGCCGCCTAATGGTATCGGCCTGGAATGTGGCCGATGTGCCCCATATGGCGCTACCGCCCTGTCACTGCCTGTTCCAGTTTTATGTCGCCGATGGCAAATTGTCCTGCCAGCTTTATCAGCGTAGCGCGGATATTTTCCTGGGTGTGCCCTTCAATATTGCCTCCTACGCGTTGCTGACCCTGATGGTTGCCCAGGTTTGTAACCTTAAGCCCGGCGATTTTGTCCATACACTGGGTGATGCGCATTTATACACCAACCATCTTGATCAGGTGGAAACCCAGCTTGCGCGGGACCCGCGTCCGCTGCCGCACATGCAGATCAACCCGGATGTGACATCGATCTTTGATTTCACATATGACGATTTCACCCTGACCGGATATGACCCGCACCCGCATATTGCCGCAAAGGTCGCTGTTTGATGCCCGGCCCAAATATCACGCGAACCGCCATTGTTGCCGTATCGGAAAACCATGCCATTGGCCGTGATGGCTGGATGCCGTGGGACATTCCCGAAGATTTGAAACACTTTAAGGCGCTGACATCGGGCAAACCCATGATCATGGGCCGCGTCACATTTGACTCCATTGGCAAACCATTGCCGGGTCGCACCTCGATTGTGGTGACACGCGATAAAACATGGGCGTATGATCATGACCGTGTGATCGTTTGCCATGATATTGAAAGCGCCATCAAAGCCGCCGACGAAATTGCTCTGCGCGATGGTGTGAACGACGTTATCATTGCCGGCGGCGCACAAATATACCGCCTCGCCCTGCCCTTCACCACGCGCTATGAAATCACCGAAATCCACGCATCGTTCGAGGCGGATACATTTTTACCGCCTCTGCCCCCCTCTGACTGGCAGGAAGTTGGACGTGAAGACCATCAAAATACTGAAAACGGTCCTGATTTCAGCTTTGTCACCTTGGACAAAATCGCGTGATCGGCCGATGGGAACGATTCAGGAAACTTGATCGCTGTCTGGAGGCTATCTAAGGTGTGTTCCAGATCACAGTAACCCGTAAATGTGAGCATTGCGACCATGGCCCGTCCCCGCGCCTTTGACGAAGAAAGCGTTCTTGATAACGCAATGGACGTATTCTGGCATAAGGGGTTTGAAGGAACCTCGGTTCAGGATCTGGTCGATCAAACCGGTCTGAACCGGGCCAGCATGTATGCCAGTTTTGGCGACAAAAAAGCGTTGTTTCTTCGGGTTCTGGACCATTACACCCAGAAAGTTTCCTCTGTCCGTTTTGCCAAGCTGGTTGAAATGCCAGACGGACGCCAGGCAATTTACGAAACCTTTCACGATTTGGCCCAATGCGGCCTGACCGATGGGCGCAACAAGGGTTGCCTTATGGTCAATTCCGGGATGGAACTGGCCCCGCATGATCCGGAAACCGCCGCCCTTGCCCGCCAATCGTTTAAGCGCGTTGAACTTCTGTTCGTGGATGCCCTGGTGCGCGCCCAGGCCCAAAAAACCATTAGTGACGGCAAAAACACCCGTGCCCTGGCCCGTTTTTTAACCGGCTCGGCCCAGGGTCTGCAACTGATGGCCCGACGCGCCGCCGACGAAGGCACCATGCGCGACTTCGTCGATGTGACGCTGAGCACGCTGGATTAAAGGTAACAGGCTGTCATTCCGGCTGCGGCCTGTCTTCTAACGGCTATCGCCTCTCCTCCCTTGCCCACATCACCCTGCCGCTTTTCCTATTCTAAAGCTGCTACCAACCTGTAAGGGTCGAAACCGGCCTGTGCGGGCAGGCTTTTCTGAAACCCTTCCCTTACCCGGCATAAACCGCGCGGCGCCGTCGCGCCTAACCCGCCTTTCATCCCCTCCACCGCTTTGCCCTTGCCAGAAAAGCCGCGCCTCGTTATTGTTATGTTATAACATTACATATCCCAGAGAGTACCCCCGCAATGAACAAACTTCCTGTCACCGTCCTGTCCGGCTTTCTTGGGGCTGGCAAAACCACGGTTTTGAATCATGTGCTCAACAATCGCGATGGCCTGCGCGTTGCCGTGATTGTCAATGACATGAGCGAGGTGAATATCGATGCCGATCTGGTGCGCAATGGCGGGGCAGACCTGTCGCGGCTGGATGAAAAGCTGGTGGAAATGAGCAATGGCTGCATTTGCTGCACGCTGCGCGATGACCTGTTGGCCGAGGTGCGCAAGCTGGCCGATGAAAAGCGCTTTGATTATTTGCTGATTGAATCAACCGGCATTGCCGAGCCCCTGCCCGTTGCCGCCACCTTTGATTTCCGGGATGTTTATGGTGAATCCCTTAGTGACGTGGCCCGCCTTGATACCATGGCAACCGTGGTCGATGCCGCCCGCCTGATCAGCGATTACAGCTCGCAGGATTTTCTGCGCGATCGCGGGGAATCCCTGGGCGAAGAAGATGAACGCACCATCGTTAATCTGCTGGTCGATCAGATCGAATTTGCCGATGTCATTATTCTGAACAAAACCGACCTTGTCAGCCCGTCCGAACGGGAAACCGTGCGCCATATCATCCGTGCCTTGAACCTGGATGCTGAAATTATTGAAACCACACGCGGGCAAATCTCGCCAAGCAAAATTCTGGCAACCGGCCTGTTTAATTTTGAACGTGCCCATGAACACCCGCTTTGGGCCAAGGAACTGTATGGTTTTGCCGACCATATCCCCGAAACCGACGAATATGGCATTTCCAGCTTTACCTATCGCTGCGCCCTGCCGTTTCATCCGCAACGCTTTTATGATTTCATCCATTCCGAATGGCCCGGCGTCATTCGCGCCAAAGGCCATTTCTGGATTGCCACCCGCCCCAATTGGGTGGGGGAACTCAGCCAGGCCGGGGCGGCTGTTCAGCACGAAGCGCTGGGCAATTGGTGGGTTTCCGTCCCGCAGGAGCGCTGGCCTTCCGGGCCGGAATGGGAAACCATGTTACGCAAAATCTGGCATCCTGTTTTTGGCGACCGGCGCCAGGAAATCGTTTTCATTGGCACGGGCATGAACGAAGCCGATATTCGCGCCCGCCTCGATGCCTGCCTGATTGACGATGCCGACCTTAACGACGCTGTCCGTGCGGAGAATGACCCTGAAGACCCTTATTGCGATCGTTTCAATGCCCGGCCCTTTGCCACCCTGCCCGACCCATTCCCGAAATGGGGAAGCATTGCGGCCTGAGCACGCTATCCCTCCTTTTTGGCGCAGAACCCCACAAGACCGCCTTTAGGTGGTCTTGTCGGGCATGGGCCGGGCAAGACCAGGCAGCGTTCCGCATCTGGAACGCTTTGTCATGATATTGCCCGCTGTCACCATTATTTCTCCACGATTAGAGTGCATAGAGACGATGTAACAATTTTAAATGCGTCAAGAGGCTGCCATGTTAAGCGTGAAGCAAATTGCTGAAACATTTTTTGACCGGCTTGCCGCCCATGATAATGCGGTCGCGGACCTTTTTGCCGCCGACATGCACTGGAACCTGCCCGGCGACAACAGCTATGACCATCAAGAGCCGATCAATACAGACATGGCCCGTTCTGCATTGTTTAGCCACCTTTGGCCGGAAGGCCCCCCGGCCGAAAGCCGGTCGATGGGAACGCGCCTTATGATCAGCGACCGCCAAATTGCCCTGTTTGGTCAGATCAGTGAAAAATCAACCGCGATATCAAAACGCAAAATCCATGACGTCGCGTTTCATCTGGTCATCGAAGATGGTGCCATTCGTCATGTGCATATGTATGAAGACGTCATGGCCGCCATCGTCGCCTTTGACCTGATAGACGATGTGCCCCCCCACAGAAAGGCGGCGGCCTAAAAGCAATTGGCAAGGGCTTCAGAGAATCCCGCCTGCCGATTGAGGCGGTACGGATCGGTCTTGATCCGTACAGGTTGATATAAGGCCTGCTCCCAACCGCATTCCCCTTGAAAAACGTGATAAATTTCTGATCCAGCGGCAAAAATTTGCCCTATACTCAACAGCGATCCAGGATATTCCGGATCGCTGTTTGCATTTGCGTAAACAGCGACAAAACAGTCCCGGCCCCCAATGGCAAGGCAAGCACCACCATGCAAACAGACTCTTTTTCGCCCAATCACCGCACCCGGTTTTTTGCCCTGATTGCCTTTATGGTGCTGTGCGTGATCATTTCCACGGCATCGGCCGCGGTCACATCAACCAGCGTGACGGACTGGTACCCAACCCTGGAAAAGCCGTTTTTCACCCCGCCGAACTGGCTGTTTGGCCCGGCCTGGAGCCTTATTTACGCCCTGATCGCCATTTCCGGCTGGCGGGTCTGGAGCAAAACCGGCTTGCTGGCCCATACCGGCGGGCGGAAAATTTTTATCATTTATGGCGTGCAGCTCACCCTGAACCTGTTTTGGTCTTTCCTATTTTTTGGCGCCGAATCCCCCTTGGCCGGGCTCATTGACATCGTGCCGTTATTCGCCATGATTATTGTTAATATCGTGGTTTTCGCCCGAGTTGATCGCATTGCGTCATGGATGATGGTGCCTTATGCCGTATGGGTTGGGTATGCCACCCTTCTCAATGCCGCGATTTGGTGGCTAAACGGATAAAACCGGTTTTCACCCCGAAAACGGTTGCACATCAATGGCAAAATCCCTAGGTCGGGGGCAGGTCGAATGACGGTTCACGTTCGGCCATCGTCAAACCGTGCACAATTGCCGAGGCCCCATGACCGACATCAATCCCCTAAAAGAAATCCCCGAAACCGCCCAGGAAGTCCATTTGCTGCGCTATCCCGACGGGATGCCGCAAAAGGATGATTTCGCCATCGTCGATGTTCCTGTTCTCAAACCGCTCGACGGTGAAGTCCTGATCGAAAATACATGGATGTCGGTTGACCCTTATATGCGCGGCCGCATGACCCAGCGCAAAAGCTATGTCCCGCCCTTTGCGCTTAATGCGCCGCTGGAGGGACACGCCGTTGGCCGGGTCATTGCCTCGCGCGACAGCCGCTTTGTTGAAGGTGACCTTGTGACCTCCATGACCGGCTGGCGCAGCCATGCTTTGCTTGAACGCGACTATGTCCATCCCCTGCCCGATACACCCGACATTCCCGAACAGGCATTTTTAGGCCCGCTTGGCATGCCCGGCATGACCGCCTGGGTCGGCTTAAACAAAATTGCCGAATGCCAGCCTGGCGAAACCGTGTTTGTTTCCGCCGCCGCCGGCGCGGTTGGCTCGGTCGTGTGTCAATTGGCAAAGGCCAAAAACTGCCGCGTTATTGGCAGCACCGGCAACCCCGACAAGGCACGCTGGTTAAAAGAAAAGCTGGGTGTCGACGCAGTGATCAATTACCGCGACACCGATGACCTTTCGGCAAGTTTGGGCGAAGCGGCACCGGACGGCATTGATGTGTATTACGAAAATGTGGGCGGCGCGCATCTTGAGGCCGCGCTGGACCATATTAACGTCAATGGCCGTATTGCCGTTTGCGGTATGATTTCGATGTATAATGACCGCAGCAAAACACCGGGGCCGTCAAACCTGTTTCGCCTGACCACCCAGCGCGCCCGCATGGAAGGTTTCATCGTTTCCGACCATTGGACGTCTTATCCCGATTTTGTCCGCGAAGGGATTGATCTGGTCCGCGCCGGATCGCTGAGCTGGGAAGAAACCGTGTTTGAAGGGCTGGACAAAGCCCCCGATGCCTTCATTGGCCTGTTTAACGGTGCAAATACCGGTAAAATGCTGGTTAAACTGGCCGTATAAGCCAAAAAACACAGCCAAACACAGCGCAAACATCATAAAACAGCCAAGGCATTCGTGCTTTGGCTGTTTTTGTGTTTCATAGACTGTTGCTATCCGTTCAGGGGGCTTCATCCTTTGCGGCCAGCGAGCCATTATTGGACAGCCCTAACCGACCAATCGAGGGCAGGCGAATGGCAGGGCGGTTAAAGTCGATGCCAAAATTAAGGCCCAGAACATTCAATTCCAGCCCTTCTTCCAGCCCGGCGGTAAAGCCCAACAGACCAAAAAGATTGGCCTGCACCCCCGTCCCCGAGGGCGACAGCCCGACCGGGTTGGTAATCCCCCGGTAATCCTTGCCAATCGCATTGGCCGGCATATCTAGATCAAGGGCGGGAACCTCGCGGCCGATATGGGCGATAAAGGTATTGCTGTTAGGGCCGGGATAACTGCGATATTCCTGCGGATAAGGATAGGTTTTTACCGCCTTTTGCACATCATCAATGATGGCATCCACGCCTTCACCGCGCAAATCGACCAGGATTTCCGGCTCCGCGCCAAACCACAGCCCATCGGGCACGGCATAATTGGTGCGCACCACATTGCCGCCGCCCCAGCCAACCACGTCATAACGGGTAAAGGCCTTTGCCCCGCTATGTTTGACAATAATCCAGGTATGAACGGCAAAATAGCCCCGCCAGCTATAGGTTGATGCGGCATAAACCTGCACAATGGCGGTATCGGCATTGGCAACCGGGTCAGGCGCAATCCCGGCGGAATGACGCGGGGCCGTGCGCCAGGTTTCCTTGGCTTTTTGGCCCGGCGGGTTTTCCGCCAGGCTGATGCCAAAGGGCAATATCAACACCATCACCAGCCCGAGAAAGAACGTCGTTCTGCGTTTCAAATATTTGATCCCTGTTTATTCTGGCCCAAGGCATAGCCGCCTGCCATGCCCCGCATGATACCGCATGCCCACTGCGACCATCTTGCACATTGCCATCAAAGAACAGCCATTAGCCCGATTTTGGCAATAACCCACTTCACACCTTTCTCATGATACGGCAATCAGCACATGGTTAGACCACGGCGGAACCAGGTTAAAACCAAAAGCAAGCTTGCCATCCCATCAAGGCCACATCACGGCACATCACGGCACATCAGGGCCAGGCGGCAAAGCTGGTATCATCACGGATCTGACCGGCACGCTTTTTGCGCCGCCAGGCCCCCGGAGCCAGCCCCAAAGCGCGTTTGAAAAAGCGGTTAAAATAAGCCGGATCACGAAAGCCCAAACCATAAGCCACCTGTGCCACTGCCTGGGGCGATTGTTCCAGGCGCAGGCAGGCCTCGTGCAAAACCCGATCATGGATCAATTGCAAGGGCGGCTTGCCGGTCGCCCGCTGGGTTGCCAGGGCCAACCGCCTTTCGCTGGTGCCCAGTGCGCGGGCATAGTCACCCACATTCCAATGATCGCGAAAATGAATTTCCAACACCTGCAAAAACCGGTGCAATGTAACGGAGCCTCCCGTTACCCGCGCACCATCCTGCAAACCCTGTGGCATCCAGCCATCGGCAAGGCGGCCAAGAATAGCCAAGAGCGCGATCAATTGGGCAGCAAAAACAAGCGCACCGGCCAGCCGGTTGCCCCGGATCTCGCCCGCCATAACCGCAAAGATCAGGCGGGCCTGGTCAAAATCATCGGGATGATCTGCCAGATGAATGCCATGTACAATATCGGCAACAAATCGCAGCCCCATCAGGCCGCTTTGCGGGATATCGTGCTGACTATCGTGCGGGGCATCGCCAAAATGATCGGCCTTTTGGCCCTTCTCTTTGCCCTCCTGCACCGACGGCACCAGCTGCGCCCGCACTGCCGGTTTTGCCACCAATCGTTGTGCGGCATATCCGGGCAGGAAATGTCCGCTCAGGGTTCGGGCCATTACGTCGTCGGGAATGGAAAGGACATATCCCCGTGCCCCGGCATCCATGTCACATATCCGCCCCTCGCCCGCCGGCAGCCAGATCAGGGCCGGCCCCTGAAGCCGGATGACACCGTGACGCAGGCTGACATGCGCCGCGCCATTTTCCAGCAACACCGCATGGCAGCAGGCATGTTGCCCTGCCCCCTCCAGCGCCCATTTCCGCGGGGAAAGGGCGGGTTCAAAACGATCAATCCGGGCATGGATGTTACCTGCCGCGCCATCGGTTTGCGGTTTGGATTGGGGACCGTTTTTATCGCCATATCCCGCGCCAGCCATTCCTTTTTCGCCCTCAAATATAACGGTTTGGAATAGGTAAAATTATGCAATTTTTTGTTTAAAAAGGTCAATCGACTTGTCTTTACATTGGGCGTGATCGACGGCTTACTGACAACAGACCAAACAGCAGCCCGATAAAGTATCGCCTGCCGTGCCTCGGTTAAAACGCAACACCAGATTGCGAAACCCATAACCACCAGGCCCGCCTGCAACAGTGAGGATCACGCTTCCATGTATGACATCAACTTATTGATCAATAATACCGACGGTCCTGCCAGCCAGAACCGCAC
>JBNKVZ010000074.1:0-20537 GCA_050299455.1 Thalassospira sp.
TCCCGATCACGACCATGACGAAGACTTCGAAGCGTTCGAGGAAAACCTGAAACGCGGCGCGCCCTTCGTGATCCTGACCGATAACGCGCCGAGCGAAGAGCACGAGCACGAGCACAGCCAGGAAGACAAAAAGCGCACCGCATTGTGGATGAAAAAGCACAAGACCCATCTGCGCGCATTGGTGCTGACGATGATTGTGATTGAACCCAATGCGACAAAGCGTCTGGCATTCAAGACGTTCGGCATCGCCTTTGCCAAATTCTGGGGCTTCCCGATGAAGATCGCCGCGTCGCGCGCAGAAGGCATAGAAATCGCCCAAAAACTGCTCGCCGAACATGCCGCTTAATGCGGCCCATCGGCTGGAAAGACAAGGGCTGCGAACGGCCTGTCAATCAGGCCAGTTCATGTCCTTCATATTGCGCACCAGTTTTCCGAAATCCGTAGCGACCATCCGCTGCCAGATGGCATGGACATTTTCATCTGGCAGCTTTGTCGCAACAGAAAAATCAGACAGCGAACCATCCCGTACGTTCCATCCACGCCCATTCGATGATGCGTAGTTGATAACTTCCGACCAGCCAGCAGGTTCCCCGCCGCGCACATTCAGCAACGCGGCAGGCCGGATAGTTCGTTCTTCGCGCTCCTGCCCGGTAAAGCGCACGAACATTTCTTCACCGATCACAAGAAGATATTCCCGCCCGCCATAGGTGAACTGTTTGCCCACGCCAAAGATCGATTTGTGACCATCCGGATAGTCGGCCTCACTGTAAAACACGCCCCAATCGCCAAAAGGCAGCTTGCTGCGAGACAGTCCCTCACCGCATGCCTTGCGAAACAACGCGTCTCGATAACTGCCATCAGATACCGCAAATGCCATTTTCCCAGGGTTGCGCTGGCAGTATGTCGCGATCCCTGAAAGGATGTCGTTCACATTGGCCGTAAAGCCGTCGAACTTCAGGCTGTTACGTGCCGAAGCGTCATTTTGCGAACTCAAAAGCACCCCGGCAACAACAATACCAAAACCGACAAATTTAATGACACGCATCATGATCAATTCCTTGTTTAACTTATAAAAACCCACCACTATTGGTTCCCTTTCCATTGCCCAAGAACCGAACACGCTGCATGTCGACCTCGATCAAAAGCCTTCTGGCAAAACGCGATACCGTGCCATCCGGTCCGGTGCGTTCACACGAAGACCTGCAATCACGCCATAAGATTGCGCGCTTCATCGCCGAGAATTACCGCGATTTCGAACCGCTGCGGATTCATCTGGCTGGCCATCGCCACCACTTTCACCCCAAAAGCGACAAACAACGCCAGATGCTGGCCTTCCTGCGCGACCGCAACCTTGTCCGCAAAGTGGCCGACCAGACATTTGAGGCCGTGGATCAGGATGCGCGCGCCTTCTTTACCGGCCGCTGGCTTGAAGAATATGCCTATTTCGCAGCCCTTGCCGCCGGCTATGACGAGGTCGAAACCGGCCGGATGGTCAAATGGCGGGCGGGAGCGGATGAAGGTTACAACGAGATCGACGTGATCGCGCGCAAGGAAGACCGTCTTTTGTTCGTTTCCTGCAAGGCCATCCGATCAGATATCGAGCGTGACAAGGCGTCCCGCGACCGCCTTGTCCATTTCCTGCATGAGGCCGACAATATTGTCGATCACTTTGGTGGCCCGGATGACCGCATGGCGCTGTTTTGCACCGCCGACCTTTATGACGAATATAACGCCAATCAAAGCCGCTTCCCGCCCCTGACCGGCAAGGCACGCATTCTGGATGTTGAAATCTTTTCCGCTGAAGACCTTGCATGGAACGATATCGTTCCGCGTTTCCGGCGCATGATGGCCTGACATTTCAGCCAGGGCCATCACAGCCATCAGGGCTGGACAGCCCATGCCACCCATGCCGCCGTTTGCGTTAAACCTTATCCCGCACTCAGGAACAAACCCGACAGTTCCTGTTCCAACTGATCCTTGCTGGCCCAAAGGGCTTTGTTCTCATTGCCCGCCCGCCGGACCGCATTCACCAGGGTTTCGCGCGCCCTGGTCCAACTGAGCGCCTGGGCCTGCATGATATGGCGGGCAATACCCGCCGCCTTGCCCACACCCGCGGGCCCAAATGTTTCGGTATGCGGATGCACACAAAGGATACCAAACTCGATCCGCGACAAGGTCTTTTCATCGATCAGTCCGAAGTGAAAAGACAAGGACGCCAAACGCAACATCGTCCGCATCTGCGGCGACACATCCCCAAGCGTCAACTTGAAGGAACACAAGGGAATAGCCCCCTTGACCGCCCCGTTGCGATAACCGGCCGCCGCCGCATTGGCAATCGTTGCCCCGGCAATCACACCAGACGCCGCACCACGCGTTGCCACTGTGGCCGCCACCCCGGCCACCATGTGACTTTTTTCCTTAAAGCCCCTCATGGCCTGCCCGGCCGAAATTCCCGCCACCGCCAGAATTTCCTTGCCGCTCACCGTAATCGTCGCCATCGGATCGGCAAAATGCCCGATCAGGGCGGCAGTCCGTCGATCAAAGCGTCGTTGCTTGACAGCCTGCGCGACCAATGGGCTCTCGACAAAGGCCTTCAGAACATCAATATCGGTTTCGCCCGCCTCCGGAAAGGCCGGTAAATCGACGGCAACGCCGCCGGGCGCGGCTTTCAATTCACTATGAATTTTGCTGATCTGCGCCCGATAGCTTCCAAGCACCTGCTGGTGGGCCAATTCTTTGCGCTTGGTTTCGCGCTCCTCAGCTTGCCGGGCCAATTCTTCGCGTTTTTCGGTGATATGACGGCGCACGCCGGATGCCAGACGCAGCAAAAGGGATTTGTTTTCCATACGACACACTCCTGAACATTGGACATCCAAAAAGTGCCGCCAAAAAACAAAACCGTCCTTCAAAACAAGAACGGCTTTTTGAAAGGACGACCATGCAAATACTGCCCGCCAATGAAACACGAAAAGACGGCTGAGTGCTTAACCTGAAATATCAACGCGTTTAGAAAAATTTTGTGTCTCAATCAGCGTCATTCGACGGCTGAGTGCTTAACCAAAAACGTCACGATAATACGAATAAGCAGTCTCAATCAGCGTCATTCGACGGCTGAGTGCTTAACGTTTAAGAATCCAGAACGTTTCATTCATTATGTCTCAATCAGCGTCATTCGACGGCTGAGTGCTTAACCTATCCTCTGTATCCCAAATGTCAAGAATTTGCTTTCACACCATAATTCCACATAGCTTTGGTCAAATTCCGAAATTTTGTAATTTAATTTCAATATTAACCACATTAAAAACCATATCCTATTGATAATAAATAATTTTAACCGCCTCCACATAACACACGACGGAGAAGCACATTAGAATCAGATACTTACCCCATCCATACTCATATAAGGAAACCCAACAGTTGCAGGAAAAATCCACCAACCATAAGATGTAGCAACATTCAATCTGGCAATGCGGGGACAGCAAAAAGTGAAGACACAGAGGGGCAAGGAATTCGCAGAACTTGTGCATCAGGTACTGCTGACGGGGATGGGGGTAACGGCGGCATCAGAAAAGAGCGGCATAAAGTACGACACCCTATATTCCCGGCTGCGCGCAGACGGCGCCACGGTCATGTCGGCCGAGGAAATCCGCGCACTGATCGCTGCCACGGGCGCGCGGGCACTGGTTGATTACTTTCTAGATGGATCGCCGTTCATCGCAGTGGACCGCAGCCAGCAAGACACCAACGCCCCCGCACCGCACCAGGACGTTACACACGGCGAAATCCAGGGCGGGGCCTATCGCAGCGTTTATGTCGCCGCCGAGATCCTGCGCGAAGTCGATAACGCGCTTAAGGACCGCAAGATCGATCACAATGATCGCCGCGAAATCCTTGAACATGTCAACGAAGCCGAAATCGCCCTTGCCAGCCTGCGCGCCCACCTGCACGGCAAGATCGGGCCTGACCCGGAATAATAACAGCCAGACATCAACCAGCCCCAAGAACGAAAAAGCAATAAAACAAGCCAGAATCGGCTTTTGCACGCTTACTGCGCAAACGCCTTAAGCCGCGTCGTTTGTTATTGGTCGAACATCAAAAAACACGGGGCGGAAATGATCGGCTACCGACGCGTCCGAAATGTTATCCGGACTGTTGGTCGGCACATACGCAAAGACAATATTATGACGCAAAGTTGCGTTCGCAGCCGCAATGCTAAACGTTTTCTGCCCTGCCGTGATATCCACACAAATGTCACGATCACTCACCCCGGCACTCAGGGCTATTTGACGCGCTTCTTCAATCGCTGTCTCAACCTCTTCGAGGTCTTCGTAGTCAACCGAATGATCAAGCAAAGTCACCTCGGCTTTGCAATCAATCCTTTCGAGCAACAATTCAATCAGTTTGCGCAGCTCATTCGCCTGATTCTTACCTTCATCCGTAACCACAGGTCTGCCAGGAATCGAACAAACCTGATCATCCTCCGTCTGCGTAACCGAGGTCAGATATTTCGGTGGAATTATGATGATGCGCTCAAGCACCCGATGGGCTTGCCAAATGTGATAAATCAAACGACAGGGTTGCTGCCACAAAAACGACGTTATGGGCTTCGCATCGCCCTTACCCGGCTCCAGATCCTTGCTCGCCAAGTCTTTGTCGGCTTCCGCCCTCTTTTTTTCCTCTTTTTGCTTTGCTTGCCATTCACACCATTGTTCGTAATCTTTTTTCAACCTTATCACTGCCGGAATATGACAGGCCTTGGGATCAGCATAAGGCTCCAACAAATCGACCACATCTTCGCACTTCTTGAGATAGCTGGAAAACCAAACCCGGGCTTCCGTTTGACCCCACCGCAGTGGCGAACACCCCATCACCACAACCTTGCGCCGTGATGAGCGGCCATCCTTGAATTTACGCTTTGACAATGCCCACCCCTGCACAACACCGCTACCGACACGCGCCACACCAACAAAGATAACCAAACCCAGGACAATGAACAGCACGTCCACGCCTTTTCCGGCAAAAAGCTGACGGCCCACTCCCCACCAGAAGGCACCTTGCCAAACATCCCCCTCATACCCGGAAATCCAAGCGGGGAGCGACCCCCAATCCGTTAATATGCGCAGAAATGCCGGGCCAACCATCTCTGCAGCAATCGCCCCGAAAAACAGCAAAACAGTAACGCGCAGCAACGTCTTGCATGATTGCACCGACAGCATAAGTCGCAACACCCGACGCATATTTACCCTCCTGGCAAAAACAAACCCCGCGAACCATCCTAGAGGTACGCGAGGCTATTTCAACCTGATTTGAGCTTCAAAGGAGCAGCGTCATGCAACGGCTGAGTGATTAGCTCAAAAAACTGACGCTTACATGGACTTAGCGTCTCAATCAGCGTCATATGACGGCTGAGTGGTTAGCGAGACCATGGCTTTAACGACCGTGGATGATTGTCTCAATCAGCGTCATATTACGGCTGAGTGGTTAGCGTTCAACATGTTCCACTACACCAGCACTCAAGGTCTCAATCAGCGTCATATTACGGCTGAGTGGTTAGCCTACCCTCTGTAGGCCATATGTCAATATTTTGCTTTGAAACATATATTCCACATAGTTATCGCACTTTTTTATATTTTTGGAATTTTATTTCAATTCTAGACACACAGAAATACCTAACCATTTGATAATATTTCATAATAAGTCACTCCACATAACACCCGACGAGGAATGCCAATGGAATCAAATAGTTGGCTTGTTGTGATTGATTTGTTGAATATGACCAATTTTCCGGCCGATTCCGTGCAAGACTGCATTGCGGTTCGGCCAGAATCCAGTACCTGGCGGCCCTGATTCGATCAGAGCATATCGGCGCGATCAACCTGAATATCGTAATAGACCGGCTCATACAGGCTGGCATCGGATGGTGTTTCCCGGCTGGTCGGCACATAGGAAAACACCGTGCCATAGCGCATCGTCACGCTGGCGGCGGCGATACTGAAGGTCTTCAGGCCGCTGGTGACATCAATGCAGACATCCTCGGCCTCAAAACCCCGGTCAGATGCAACTTCAATTGCCGACAATAGCGCCAAAACCACAAGGTTGTAGTCTTGATAGGGCACGCTGCCATTTGGTTCGAAACAGACGATTTCGGGAACGTCCTGTGTGTCATATGCCATCTGCAGCAACGTGATCGCATCGCGCATGAATTTCGTGAAATATTCGGTCTGATCTTTGGCATTTTGAGCATCTGCGCCAACATCGGATGGCGGGACCAAAACAATCAATTTTGGCACGGCCTGTTCGGCAAACAAGGCACGCAACATGCGATAATTTTGCTGCCACGCAGCAGGCGGGCCACCCACCGGATCATCGAAGGCCATTTGGTGCCAGTTATCGGCGGCAAGTGCCTCAGACAGCTTTTGCGCCTTTTGATGACGATCTTGGGAAGGTGTTTTGGTTTTAAGGTCCGTCACTGCGGCAGAAAGGCGCGTGACATAGTCGCGCGACGCCAGTGTAAGGATGGAAAAACCACTTGCCAAAACCTTGCGCGCAAGCCCTTTGCGCATCTTGAAGGTCCGCGCCGATGACACAATTCCATCAAACAAATCGCGGCCCAGATAAAAGCAGACAAGAACACCTGATATCCCCAAAAGGCCGTATAGCAATCCAACAACCAGATAGCCGGCGATATTACCCCCATCAACGTCGCCTGCGGGAACAAACGTGACCAGGCTGAGACCATATTGTCCGATCTGGAACAGAACATCGGCACAGCTCAGAATAAATTCAAGGCCGATTGCAACACCAATCGCCAATAGCAACCCTTTGCCCAGCAGGCGCCTTCTGACCGATGCACGCATGTCTTGTTCCTTTGAGTTTTATAAGAATTTTTGCCGGTCCATCCCGGTCAAAGTATCCGTATCGAGCGCCCTGATGACAACAGCAGGCAAAATTCCGGCAAGCTCCGATATCGAAAGGGCCTGTGCGGCAAACGGAATCAACGAAACATCAAGTTGATCCAGTGCCGCCCGATCAAGCTCCTGCCCGCGCAGATGTTCCGGGATATCAATCCGAACATGAATGTAAAGCGCACCGCGTGACGTGATGTCCGCAACCAAATGAACGGGCAAGGTGCCAATCACAATATCCCCATCCGCGACATCCCCGTCACCAAGATGGGAAATCACCCTTCCGTTAACGCCCTTGGTTGCAAGCCAATCAATCAGGCCTACATGGCGGGAGATGATGAGAACATTATTCACTCAGCTCTCTAGCTCCGGCATGCTTGGAAAGCTATTTCAGCCTTCCAGAAACATCAGGATTCCTTTTCTTGAACCCGGTCTAAAACCTTAGGAAGCGCTTTGCCATCATTTTTGGCATTCACGAACTGGTTCTGACCACGCCCCCCAAACTCGATTTTCATGTATTGAAGGCGAAGCTTAGCGTCAGCTTCAATACTTTTCGAGCCCATCATCATTAAACTCTGGATCTGAGCACTTTTCTGCCAAGTATCTTCAGTTTTGGCGGCTGCTTCACATCCACCGCAGAGGAAATCATTCATTACACGCTCGAATTCAGCTGTGAATGCGACGGTATCAGCCTTTCTGTCTTGACTGATTTTCTCGCGCGTGCCGTTTTGCCTGTATTTCAGCGAACGAACTACAATAGAGACCTGCCCTAGACCGATCGCTTTTCCCAACCCGAGACCATGTACGACATTCGCCGGTGTTGCATTATTGCCGCCAAGGCAGAGAGACCATAGAAGTCCGCCGACTTCAGCCTTTGTCAGGTTGTGGAAGGTGATTTTTGAACGAAATCGCGCACCTACCTCCAACGGTTCCAAATGACTAACAGCCGGTCCTTTTGCATCGCCTGCATCAGGGTTCAAGCCATGGGGCAAATAGCGCTTCCAGCCACGTATCCTTGGTGTGCCCTCTTTCATATATGTAAGATAGCTGTGCTGGCTCTTGTTATTGACGACTCTCCTGTTTAACAAGTAGCCGTTGGCGTCGACCTTTTGATTTACGTATACAGGATAATATTGAGGGTTTGGGCTCGCCAGCACAGTTCGCAATAACTTTCCCACCGGCTTTGGATTGCCAACGGGTATCGCATGACCAAAAGAGACGCGCGAAGCAAGACTTTCCGCTGCGTCATCCGACACCCTTCCAAAGATCAACTCAGACAAATCCACTTTGTTTGAGAAATGCTCGGCGGCGCTATTCTTTATCATATCATGAACAGAGTTATCGTAAGGCAGTTTGTACATCAACGACAAACCAAGAGACGTAATTTCTGCCCCTTCCTTCAAATAGAACACTGGCACACCCGGCATACCATCCGTACCGGGACCTACTTCTCCACCGGAGAGCTTTCGCCACCAATACCCCCACGGCGCGTCCTTTTTTGCGCCGTCCAACTCCTTGGCACGCTCTTGAGGATGCAGCTTCTCGGTATATACCTGCTGAAACTTCTCAATGACGTGCTCCGACAGGTTGATCACTTCGCCATCCGCCGGAAAAAAAACGAACTCCTTCGTTTTTCTGCTAACTTGTCCAGTTATAACCAGATAAGCTGCCTCTCCATTTTCCGAGGTGCTCAGCGAGCACATTCGGTTTATCACCTTGATATTCTTATTGTGAGGCAGAGGGAATTCTTTCTCGCAGATATCTTGGACATAAATCTGATTGCGATCATTCAGCAAAGAGCTCACTTTCTCGTATAACTCTTCTAGCGTTGCATCGCCTTCATCGTCAGCGCTCGGCTGGTTTTCGCTCGCACCAACCTGAGTAAGCTTTTTTTCGTCCGCAATCTTGCGGATTTTATGATCACGACGGGCTCGCAATCCTGCCTTGTCACCAGCTGGCGTTGATGGGTTCTTCAGAGCATCCAATATCTCTTGCAGTTCCGCCTGCAATATTTTCAAAGCTTGGCTTTCGGCCTCAGGTTCCTCAGCCTTATGATCGAGGCATTTTAGCTGCGATGCCTCGATACGGGCATACTCGCAAGGCTGCAACTTCCAGCTCCCACCCTCGAGATACAACCATCCAGCATGCGGCGTTGCATATTTCTTGTTGCGGTCATCCTTGTCACTCCTGGTGAACTTGTTGGAGTAAAATTTAGCGCCACTACTAAGATCACGGACAGAAAAACGTCCATCATCCACCATCTTCATTTTCGAAAATGACGCAATCTCGAGAACATTTCGCACCATTCCCTTAAGGCTGCTGCCCGGAACAATGCAGTTGCCCTCTGTATCAACGATAGCTTTTACCTTCCTCTCTGAATAAGTTTCTCCATCTTCCGCTTCGTGATCTTTTGGCTCTATTTCTCCACCAATCAAAAGCGGGGTCTCTGCCTCCAGCTCAATCTCGATTTCGCCGCAATAGCCATCCTTGAAAGGGATATCGTGCGATACCTGATCAGCCCAATCGGGGAAGAAGACATGCTCTGACAGCGGCACAAAGTTGAATGGTGCATGGACATCCTGTGATGTCTGAGGTTTCACAGCCATTTATTCATCCCCTGAATTCGGTATCGAGAATTATTGTCCAAGTCCGGCAAAGATTGAGGCCATCGGCGACATGCTTGGCGCGGTACCCTCCGTTCCAGCCCCCTGGTAGAACAGCCGATAGGAAACCTTGTCAGCCAGGCGCCCGCCCCCCTGATTGCCAAGGAAGGTTTCCTCTGCCATCAGGCCCGTGATAGCTTCACCCACTGGAGAAAAGCCCTGTGGCAACGCCATGCCATCAAGCGCATAGGCCCAGATCGCACCATCATCGCCCCCCTGGCCGGCCCTTCGAACATGCAAGGCAACACCGTCCGCAAGCAGCATTTCGCCATAATGCACAGCTTCGCCATATTCGAGAGCGCAATCAGGTAATTCGCCCTTGGTAAAACTTACAACCCGGCTGTTGGCACCATGTATCATCAGCCAGCCCTGATCCGGGTCAAAGCCGGCAAGGGTTTTGTAAAGGTCGTCAATCGCAATGCCCTTCAAGGCCCCCACCGTCAACGTCGCCGGGCTGAGTGCGCGAAGTCCAAAACGGCCAGAAACACCTTGCCGGGCGCGAAGCGCATCGTAATCTTTCTTCAACCGGGCGATATCGGTGTCCGACATCTGCTGTTGGTTCAGATCGCTCATCACACAGCTCCGTCAAAAATAGGTTTGAGGGATTCTAGCAGGTCGATGCGATCCGCCTCGGACTTCCAGGCGACAATGCCATGCCCGGTTGTGCCCCGCGCCCCAAGCGACAGCCGACCTTCAGCAAGGTCTTCAAGCGCCATGGCAAAGGCTTCAAGCAAAAGCGGATCGACCTTCACCAAGTCCGATGCCTGCTGAGGCACAAAGGCAATTTCAAGATCAAAATCACACGGGGCGAGGACTTCTTCGCTGAACAACATGCCCGCGCGCGCACCGCCCGAGAACCGATCAATCGAAACGTGGGTCCAGATTACCGTATTGTCATTGGTGATCGCGGTTGGGAAAATGTCATCAATTACCACCATCCCAACATGTCCATCATCGGCCTTGCCGTCGCCCTGCTCTTTTTTAACATCACCAAATAACGGTTCGGTGCCGTCCGGAGTGCCGGACGCAACCATGTCTGGCGTGCGATCAAATCGACCCGAAAGGGCATTGAAATGAAATGCCGTGCGATGGCGCAGCGCCCCCTTGATCCCGGATGCAGGCAATAGCGCATATTCGGTTGCAACTTCTTTTGACTGCGCAGAACCGCCTTCCCACTGCACGCGGATTTCAGTTACCGGCAACAAATCGGCGGCCTTGCCCTGCCCCTTATGTCGTGCACCAGCCTTGCCCTGACCGATACGCCAGGGGCCATCAAAACGAAGCGGCAAGCAGATCGAACGGACACGACTGGCTTCATCCGAATTCGCCGCAATGCGACCCCCGCCAAGATACTCTGGCTGGGCCGATTGCCGGATCTTTGCGAAATTGAGCAGATCATTTTCATTGGTAAGGTCGAAACGCGCATATTCAATACCTGCAGCACAGTCCCCGGCCGGGCGCAACGCCCCGAAGCCAGAGCGCGTGTCACCTCCTACCCGGAAGCCGAGATCAAAGAACAGGCCGAGCAAGCGTTTGAAATCCCTGTCTCCATCTTCCACTTCATCCGCTTCGACGTCGTCACAGCCAAGTTCTGCGGATTTGCTCCACAGCGCCAGACGCAGCATAAACCGCGTTCCAACTGGCAAGATCGAAACATCATATTTGCCTGTATCCTTGGCGACACCACGATCATTTAGCGCCACCCGATCCCGCACGACCGGTGTTTCACGCAAATCATTGCGATACCAGTCCAGAAGATCGTCATTTCCGTCCAAGTAATGCGGCGTGACTGGCTGCCCATCCTTGCCAACCAGCCGCGCCCATCCCACTTGCAAACGCGACGCCTTGCCGGCATCGTCATGCCCACCGCCCTTGCGCTTGGTTTCCTGAAACCCGAAAATTTCGCGCGTGGCGTCAGCGCCGAACTTTCCAGTCACAAGATGGCGCAGCACACCGGCGATCGAGGTCCCCGGGATCGCAGGCAGGCCGCTGGCATCGCGGACAATTTCCGTATCAAAGTTGCGGTCGCGCACCCCGGTTGAAACACAAATCGGCGTTTTGGCCTCAAGCAGGATATCTGCACAATGGTAAATCGGGCGATCAATCGTTGTCATGAATGCACCTCCTCACCCAAGGCTTGCGGCGTTCGCTCTCGAAAGCCACCCTGTTCGATTTCGCGTTCAATTTCGGCACAAAGTGCAACAAGGTGATCAGCTGGATTTTTCTTCTCCGCGAGCTTGTCAAACTGTTGACGCAGAATGTCGCGCATCCTGAGCATCGCACCCGATCCTTCCGGCCCTGCCTTCACTGCGGTTTTCAGCGACCAGTCCACGTCACTTTCGCCACAGATGGCGTTCTCTGCATCAAACAGCACCTGACGCAGATGATCGAATTTCGGGTTCTTGCGGGCTTCCGATCTGATAAGCGCCCATTGACGGCGGGTCGGCCCGATGAAGACATCATCACTGGCCCCAAAGATTGTCCGTGCCGAACGATATGCATCGTCCCACCGCGAGACCAAGTTATCAATTAATTCAATATCGACGGTACGGTGCGCACCTGCGACCTGGCCAAGCCACGCCAGAAAAGTTGCATCAGCCTGTTGATCGCTACCGTCCTGCAGATTAACAGCAGGCAAAACCGGCGCCGCACCCTGTTCAATCTGATTTTCTTGATTGTCAGCAGGCGCGGGATTGATCAGCGGCGTTTCGTCATCAAGCATCAGCACCTGGCCCAGGCCCTGTTGACGATATGCACCAAGCCCGGACCGCAACAGCGCATGATCAGCATCCGTCACACCATGAAGGGTCAGTACGCTGCCACGCTCGATGACATGACGTTCCGGTTCGCGTTTGCCAAGGGCCGCATTATAGGGCGCATAACTTCTAAAACGGACGAAGCATTTCGCATCGTCAAACGTTACACCATCCGACAATCCCAAATCCTGCGGCGCTGGTGCAAAGGTAGGCAGGCCAAATTGGTCAAATGCCGCCAGATCGGAAAGCAAAAGCAAACGGCAAGATGAACGCCCAGTAGCTTGGCTCTCAAGCGTCGCTGCCTCGGAGCGCGAGATGCTGGCCCGACCATATTCCGCATTCCTGGAGCGCCCCACCCGAATGCGCGCGATGTCCGACTTGCCAAACAGCAGCCCCAGCATCGTGTCAACATGCTTGCGAAGCTGATCGTTGTCATCAAAGTCGATTGCACATCGAAACTTCTGCCCGGCAGCCAAACTGGCATAACCGAACAACTGCGCCTCCCGTGCGCGGCCCGTCTTTTCATTGATGGCGGTACGCATCATATAGCTTGTGCCTGGCCGCAGAACGTCCGAATGGAAACGTCTGTTTCTTGCATCTAGCGCGTTGCCGTCCGCGCACAGTTGTGCAAGATAGCCAGATCGCATCTGGGTCAACTGAATACCGTCAGGCCGCGCTTCGACAGACAAGTCGTATCCGGCCTTTGCGTTCCCGACAATCGCCTTGGGTCGATGGATCGATAATGGCATCGGCACACAGGGCATGCCCTTGTCATCCAATGGCAAAGCATCCTGAAAGCGCACACGCCCGGATTGGAACAGGTCACCGAGCGCCTCATAGGCCGCGCCATCACCAGAAAACTGATCTGCCTGGCAATAACAACGTCCGGCAAACACGCCCAACAACACGGAACCCGGAATAAAGTCATGGGTATCGGCTGTACCACTTGTCGCAATATTGCGTGGCAAAACCACGTCGTCGATCAGTTCGATATCAAGCGTAATCCTGCTCATCACTGACCTCCGCCGTCTGACTGTTTCTTTGCTCAATCCGTCGGATGATCACGTCGCCAAATCCACGGTTGCGGCGCGCGCCCAGCCCCGTGATCAGGCTCAACGCCTGATTGAGCTTCGCCTTCACCTGATCACACTTTTCGCAGGAAAGATCTGCGGAAATTTCAAGCTCGCCATAAAGTTTCATCGGCACGACGACTTCGTCAGTGCGCAAACTGTGATCCTTTGCGCTGCCGGTTTCTTCTTCGATTGCTGTTGCATAAACAGTACGTGTAAGGGCTTCGCGCATTGTGCTGGCCATGTCGCCACCTTCGAGCAATTTGGCACGTATGCGCGGCGACAGAACCGCACTTGAAACTGCAACGGTGCCAGATCGGGTCTCGCCATTCTCTGCACTAAGCGCAGCCGCACCTTCCGTACCAAAAAGCTCGACAGTCAGCCCCTTTGTCAGATGATCCCACGCTTCAAGTTTGGCAAAGGCATCACGCAACAATCCACGCAGCGACCGCCCGGGAACATAGGGCAGCCCATCACGATCCCGCAGAATGGTCGCATCATGAAGCGCGCCCTGCCCCCGACCGGACCCAATCCGCCAGAAACTGCGCAGCTCTATTTCCAGATGGATGATTGTCGGCTCAGACATTTTCAACCTCCTGAACAGAAGGCATGCCGCGCACCATGCCTTCGTGCATCAAGGCATCCAGCAAAGGTGTGACACCTTGACAGGCGACCTCACGATCAAACTGCGACTGACTGATCTTTTCATTGTCAGTATCATGGCCATATAGCGCACCCATCGCCGCACAATAGCGCTTCCAGAAATCTTTCCCCTCTTTGGTTTTCTGCAAAACCGATCGCCAGCGGCGGTAGCGCTGTTTTGCCTGATCGGGCGGCAAATAGATCAAGGACATCAATTCGCGCAATGGCCCGCGCGCAAACCCGTCTTCGGACAACAGATCCCCCAGGCTTTCCAAATCGGAAAGCGCGGGGACTTCGGGTTTGCAGCCCTCAATTGGCATATCCTGAATGAAATACGGGTTCATGGTCAAAACCATGCCACTATCGCGCACCGTCAACTCGTCAACAATGATATCGTCATAGTGACCGTGATCGGCCGTTTTGATCCGGTGGATCGACAGAGCACCGGGCACCGGCATCGCTGCTTGCCCCGCCTGCCGGGCAACACGGGACTTAGCCTCGGCCTTGGCATGGGCACAAAGGCTTTCGGCCAGTTCGGCAAGCTTGGCAAACGGATGACTTGCCCCGGCAAATACAAGCCCGCCACAGGCCGTCATCGGGGCAACACCTTTGGGCGCATCGGGGTGATTGCGGGCTTCGCGTTCAAATACCGTGATAAAGGATTTCGCAAATGTCAGAGCACAATCGGCACGCAGCAAGACCGTGATATCGTCACCGCCAAGCAATATCGGCCGTACTGGCAAAACTGGCTTTTCGGTGGTGTCAGTATGTTTCTGCCCGGCAAAGACCTCGTCAATGACCGCCCCCATCGCTGCCTTTGCCGCCTTGACGGTCACATCCTGAATCATCAGCGAGAAACGGTACAGGGCATTTACAATCGTCGCAGCATCGCCTGCTTGATCGCCCTTGGATACCGCTGTTCGCACCGCAATCAGGGACTGTCCCAACCCATTGCCGTCAATATGCAACAGGCCGATCATGCGGTTGGCATTTCCATTGCCGCGCGTGCGAAAGGGAAAGGCAACAACCTTGTCGTCATCTTGTGGAGATACGGATTGTTCGCCCGACTGATCTTCAAGATCAATCGGCCATTGCCATGCATCGGGCGCATCCAGAAGGTTGGCCGCAACCCCATCCGCCCCGGTCCATTGCCGTGCAGCCTTCGCCATTGTCGCACGATCAACCGGCACACCATGTGCGTGCGATACGGCCGGCTCCCCGGTACGGGGTGCCAAGGCGACAAAAGGGGTAATCGACGGGCGGGCAATCACCGGCCTGTTACGCGCAATGCCCAAAGCTTTCTGAACATCATCAAGGGCGGCGATAATATCCGCGCCCTGCCCAACGCCATCGATGACCTCAATCCCGGGCACAGCTTCGCGCACGGCCAACGCCCAAAGCGGACGAAACCTGGCAAAGGCCAGATCAACCCTATTTGGCGTGTCATCGCCACCTGTCTGCCATGCAAAACTGACAACACCGCCAGCCTTGCGCACGATCCCGGCATCAAGGGGCTGCCCGCCATTGTCAATCGATACAAAACCGGTCACACCAGCACCAAACGGCAGCCCCGTCACAGCACAGACATGATCAAACAGACTGGCGAGCTCCGGCGCGACTGACGCCCCCTGCGATGGCATTGCCAAGGCATCTATCAGGGCACTGGCCCCAATCGAATCACGCAGCTTGCCACTGGCAAAAACGAATTTCTGGATCGCCTTTGCCTCAAAAGAATACGCTTTCCAATCCTTCAATGACTTTCGCCCCCCTGTCCCGCCCGATCACCCGGCCCCTCAGCTTTATGCATGCAATTAATCTTATAAAAGCTAGACCGAATTAAAATCGTTGCGCAACCCAAGATTGCCAATGACGGCAAAATTTTCGATTTCACCTGCCAAAATGCCCAAGAGCCGCCACCATTAAGGATAGATAGTCAGGATAGGTCGCTCTTTTTCTTTCAAATTTTCAGAGTTGTTTTGATGGCGCGAGAGCAGAACCACCTGTCGGCCATCACCGTCATTCGACGGCTGAATGCTTAGCTACAGCTACCACGCTCGGAAAGCCGAAGTGACGTCTCAATCAGCGTCATTCGACGGCTGAGTGCTTAGCTTATTTCTAATGACAATAATGAAATCAAGACCCTTGGTCTCAATCAGCGTCATTCGACGGCTGAGTGCTTAGCTTATATTGAAGTATCTAAGGTAACGTAAGGGTCTCAATCAGCGTCATTCGACGGCTGAGTGCTTAGCCAACCTAAAAAAGGGAGCCTGTATCGGCTAATGTCTCAATCAGCGTCATTCGACGGCTGAGTGCTTAGCTTCAACGAGGAATACTGCCTTTGCTTTAAAGTCTCAATCAGCGTCATTCGACGGCTGAGTGCTTAGCATTTTGTCAGTATCTTCAAACTGGCCACAGGTCTCAATCAGCGTCATTCGACGGCTGAGTGCTTAGCATACAAAAGTACAAAATCTAATTGAACTTTTCCATGTCTCAATCAGCGTCATTCGACGGCTGAGTGCTTAGCTCATTAAAGAAATGGAAGTTTGTCAACAGCGTCTCAATCAGCGTCATTCGACGGCTGAGTGCTTAGCCCTTTTCCAATTTTTTAACCAAGCATTTAAGGTCTCAATCAGCGTCATTCGACGGCTGAGTGCTTAGCTCTTTCTTTCTTTTTTAGGGAGGCAGACTAGTCTCAATCAGCGTCATTCGACGGCTGAGTGCTTAGCCTACCCTCTGCAGCATCCATGTCAAGAAAATGATTCCCATACAGTTTTCCACATAGCACAGACCAAAATATTAATTTTTGATATTTTATTTCAAATTCTATACATTATATAATATTAACCATTTGATATTAAAGATTTATATATAATTCCACAGAGTCCGCGATGAAATTATTCAATCAGATCAATTGCTTGGAATGCATGCTTCGGGGCTGGGAAAAAGTTCGCCGCAACCGCGGTGCGGCCGGACCCGACGGTGAAACGATTGCGGATTTCGCCCGCGACGTTTTACCAAGATTGCAGAGTCTGGTGCGTGACATCGAACATGGTGCATATGCGCCAGGTGGGTTACGCCACGTCACCATTCCCAAGCGAAACGGTGGCACACGACAACTTTCCATCCCCAACATACAGGATCGTGTGGTCCAGTCTGCGGCAAGTGCCATTATCGGTCCAATTCTGGACGGAGAAATGGAAGAAGGCAGCTTTGCCTATCGCCCGGGACGGTCGGTACAGATGGCGGTGGACCGGATATCAATGTATCGCCGCGCAGGTTATGACTGGGTAGTGGAAGGCGATATCGAGGACTATTTCAACAGCATCCCGCATGACCGTCTGCGGGCACGACTTGAAAAATCGATCAATGACGATCGCGTTCTGGATCTGATTGACCTTTGGCTGGATGCCTATGGCACCAACGGGGTCGGCCTGCCACAAGGGGCGCCAATATCCCCATTGCTTGCCAATCTGTATCTTGATGATATCGATGAGAAGATCGAGGATCAGGGCGTTCGGATCGTCCGGTTTGCCGACGACTTCATCATTCTTTGTCGGTCTGAGCGCAAGGCCGACAAGGTTCTGGCGGAAACCGCCCGGCTTCTTGAAGGATATGGATTACGCCTGCACCCCGACAAAAGCCGGATTGTTTCATTTGATGAGGGGTTTGATTTCCTTGGTCGTTTGTTTGTCAGATCGCTTGTTGTGCGCAAAGAACGGGAAGACAACCAAACACCAGAAGAAAACACGCTCATACCGCCCCCTCAAGGTGTGAACGCACCATCCGGTTTCGACAGTTCCAATGCCAAGCCTGTCGCTTATCAAACCGGTCGCCTGCATCGTCTTTATGCCGTTAATGCAGATCGTCGCATTTCGCGCGATCATAACGGCTTTCGCATTGAGACCATCCCGGGGCAAAATCGCATTGAACGCAGTGGTCACGAGATCATGCTCCTGCATGCAAGCCAGGTGGATCGCATCGATGTGTTTACCGATGGCGAGATCAGCCAGGATGCCCTTGATCTGGCCATTGAACATGAAATTCCGGTAAGTTTCGTAAACGGACATGCTGTTCCACGCGCGGTTCTGGGCAGACCTCAGGCCTCGACCGATAGCAAGCTGCACCTGATGCAGGCAGAACATTGCATCAATACGGAAAAACAGCTTTTTCTGGCGCGCGCCTTTGTCGAGGGACGCTGCCTTAATCAACGCGGACTTCTTAAACGCCTGAACCGCAAAAAGAAGATTTCAGAAATCGATGAGGTCGCGCGAAAAATTGGCCGTATCACCCGCAAACTTCGGATTGCAACGAATACCCCGGAAATCATGGGTGTTGAAGCCGAATGCGCCAAGCTTTTCTGGCCCTGCCTTGGTCAACTTCTTGACCACGGCTGGGATTTCAAGGTCAGAACACGTTACCGCCATGACCGCAAAAAGAATGCGCGAAAGCCGACCGAATTTGACGTACTGCTTGATATATTATCCTGGCTATTGACCACAGATGTCGAAACCCTTGTCGGCAAATCCGGCCTGCACCCGGGGTTTGCGTTCCTTCATAGTACGCAGGATAACCGCAATTCGCTTGCACTTGATCTTGTCGAAGAATTCCGGAGCCCATTGGTCGAGGGGTTGGCACATTATCTGGTCAACAATCAGACCATCACGCGCGAAATGTTTGGCACCGGCGAAACGGGCACTTTGTTCATCCGCCCGGAAGGACGTGACCGCGTGTTCAGGGCCTATGAACACTGGGTCAACCGGACGGTCAAATCACACAGGCGCAACGAACAAACAACCTGGCGCGGTTTGATACAGGATCAGGTCGATGCCTTGATTGCGCATATCAAAGACCCCTCAAAGGACGACATGCAATATCGTCCTTATGTGCTGGATTACTGAGATGCATCTTTGGCAGGAAAGATTTTTGCGGCATGAGTGATGGCAATCTGATCTGGGTGATTTGTTACGACATCCGCGACGACCGGCGCCGGCGTAAAATTGCCGAAATTCTTGAAGAGACCGCCGTTAGAGTGCAAGGCAGCGTGTTCGAGTTTCGCGGCGCGCGAACGGACATCAAAAAGTTGGTGCAGGATTTGATGGCTTATCTTGCCACAGAAGACTCCCTTAGGGCGTATCCATTACCAGTCACAAGCCTTGGCGATTGTATTTTCCGCGGCGCGACACCGGTGACGGAAGAAACCGAATTCTGGCTTATCTAATCACTTGGACAAATATTGTGGCCTTTCTGGACCTTGTTCATTCTCCACCGATTGAGACAGAGCTGCCCGGTCTTCTGTCGCACTGGCGGCACTGCGACGTGACAGTCTGGATCGATTTTCCAGACAACATGGAATGGGGATACTGGATCGGTAATGCTGTACGCGGCATGATGGGCCATCAACTGGCCGCACTTCAAACCGATAAAGCTGCCCGTGCGCGCCGTCCTGACCCTCATCAACGTCCGGGCTGCTATGATATGCTCTACAAGCCTGTCGGGACCTATCTTGGGCGCACGCAAATTCCAAAGCCTTTCACCATTTTTTGTGATCGCATAAAAAACCGGATCAAGATTACGATCCGCCTTTTTGGCATCGCAGAGATCATTGCAAAAGATATCTCACTTGCCCTTCAGCACGGACTGGCGCAAGGCATGTCTCTTCGTGCAAAGGGAGGGTTGCGCGTACCATGTACCCCTTATGACGTCACAATCGTCTCAACGCGAAGTCTGCCAAACCTTCAAACGCGCGCGGCCGATATCGACATGTTTACACTTCGTTTTCTAACACCATTGATGCGCAAGCGTGGTTCGAATTTCAGGGCGAACACAGATGGGGTACTTCAGGCAATTTATGAACGGGTTATGGGGCTGGCATTGTGGAATGGTATAAAGCTCCCTCCCACACCATCATGCTTTGATAAACACAAAACACCCTTTGAGATTTTTGATGCGGATGTGCGCATAGAACGCTGGGATCGCTACTCATCGCGACAACCAGGGAAACCCATTCCGATGGCCGGGCTAATTGGCGACGTAAAGGTCACAGGCTACGACGACAATCTCGCCATTTTACTTGGCCTTGGCGAACGATGCTGTGCAGGCAGCGGGACATCACAAGGCCTGGGCCGTTATGATTTGATCAATGGGATATAACGAATCCTAAAATACCCCAAGCCCCAAAAACGATCAGTCCTAGAACGATTTTTTCGGCTAAATCCGAGGAAAACTGCGCTCCGAGCTTGTGATGCAACCTCAATCAAGCTGCCCCGCTGGTCGAGGCCGACAACGTCTTAATAGCACGCACCAACACCGCAACAAATCTGCAAAAAGACGATCACCGCTTCGCTCTCGAAAAAAGAAAATTCACTTCCACGGTTCGTCGTTACTCTAGAGTCTTTTCCGAATAGAATTACGCATAGCCAGAATTTCTGAAGTAGTTTCTACATTCTTGAGGAGAGAATTGGTCAAGCAGGGTTCCGATCCGTCGCCATGTCGCCTCCTGGG